>NZ_VISW01000002.1:186804-257365 GCF_007827635.1 Micromonospora sp. CNZ296
CCGGCGGCTGCTCGATCGGCGAGCGCCCGGGGGGGGGGCGCCCCGGCGCCGCGCCGGGGGGGGGCCGGGGGGCCCTCCCCCGCCTCACCCAGGCGCGGCCCCCGCCCGGTTTACGGGGTCGGGCGCCGCGGTGTCGGCACCCCCTCGTCGGGGACGCGCCGTCCTGCGTCGTCAGCTGCCGGTAGCCAGCAGCTGCGGACGCCTGCGCTGGGCGAGGGCGAGCACCGACGAGGTGAGCTGCAGCGGAGGATCGATGGGGCGAGGTCGCCGCAGCGCGACCTGGAAGGTCCGGAAGGTGCGCCCGCCGCGGACCACGATGGGTGCGCCGCCCGTGCCGACGAACTCCACCTGCCGGCCGTTGTCGCCGAGCACGTCGGACAGCGTCGAGGTCTTGTCGAACCCGAGCGCCACGGCGTGGTAGGCCCCGTCGGCCAGCGGCCGGATGCGGCTGAGACGGTTGGTCTCCAGCACGCCGTAGGTCAGCGGGACGTCGTCGGGCTCTTCCGACCGGTACAGCGCCAGCACCGCGCACCCGCCGCCGCTCGGTCCTCCGGTTACGGCGCCGACCGGGCCCGGGGCGCAGTGGCGGTCGGCGGCCGGATCGGTCAGCTCGCTCAGTCGTACCTGGCCGAAGACGGACATCGCGGACCGGAACCGACGCGGCGACATCCCGGTCAGCCGGGTGAACTGGCTGATGAAGGTGCCGAGACTGGAGTAGCCGACGGCCATGCAGACCTCGGTCACCGACAGGTTCGAATTGACAAGGAGGTTCCGGGCCTGAGCCATCCGTAGCGCGGTCAGGAACCGCGCGGGCGTGGTGGAGGTGACGTGTCGGAAGACCCGGTGGAAGTGGAACGGGCTGAGCAATGCGGCCTGGGCGATGTCGGACAGCCGCTGAGGTTCCGAAAGATATTCAGTCATGTATTCGACGGCTCGGGTGACGGAATCCAGCCGGGCCGCGTCGGTAGGATTGCCGAGGCAGACGCCCAGGGTGCTGCACGTCATGAATTGGGCGCAATCCATACAGTTCCCCCCCTGTCGCCATGCTTGATCGGCGGTGGTCATCGTATGGCCTCCCCTAGGATTTACTTGAGCATCGGACGGTGGTCCGACGGAGTCCGGGCGGGCGTCTCTCCTTGCCGCCGACCAGTCCTCATCCGGGCACAAAGGCCCGAGATTCGTACGCCTCCAGGCACTCGAACTGACGTTCTGCCGGCTGCGCCGCTGAGCGTTCAGTCAACAGCTCGTCACGCTGTGCGTATAGTCGCAATCTTGCTAATGTCCTCACCAATGGCGTGATGTCGACGGCGGAAAGACCTGACTGTGGCAAAGACACTGATTGTCGTCATCGGCCCGCCAAAGAATCCACAGATACGGCTCCGGGGCGGCCGGCATTCGCCGTCCGCCCCGGAGACCAATCAGCTCAGTTCATCCAGTTGGTGCGCGGGCAGAACTGCACGCCCGGGATGTCGGCTACGCCGTCCTGGTCGGAGTCGACGTCCCCGTCGAGCGTGGAGTAGATGTCGAGGGAGTTGACGTTGATCTTGCCGTCGCCGTCCCAGTCGACCAGCTTGCCCTTGAACGTGCCCACGATGAACGCGTTGGCGAGCGGCCCCGTGGGGGTGTCCAGGGTGCCGAGGATGCTGTTGCCCGGGAACAGCACCTCCTCCAGCGAGCTGCCCGCCATGGTGTCGAAGTTGACGTACCCCCAGGTGTGCACGCGGCCCCGGACGTAGCGGATGGCCGACTCGCCCTTGATCTGGATCTGCGGGTCGAGGGTCCACTCACCGCTGCGCTTGGCCGCGACCATCTCGTTGCGGTGGCCCAGGCTGTCGTCGTCCGCGCGGCCGGACAGGAAGACCGGGCGCAGACCGCGGGACTCGAAGTAGAAGCTGCCCCGACCGGCGTTGGCGTGGTTCGTCAGACCCCGGAACACGAAGTTCTCGGTGTGCGGCGAGCCGTCGTCGTGCAGGCCGGAGAGCGTCTTGCTGATGATCAGCTTCTGGTTGCGGGTGTCCACGTTCGGGCACGCGTGCGCCTGCCCGTAGCTTCGGGCGAGTCCCTGCGGGGACAGGGAGATCTTGCCCCAGTTGCGGCCCGTCTCGTCCAGGGCGACGTAGACGTCGCAGTGGATGTTGAGCAGGATCGTCTCGTCGAAGGTCCGGTCGCCGTCCCAGGTGAACGACCGGTTGTCGAAGGCCGGCACGCCGGTGCGCAGCTCGGAGCTGAACAACCGCGCCCACTCGCCGACGTCCGCGTCGTCGTCGTCGATGTGCCGCTCGATGACCTGCAGGGCCCGCGGGCCGCCGATCTTCTCCAGCGCCCACAGCGCGTTCCACCGCACCTCGCGGTTCTCGTCGCTGGCGATGCTCTCGGCGATCAGGTCGATCGTCCCGGTCAGCCGGCGGTCCATCGCCTGGTACAGCGACTGCTCGCGAACCATCGGGTCCGGGTGGTGCAGCGCCTCGTACGCCACCTGGTCGTCGGTGCGGATGTCGAGCCGGACGGCGTCCCGGTCCAGGATGTCGCCGAACTCGCTGTTCAGCAGCGCCGGGTCACCCTTGAGGTAATGCTCCCACTGCGGCGCGCGGTCCCGGCCCCCGGTGGACAGGCCGATGGATTGGAGCGTCATTTTCGTGATCACCCTTTCATCTCTGGTGATTGCGGTGCCTGTGTTATGCGTGCGGCGGATCCCGATGCGGAGCAGTCATCGGGGGTTCCGCCTCGGATGGCGAATACGGGCACCGGCTGCAGACCGAGTGCGAACCATTCGCGACCTCATTGCCGGTTCAGGATTCGGGCCGCAGGCGAAGAACCATGAAGCCGCCCGGTGGCGGCCGGCTCCGCTGGCCGCTGCTCCACATGCCATGGCCCCGCCTGCGGTGGTGCCCCTCCAGGGTTGGCAGCGCGGCAGCGCGGCGTCAACCGTCCGGCGCAGCGCAGCAAGAACGCGTAACTGCGAATGCCGGAGAACTGCGAAGTCTTGCTCTCCTGCATTCGAGAAACCCGGTCGGGGGTCGTTGCGAACTATTGTTCCCCCCGTCGTCGAGGTCGGGAGAAAGCGGTGCGGGAATCAATGTTCGTACGATTGTCACTCGTGGTCCGGGCGGGAACGGTCGCCGTCCTGCTGGCCGGCTGGACCGGCCGGCTCGGCGCCCGTTTGCTGGTCGACGCGTTGCGCCGGACCGGTCCGGGCGGCGCCGGCCGGGTCGCCCCGCGGGAGCGGGTGGCGGCCACGCTCACCGATGCCGTCGAAGGGCTCGGCCCGGCCTACGTCAAGCTGGGACAGGTGCTCAGCACCCGGTCCGACGTGCTGCCTCCCCGGCTCTGCCGGAGCCTGTCCCGGCTGCACGACCGGGTGTCACCGCCGTCCGACATCGCCGCGGTCGTCCGGACCGTGCCGCCGAGGTTGACCGGCTCCGTCGTCGGGGAGGCGTCCGGGCTGACCCTCACGGCGGCGGGCAGCATCGCCTGCGTCTTCCGCGCACGGCTCAGGGACGGCCGCGAGGTGGCCGTCAAGGTGCGGCGGCCGGGAATCGACCGGACCATGAGGCTCGACCTGGCTCTGGTCGGCGCCGTCGCCCGCGCGGTGGGCCGGCTGCCGGCGCTGCGCCGGGTTCCGCTGGCGGAGATCGTCGACCAGGTCTCGGCGGCCGTGTACGAGCAACTCGACTTCGTCCGCGAGGCCCGGTCGCTGACCCGGTTGCGGGAGAACCTGCACACCCTGCCCGATGTCCGGGTGCCGGCCGTCGTGCCCGAGCTGTCCAGCCGCACGGTTCTGGTGACGGAGTGGATGGACGGGCTGGTACGCGACGCCCAGCCGACAGGCGCTCGCCGGACGGCGGTGCTCAACGGGCTGCGGGCCGCCTACCAGATGCTCTTCCGGGACGGCTTCGTCCACTGTGACCTGCATCCGGGAAACCTCTACCTGATGGCGGACGGGACGGCGGTGATCGTCGACGCGGGCTTCGTCCGCTGTCTGACCGACTTCGCGCGCCGTACCTTCGCCGAGTTCTTCTACCACCTCGGCCGCAACGACGGGCGACGCTGCGCCGAGGTCCTGCTGTCGACGGCCCGGGCGCCCGGCGGCGGGTACGACCGGGACGGCTTCCGGGAGGACGTGGTGGCGCTGGTGGCCCGCAACAGCTCGGTCGCGGCCGCGGACTTCGACCTGGTGTCCTTCGCGGCCTCGCTCTTCGCCATCCAGCGCTCCCGCGGCCTGTACGCCGACCCGCAGTTCGTCTTCCCGATCCTCGCCCTGCTGGTGCTCGAGGGCTCGGTGCGCGAACTGGCGCCGGACATCGACTTCCAGGCCGAGGCGGTGCCCTACGTGCTCCGCGGACTCCAGGAGACGGCCTCCCTGACCACGCGCCCCTGACCCACGCGCCCCTGATCCACGCGCTCCGAGAGGAGACCGGAACATGGAAACCCACGAGCACGTCGACGCGGTGGTCGTCGGCTCCGGATTCGGCGGCTCGGTCGCCGCGTACCGGCTGGCGGAGGCGGGCCGCCGCACCGTGGTGCTGGAGCGCGGGCGGCAGTACCCGCCGGGCAGCTTCCCGCGTACGCCGCAGGAGATGGGCCGGGCGTTCTGGGATCCGAGCGAAGGGCTGTACGGCCTGTTCGACGTGTGGACCTTCCGGGGACTGGAGTCGGTGGTGGCCAGCGGCCTCGGCGGCGGCTCCCTGATCTACGCGAACGTCCTGCTGCGCAAGGACGAGCACTGGTTCGTCACCGAGGATCCGGTGCCCGGCGCCGGCCATGAGAACTGGCCGGTGACCCGGGCCGACCTGGACCCGCACTACGACCGGGTCGAGCGGATGCTGGGCGCCAGCCGGTTCCCGGCCGACCGTCCGCCGTACCGCTCGGTGCCCAAGGCGGCGGCGATGAGGACGGCAGCCGAACGGCTGGGACTGGCGTACCAGTACCCGCCGCTCGCGGTCAGCTTCGCTCCGGGGCCGGGCGCGGAGCCGGTCCCGGCCGCGCTGATCGCCGAGCCGGCGTACGGCAACCTGCACGCCGCGCCGCGCCGCACCTGCCGGTTGTGCGGAGAGTGCGACATCGGCTGCAACGACGGCGCCAAGAACACCCTCGACCACACCTACCTGTCGGCGGCCCGGTGGCACGGCGCGGAACTGCGGACCCGCGCCGAGGTCCGGTCGATCCGCCCCCGGCGCGGCGGCGGGTACGAGGTCCGGTATCTCGTACACGACCCGGCCGACGAGGACCGGCGGAGCGACGGCCGCGCCCGGCCGGGCAGGACGATCACCTGTGACCGTCTGGTGCTCGCCGCGGGCACGTACGGCACCACGTACCTGCTGCTGCGGAACCGGCACCGGCTGCCCGCCGTCGGCCCGGCACTCGGCACCCGGTTCAGCGGCAACGGTGATCTGCTCGGGCTGATCCGGCCACCACGTCGCGGCGACGCCACCCGCTTCTCGGCCAGCCGCGGGCCCGTCATCACCACGGCCATCCGGGTGGGGGACGCGCACGACGGGGACGGCTCTCCGGGCCGCGGCTTCTATCTTCAGGACGGCGGCTATCCCGGGTTCGTGGACTGGCTGGCGGAGTCGTCCCGGCTGTCCGGCGCCCCGGCCCGCCGGCTGCGGTTCGCTGTGGACTGGCTGTCGGCCCGGCTCACCGGCTCGCCCCGCAGCGGTCTGGGCGGGGGACTGGCCCGGCTGCTCGGCGACGGCCGGCTCTCCGCCGGCTCGCTGCCGATCCTCGGTATGGGACGGGACGTGCCGGACGGCGTGTTCCGGCTGCGTGGCGACCACCTCGACGTGGACTGGACGACCCGGACCAGCGCCGGCTATTTCGCGGCGGTCCGGTCCACGATGCGAGCGGTGGCCGACGTCCTGGGTGGCCGCTACACCGACAACCCCGCGTGGTGGCTGCGCCGGGTGGTCACCGTCCATCCGCTCGGGGGCGCGCCGATGGGCCGCCACCGGGGGGACGGGGTGTGCGACGGGCACGGCCAGGTGTTCGGTCATCCCGGCCTCTACGTGCTCGACGGCTCGGCGATGCCCGGGCCGGTGGGACCGAATCCGGCGCTCACGATCGCGGCGGTGGCCGACCGGGCCCTGGACCGGCTGCTGGGGGAGCCGGCGGGGCGGTAGCCCTCGGTCCGAGGTCGGGACCGGCTGCCATTGACCCGGCGAGCCGACCGGCGGCGGCCACTAATCGGTTGCCCGACGCGGCAGGGACTGCCTAGATTGCCGATCATGCACGACATCGACGGGTATGCCGGGGGAGTGGCCGTCTCCGGAAGATCGCCCGGCAGACGGTCGCGATCACCGAAGCCGGACGCTATCGCAACAATGCCGGCGAGGACATCGCGATCGAAGCGGCGGTACGCGCCGCCGTCGCCGGCACCCGTGAGCACCTGCCGGACGAGGTCCTCCACGTCGACGGCGCGAAGCCCGGCACCGGCGACCTGGAGGTGACGCACGAGTCGACGTTGCAGGCGGCCCGCCGGCTCGGGCCCGGCGCGGCGTGTCTGGTGTTCGCGTCGGCGAAGAACCCGGGCGGCGGGTTCCTGGGCGGCGCGAAGGCGCAGGAGGAGAGCATCGCCCGCGCGTCCGCGCTGTACCCGTGTCTGCTCGCGGCGCCCGACTTCTACGCCTTCCACCGGGCGCAGCGGGATCTGCGGTACAGCGACCGGGTCGTCTACTCGCCGGGCGTGCCGGTGTTCCGGGACGACAAGGGCGACCTGCTCGACCAGCCGTACACGACGTCCTTCCTGACCGCGGCGGCGCCCAACCTGGGCGCGATGGTGCGCAATCAGCCGGAGCACGCCGCGGACGTGCCGGCGGCGCTGGGCCGGCGCGCCCGGCGGGTGCTGGAGGTGGCGGCCGCGCACGGGCATCGGACAGTGGTGCTGGGCGCGTGGGGGTGCGGGGTGTTCCGGAACGACCCGGCGACGGTGGCCGGCGCGTTCGCCGACGCGCTCCGGGTGGTCGACCGGTTCGACCTCGTGGTGTTCGCCGTTCGTGACGGGTTGCCGGGCACACCGGTGTACCGCACGTTCGCGGAACGCTTTTCGGTAGGTTCGTCGCATGAGTGACGACACCTTCCGGTCGGTGGAGATCGAGCGCACCAGCGTGGGCAGATACGTCGCGCGCAACGCCCGCGGCGGCGAGCTGTCGATGGGTACGGGGGAGGACGCGACCTTCACGCCCGTGGAACTGCTGCTGGCGGCCCTCGGCGGCTGCACCGCCGTGGACGTCGACCACGTGACCAGCCGGCGCGCCGAACCGACCCGGTTCGCCGTCACGGTGAGCGGCGACAAGATCCGTGACCCGGAGGCCGGGAACCGGATGGAGAACCTCACCGTCACGTTCGCGGTGACGTTCCCGGACGGCGCGGACGGTGACCGGGCACGAGAGGTGCTGCCGCGTTCGCTGCGGCAGTCGCACGACCGGCTCTGCACCGTGTCCCGCACTGTGGAGCTGGGCACTCCGGTCTCCATCGTGGACGCGAACGACCCGGGTCCGGCCGACCCGCGCTAAGCCGGCGACGCGGCTCCGGCGTGCGGCCGGAGCCCTGTCAGCAGCTCTGTTAGCGCTAACTAACCGCCCGCGCCGTGAGACGAGTGCGCCGTGATGTGACGCCGGGCTGCAGCGGAAATCAGCGAGACCTTGACAGATATCGATGTTATCGACAACATGACCGGTAACCCGGACGTAACGCCGCCGCCATCATCCTTCGCCCCCGATCGTGCTTCCGGGAGCCGGAGGCGGCCGAGCGCAGGAGGTTTCGGTGACAGGGACCGCTCGGACGACGCGTACGGCCGCGGTCGTGGTCTCGGCGGCGGCCGTCCTCGCCGCGGGTGTGGTGGCAGGGATGCCGCCGGCGTCGGCGGCGACAGTCGACACGTCCGCGTCGTACGTCGTCGTGAACCGGCACAGCGGCAAGGCGATGGACCTGTACGACTGGTCGACCGCGGAGAACGCGCCGGTGAACCAGTGGACGCGCAACGACCTCGCGGTGCAGCAGTGGCAGTTCGTGGACGCCGGCGGCGGGTTCTACAAGGTGCGGTCCCGGCACAGCGGAAAGGTGCTGGAGTTGCCGGACGGCGGCGACGGCACCCAGCTCGTGCAGAGCACCGACCGCTCGTCGGCCACCCAGCAGTTCCGGTTGCAGGACTCCGCGGGCGGGTTCGTGCGGTTCGTGAACCGGCAGTGGAACAAGGTCGTCGACGTGTGGCAGTGGTCGACCGCCGACGGTGGCCGGCTGGCCGGCTACGCCGATCTCGACGGCGCCAACCAGCAGTGGCAGCTGATCCGGCTGGGCGGCGGCACGCCGACGACCCCGGCACCCACCAGCCCTGCGCCCACCACCCCGGCACCGGCCTACCCGCAGCCCGGCCGGGTGACCGGGGACATCGGCGTCCACGACCCGACGGTGGTCAAGCGACCCGACGGCACCTACCTCGTCGCGCACACCGGTGACGGCATCGCGCTGAAGACCTCCGCCGACCGGATCGCCTTCCGCAACGCGGGTGCCGTCTTCCCCGGCGGCGCGCCGTGGACCACCACGTACACCGGGGGAGCGCGCAACCTGTGGGCGCCGGACCTGTCGTACCGCAACGGGCGCTACCACCTGTACTACTCGGCGTCGACGTTCGGTTCCAACCGCTCGGCGATCTTCCTGGCCACCAGCACCACCGGGAACTCCGGGAGCTGGACCCACGAGGGGCTCGTCGTCGAGTCGCGGACCACCGACGACTTCAACGCCATCGACCCGAACCTCACCGTCGACGACCAGGGCCGCTGGTGGCTCACCTTCGGCTCGTTCTGGTCCGGCATCAAGATGATCCCGATCGACCCGGCCACCGGACGCCGGCTCGGCACCGCCATGTACGCGCTCGCCAACTACGGCCCCGGCATCGAGGCGCCCGTCCTGGTCAAGCGCGGCGCCTGGTACTACCTGTACGTCTCGTTCGACAGATGCTGCCAGGGCGCCGCCAGCACGTACCGGATCATGGTCGGTCGCTCGGCGAGCCCCACCGGGCCGTTCGTCGACCGCGCGGGCCGGGACATGCTCGCCGAGGGCGGCACGCAGATCCTGGCCTCGCACGGCAGCGTGCACGGCCCCGGCCACCAGGCGGTCCTCGCCGACACCGACGGCGACGTCCTCTTCTACCACTACTACGCCGAGAACGGCGCGTCGCTGCTCGGCGTCAACCGCATCGGCTACGACGCCGCTGCCTGGCCCTACGTGTACTGAACCGGCCACCAGGGAGGGCGCGCATGTCGCCTCGTCACCTTCTCCACCCGGCCCGCCGCACGGCCGCCGACCCGGCCCGCACCGCCGACCCGGCCCGCCGTCGTCTGCGGCCGATCCTGGCCGCGGCGCTCGCGATGCTCACCGCGTCCGCCGGTCTCGCCGCGCCCGGCCCCGCGCAGGCGGCGCCCGCGGTGAACTACGCCAACCCGCTGGTCGACCAACGCGCCGACCCGCACATCGTCAGGCACACCGACGGCTACTACTACATGACCGCGACGGTGCCGCAGTACGACCGGATCGTGCTCCGGCGGGCCACCACGCTGCAAGGGCTGGCCACCGCCACGGAGACGACGATCTGGCGCCGGCACACGAGCGGCGAGATGGGCGCCCACATCTGGGCCCCGGAGATCCACTTCATAAACGGCAGGTGGTACGTCTACTTCGCCGCCGGGCGGACCGACGACGTGTGGCGGATCCGGATGTACGTGCTGGAGAACGCGAGCGCGAACCCGCTGACCGGCTCGTGGACCGAACGCGGCCGGATCACCACCCCGTGGGACACGTTCAGCCTGGACGCCTCGACGTTCGTGGTGAACGGGGTGCGGTATCTGACCTGGGCCCAGCAGGAACCGGGTATCGCCACCAACTCCAACGTCTACCTCGCCCGGACGGGCGCCGAACCGTGGCAGATCACCGGCCCGGTGGCCCGGCTGGTCGTGCCGGCGTACGACTGGGAGACCCGCGGTTACCGCGTCGCCGAAGGACCGGCTGTGATCCAGCGCAACGGCCGGGTCTTCCTCACGTACTCGGCCAGCGCCACCGACGCGAACTACTGCCTCGGCATGCTCACCGCGTCGGCCGGCGCGAACCTGCTCGACCCCGCCTCCTGGAGCAAGAGCCCGACCCCGGTGTTCGCGAGCAACGCCGCCACCGGCCAGTACGGCCCCGGCCACAACTCCTTCACCGTCTCCGAGGACGGGCAGAGCGACATCCTGGTCTACCACGACCGCAACTACCGGGACATCAGCGGTGATCCGCTCAACGACCCGAACCGGCGGACCCGGATCCAGAAGCTGTACTGGAACGCCGACGGCACGCCGAACCTCGGCATCCCCGTACCCGACGGCGCCACACCGGTCCGGTTGCGCTCGCACGATCTCCCGGCCGCCTACGTCCGGCACTACGACTACCGGGCCCGGGTCGAACCGAACGTCACCAACCTCGCCGACTCGCAGTTCCGCCTCGTCCCCGGTCTCGCCGGCGCCGGATCGGTGTCGCTGGAGTCGACGAACTTCCCCGGTTACTACCTGCGGCACCGGGCCTTCGCTCTCTCCGTCGAACGCGACGACGGCTCGGCCCTGTTCGACGGCGACGCGAGCTTCCAGCGCCGACCGGGCCTGGCCACGACCGAGGGGCTCTCCCTGGAATCGCAGAACTACCCCGGCCGGTACGTCCGCCACCGGGACGGACTGCTCCAGCTCGAAACGGTGGGTACGGGCGCGGACCGGGCCGCGGCCACGTTCCACCTGGAGTAGGCGCCCCGACAACCGCTGCGCCGGACTCGGCGTACCCCTTTCTCGGAGGTCGAACGATGCTCAAC
The DNA here is from genome assembly GCF_007827635.1 of Micromonospora sp. CNZ296. Classification (NCBI taxonomy): domain Bacteria; kingdom Bacillati; phylum Actinomycetota; class Actinomycetes; order Micromonosporales; family Micromonosporaceae; genus Micromonospora; species Micromonospora sp. CNZ296. Next base: position 197,636 of record NZ_VISW01000002.1, read on the forward strand.
CCCGCAGTGACGTCGCCGCCCGGCGCCCGCCGGGGCCGGCGCGCCGGCCTGGCGCTGACCCTGGTGGCGGCGCTGGCCGCCGCGATCGGCGTGGCAGTGGTGGCCGCGCCGTCGGCGCAGGCGGCCACCATCGACACCAGCGCCTGGTACGTGCTCGTCAACCGCAACAGCGGCAAGGCCCTCGACGTCCGGGACACCTCGACCAGCGACGGCGCGGCGATCCAGCAGTGGTCCCGCAACGACGGCGAGTGGCAGCAGTTCCAGTTCGTCTCCTCCGGCAGCGGCTACTACCGCCTCCGTGCCCGGCACAGCGGCAAGGTGGTCGACCTGTGGGAGTGGAACGTCGCGGACGGCGCGGAGTACCGGCAGTGGCCCGACCTCAACGCCGCCAACCAGCAGTTCCAGGTGCGCGACTCGGACGGCGGCTACATCCGGTTGATAAACAGGCACTCCGGCAAGGCACTGGAGGTCTGGGAGAGGTCGACCGCCGACGGCGCCCGGGTCAGCCAGTACGCCGATCTCAACGGCACCAACCAGCAGTGGCAGATGGTCCGGGTGGGCACCGGCGGCACGCCGACCACGCCGCCGCCGTCCACCGGGTGCGGCAGCGGCTCCTACCAGGCCGAGGCCGTGCTGAACGGCGGCACCTGGACGGCGCGCAACGGATCGTCGACCGTGTACTCGGGCGGGGACATGCTCGCCGCGATGCAGGCAGCGGTGAACTCCCTGCCGGCGGGACGGACCGCGAAGCAGCGGGTGGTGGTGCGCGGCTCCGGGTCGATGAGCGCGGGGTCGCGGTTGTCGCTGCCGTCGTACACGACGCTCGCGGTCTGCGGCACGATCAACGTGACCGGCTCGGGGTCGGGTGACTATGCGCCCGTGTACTCGCGCGGGACCACCGACGTCGAGGTGCAGAACCTGACCCTCACCGGGGCGCCGCTGTACGGGATCTTCATGCGCAACGTGAACAACCTGACGCTCGGCCAGATCGACATGCGGCTGTCCGGCGGCCTGGGGGTGCGGATCGACAACCACGGCGGCGACCGGGCGGTCAAGGTGCGCAACGTGCGGATCGACACCGTGTACGTGTCGGGGACCGGCGCGCACGGCGTGGAGACGTACGGCGTGGACGGCCTGACGATCGGCACCGTCACCGCGCGCAACACCGGCTACTCCGGCCTGCTGCTCAACGACACGATCAACGCCACAGTCGGCACCGTCGACGCGCAGGGCGCCGGCACCGGAACCGGGTACGCGGCGTTCCGGATGGCCAACCGCAACGGCCGGGTCGGCAGCTCGTACCCGACGAACATCCGGGTCGGCACCGTGATCGCGTCCGGCGGTGGCCGGGGGGTCTTCTGCGTGTCGGAGTCCGGCGGCGCGGTCATCGACCGGGTGACGATCTCGAACACCGGGAACAACTCGATCCTCGTGGAGAACTGCTACAACGTCACCATCGCCGGGGTGTCCGGCACGGTGACGGGCGGTGGTGAGGTGCGGATCGCCTCGCGGACCGAGTTCCCGATCTCCTCCGGTATCCGCTTCCAGAACCTGACGGTCACCAACACGAACATCACCCAGAGCCCGTGCGGCGGGGCGAACAACACGATCAGCAACGTCACGCGGGTCAACTCGACGCTGACCTGGTGCTGACGGTCCGGCTGCCCCGCAGCGCCGGTGGCGCGCGGGGCAGCCGGTCAGGCCCGGGGCAGCACGCCCAGCAGGGTCGCGGTCAGGGCCATCGTCAGCGAGTCCGCCATCTCCAGGTGCAGGCGGGCCAGTTCGGGCTCGGCCCGGTAGGCCGCCGCGAGGCTCGGCGGCGACTGGCCGAGCGCGGCGCCTCGGTCGTGCTCGCCGTCCGCGACGTCGGGAAGGGCGAGCGGGCCGCAGCCGGCCTCACCGGCGACGTGAGCGTGCAGGCGCTTGACCTGACCTCGCTCGACTCCGTCCGCACCGCCGCGGCGGCGCTGCGGTCCCGGTTCGACCGGATCGACCTGCTGGTCAACAACGCCGGCGTGATGTACACCCCGAAGCGGACCACCCGGGACGGCTTCGAACTCCAGTTCGGCACCAACCATCTCGGCCACTTCGCGCTCACCGGGCTGCTGCTGGACCTGATGCTGCCGGTGCCCGGCTCACGCGTGGTGACGGTCAGCAGCACCGGCCACCGCATCCGGGCCGCGATCCACTTCGACGACCTGCACTTCGAGCGCTCGTACGGCCGGGCCGCCGCGTACGGGCAGTCCAAGCTGGCCAACCTGATGTTCACGTACGAGCTGCAACGCCGGCTCGCCCCGTACGGCACCACTGTCGCGGTGGCCGCGCACCCCGGCATGTCCAGCACCGAACTCGCCCGCAACACCCCGGCGGCCCTGCGGCTCCCGCTCACCTGGCTCGCGCCGCTGATCACCCAGACACCCGCGATGGGCGCGCTGCCCACGCTGCGGGCCGCCACCGACCCCGCCGTGCTCGGCGGCCAGTACTACGGCCCCGGCGGACGGTACGAGGTGAAGGGTCACCCCCGGCTGGTCACCTCCAGCCCGCAGTCGTACGAGGCGGCCGTCCAGCAGCGGCTCTGGGCCGTCTCCGAGGACCTCACCGGCGTGCGGTTTCCCGTCCGGTCCGGTCCGCACCCGGTTACCGCCGCCGCGGCCGGCATGAGGTGACAGCGGCCCTCTGTTCCGCGTTCGGCAGCGCGGGGCGGGCCGTCTTTGTGACGCTTCGATAGTGGAGATACCCGGCGGCGACAGAGGCGTCGAGCTGCGCATCCACGGGGTGTCCGGTGCGTCGGCGGAGACGATCGTCGACCATCCGATAGTGGTGCGTGTGGCCGGCGACGGGCACGCCGGGTTCTACCGGGTCCGGGAAGGGCTCGGCTCGGCCGGCGGCGCGACTGCCGGGGTGGTGGTGGAGGCGTACCGGTGGGGAACCCTGACCGCCGGGGTGGCGGTGCGTACGGCGTCGATGCTGGTGCTGCTGCCGTTCATGCTGAGCAACCTGGCGGTGTGGATGCGTTCCACGCCGGTGGACCGCTGCGGCCTGCTCGGCGGGCTGTGCCGCCTGCTGGCCGGATCGCTGACCGTGGCGTTCACGCTGGCGCTGGTCGGGGTCACCATGAACCTGACCGGCTGGCAGTGCGTCCCGTACGCCGAGTGCCGGGAGGGGAGACCGTACCTGTCGTGGCTGGTGGCGTTGCCGATCGGCCCGCGCCTGGCCGTGCTGGCACTGGTCCCGTTGCTGGCGCTGCGGGTGTTCTGGGCCGTCGGGAAGCGGTCGGCCGCCGCTTTCGAGGGCTTCGGCTCGGCCCCGCCGCGCGGGCGGTTCCTGGAGTCCACCGGGAGTCTCGCCGCCCCCGGGGTCTGGCACGACGAGCAGATGACCTCGTGGCTGCGCCAGATCCACGTGGGTCTCGGTGCCGGCACCGTCGGCGTCAGCCTCGTCGTCGCGGTGTCGCACGGCCGGTGGGGCGCCGTCGCCGTCGGGCTGCTCGGCCTCACCGCCGGGCTCGTGGTCCTCTGCGCCGTGCTGCTGACAGTGACGGTCCCCGCCGGGCGGGCCGGGCCGTTGCGCCGCGTGGTCTGGATCCTGGTCGCGGTCGCCACCGTGTCGAGCCTGGGGTACGCCGTGTCCCGGCGGGAGGTGCCCGTGCCGGCCGGGCAGATGCCCGGCTACGAGGGCGCCGTCGCCGGTCTGGTCGCGGCGCAGGGCCTGATGCTGGTCCTGATCGCCGCGGTGACGCTCGTGCGCCGGCGCGCCCGGCCGGCCGGTTCCCGCGCCCTGCTCCGGGGGCTCGGCACACCGCTGGTCGCCGCCATGTCGGTCACCGTCGCCTCGGCCTACACGGCCACGCTCGTGTTCCGGACGGCGGACCAGCTCGACCGGGGCCGTATCCCCGACCCGATCCGGAACAACCCACCCGCCCTGGGCCCGCTGGAACCACCCGTCGGGTACTGGTGGGCGGCGCTGGCCGGGCTCGCCGCTCTGCTGGTCGTCAGCGCGGCGATCGCCGTCACCCTGCCGGTGGCCCGGCGCCGGCGGCGGGCGTACGCGCGGCACGTGGTCGAGCACGACTATCCCGACGCGCCCGCCGAGGCGACACCACGACTCGACGCGGTCCGCTCGACGATCGCCCGGTCCTTCGTGACCGACGAACTGGGGCCGACGTTCGTGGCGTTCTTCGTGATCTCGTCGGTCGGGCTCGCCACCGTCGCGCTCGACCTGATCGGGATCGGCCCGACCCAGCTCGTCGCCCGCCTCGGCCGCCGGCACGACACGCTCGCCGTGCTGACCGCGTACGTGACGGACGTCGGCATCTGGGCCATCAGTCTGCTCGTCATCGGGCTGCTGATCCTGGGCTACCGGGCGTACCGGTCGCCGGAGACCCGCCGGCTCGTCGGCGTCCTGTGGGACCTGGGCACGTTCTGGCCGCGTACGGTGCACCCGTTCGCGCCGCCGTGCTACGCCGCCCGCGCCGTACCGGAGCTGGCCCGGCGGGTCTCCGCGCTCGCCGCGCAGGGCCCGGTGGTGATCTCCGGACACAGCCACGGCTCCGTCCTGGCCGCCGCCACCGTCCTGCAACTGCCGCCGGAGGCCCTGCCCCACGTCGCGTTGCTGACCCACGGCAGTCCACTGCACCGCATCTACGCCCGCCTCTACCCCGCCTATCTCGGTGAGGAGGCGCTGCGCGACGTCGGCGACCGGATCGGCTGGCGCTGGCGCAACCTGTGGCGCGACACCGATCCGATCGGCGGCCCGATCTTCGCCGACCCGGCTCTGCGGGCCCACCTGCCCCCGGCCGCCGAGGCGGTCGACGTCCGGCTGCGGGATCCGCGCAGCGTCGTCGTGGAGGCGCCGGACACCGTGCCGCCGCCCGTCGAACGCCACTGGCACTACCACACCGAGCCGGAGTACCGGGAGGCCGTACGGGAACTCGTCGACGACATCCGGGCCGGTGCCCCCGGCTGAGGCCGCCCCGCGTACCGCCGCCGGCCGCCGCGACGACCGGCGGCCGCCCGGCGCTCACAGCAGCCGGCGGCGGGTCAGGAGCCGGAGGGCCAGATACCCCGGCGGTACCGGGAGCCAGAACGTCGCGAGACGGTAGATCAGGGTGCCCGCGACGGCGGCGTCCAGTGGCACTCCGTAGAGCAGCAGCCCGGAGACGAGCGCGGCCTCGGTGGCGCCGAGCCCGCCGGGGGTGGGCGCGGCGGACGAGACGCCCTCGCCGACGAGGCAGACCAGGATCACCGGGGGCAGGTGCGCGAGGGGGAGCGGGCCGGTGGCGAGAAGCGCGAGGTAGAGACAGAGGCCGTAGGTGAGCGTGAGCGCCGTGGACGCGACGACGAGCCACCACAGGCCGTGCTGACGGGTCAGGGCGCGCAGGGCGGTGACGACCTGGCCGGCCGCGTCGCGTCCGCGCCGCCGGAGCCGTGGCGCGGCGAGGACGGCCGCCAGGACGAGCAACACAGCCAGGGCACCCAGCAGCAGCGGTATCGCCCTGGTCGCGTCATGGGTGAGGATGCGGGCGGGCCGGCGGGCGAACGGCAGCAGCACCGGCAGGAGCAGCACGACCGACACCGCACCGGCGGCGCGGGAGACACCGACGGCAGTGGCCGCGTCGGCGGTGGTGAGTTCCCTCTGGTGCAGGTACCGCAGGCTGAGCGCGGCGCCGCCGAGGCTGCCGGGAGCCAGCCGGTTGGCGAACGACGCGGCCACCTGCACCAGGGTGGCCTCGCCCAGCGGGATCCGCTTGGCCGCGGCGAGCCGGAGCACGACGCCGCTGAGCAGGTAGGTCAGAGCTGAGCCGAGCAGCGCCGCGGCGACCGCGAGCGGATCGGCGTGCAGGATCAGACGCGCCGCGGTGCGTATCTCGCCGAGCTGCGGGAGCAGCAGGTGCACGATCAGCCCCAGGATCAGCAGCTCCAGGACGGTGCGGCGGTTGAACCGGACCACCTTCGCCGCCGGGCGGTCGCGGTCGGGGCAGCGCCGCACGATCTCCTGACGGAGGCTGTCGAGCATGCCGGGACGGCCGCGCAGGGCGCTGCGGCCGGCGCGGGACAGCACCGCGGGTTGCAGGAACGGCACGCTGTCCGCGACCGCCGCGGCGCCCAGACGGTCGACCGCGGCGGCGACCACGGCGGCGGGGTCCACCCGCGTGGACAGCGCGACCATCAGCTCGACGACGTCACGGGCCCGCTGGTCGGCCGGGGCGTCGTCGGCGGCGAAGCCCAGGTCCACCAGGTAGACGTGGTCCCGGCCGACGAGCACGTTCGCGGCGCGCAGGTCGCGGTGTGCGATGCCGGCCCGGTGCAGGCGACCCACCTGGTCCCACGCGTCGCGCACGGCGGCGGGCGGGACCGGTCCGACGACGGCGTGCAGCGGGGCGGCGTCGATGAACTCCTGCACCAGGACGGCGTCCCCGCCGGACATCGCGGCGGTCGTGACGACCGCCGGGATCCGCACGCCCCCGCGCTCGGCCAGCAGGGTCATGCAGGTTTCGTGTTCGCTCTGCTGGCGGGCGCTCAGATACGGGGGCGCGTCGGCCACGTGCCGGTACCGCGCCCGGCGGTAGAGCTTGTAGGCCCAGTCCGCGTCGCGTTGCTCGCCGCCGGTCACCTTGACGAACAACTGCCGCCCGCCGGTGGTGACCGCCCGCCACGGCTGCGAACCCCGGGCGTCACCGTGGATCGGCGTCAGCCCTGCCACGTCGATCCCGCGTCGCCGCAGCGCCGCCCGCAGGGCGGGCACCGACCGCTGCGGCCCGACCTCGCCGACCACGAGCCGTGTCACGCAGACCGCGAGCCAGCCGACGAGGAACCCGCCGAGCACGTCGACCGGCAGGTGCGCCCCGACGTGGATCCGGGCCCCGGCCACCAGGGCGATCGCCACCCAGGCCGCCCGGCGCCACCGGGTGCCCCCGGCCCGCGCCGCGACGAGCGCCAGGGCGGTGGCGACCGCGACGTGTCCCGAGGGGTATCCGTACCGTCCGGTGATCGTCTCCCGCAGGACCACATCGGTGAGCAACGCCGCCGGCCGCTGCCGGGCGACCGCGGCCTTGGCGGCGACCGCGAGCCAGTACGCCAGGTTCCCGGCCAGCAGCAGGCTCCACGCCGTGCCGATCCGGCGGGCCAGGACGGCCGCGGTGGCGGCGACGAACACCGCCGGGTAGGAGCCGAGCTGCATGACCAGGACCAGGACCGGAGTCAGCCCGGCGGGAAGGTGGTTGAGGAGGGCGAACAGGTCCCGTTCCCAGGGCGGCACCCGGCGGCTCCGGACGGCCGCGCTCAGCGCTGCCAGCAGACCGGTCGAGGTGGCCAGGCTGACCAGCAGGGCGGGCGACGGGCGATGCGTACGCGCTGCCACCGGTCCTCGGCCGCCCCTCAGTCGGCGCAGATGCCTGCTGTCGATCCGAACCCTACGGATCGCCGACCCGGCGGATGCTTCGGTTCGCCACCGGTCAACCCGTCGGGGGCGACAATCAGCTGGTGGTGGACAAGGCGGTGGAGACGCTCGTCGGGCTGCCGCCGGTCCTCGTCCTGACGCTGGTGATCGTCCTGGTGGCCCACGGTGGTGCGCTGCCGCTGTGGGCGGTGGCGGCCGCCGGTACGGCCCGGGTGTGCTCGCCCGCGCTCCACGGGTGCTGCGCCGGCGCCTCGACATCGCGCGGGCCCGCCGATGAACTGTGGCGTCAGCCGCGACCACGTACCAGGGGCAGGAACACCTCGTCCACGATCTCGACCAGCACCTTGTCGGGGACGGACGGGACGCCGCGCATCGCGTACTCGGCGCGCAGCAGCATCATCGGTACCGTCGCCACCCGGTGACGGACGGCCGCCGCAGGCGCCTCGCCCCGGGCCGCGGCCCGTTCCAGCATCCCGGTCCACGCACGGTCCATGGTGTCGGCGCCGGATCGTTCGCGCATGAGCGTGAGCAGCTCCGGATCGTCGGCCGCGGCGGCGAGCAGGCCGCGCAGGACGGCCCCGTGCGGCGACGACCACGTCTCGTTCGCGAGCCGGAGCATCTCGAGCGCGTCGCCTCGCAGCGTGCCCGTGTCCGGATTCGGCATGGCCGCGTCGGACAGGTGGCGGTACGCCGCGACGCCGAGCGCCGCCCGGTGCGGCCACCGGCGGTAGATGGCGTTCTTGTTGGTTCCGGCGCGGGCGGCCACCCGGTCCATCGTCATCCCCGCGTATCCGGACTCGCGTAGTTCCTCCGCCGCGGCCCGCAGGATCGCCTGTTCCAGTTCCTCGCCCCGTCGCCTCCTGCTCATAGCCTTGCAGGGTACGCGCCGTACCTTATAGGGTACGCGTCGTACCCTAAGAGTGGAGTTCTCGATGCGCGTCTTCGGCATGAACTACGACACCGGCTTCGTCAGCGCCGGATCCACCACCCACGAGCCGTTCGACCCCGACGTCGTGCGCAGCGACCTGCGTGTCATCCGCGACGAGCTGCGCTGCGACGCGGTCCGCGTCACGGGCGGCGTGCAGGACCGGCTGGAGCTGACCGCGCGGCTGGCGGCCGAGGCGGGGTTGGAGGTGTGGTACTGCCCGTTCACCAACGGCCTGGACCGCGACGGCCTCATGGCGTTCCTGCTCGACGGCGCCGAGCGGGCCGAGCGGCTGCGGCGTGACGGCGCCCCGGTCGTCTACCTCACCGGTTCCGAGATCTCCCTGTTCACCGACGGTTTCCTGCCCGGCCGTGACCTGACCGAGCGCATGGCGGTGTTCACCGACCCGATGCGGATGCGGGAGGCGGTCCCCGCCGCGCGGGCGGCGGTGCGCGACTTCCTCGCGGAAGCGGTGCCCGCGGTGCGGGAGCGCTTCGGCGGCCCCGTCGGGTACGCCTCGATCCCGCTCGAGGACGTCGACTGGACGGCCTTCGACATCATCGCCAGCGACGCCGGCTACCGTGACGCGACCAACTCCGCGGTGTTCCCGCAGTCCCTGGCGGCGGCCGTGGGGCAGGGCAAGCCGTACGCGGCGACCGAGTTCGGCTGCTGCACGTTCCGCGGCGCGGCCGACGTCGCGGGCGCGACGGAGCCCGTGGCCTACGACGAGCACGGCCGTGCGGCGAAGCTGACCGCGGAGCTGGAGCGCGACGAGGAGGGCCAGGCACGCTACCTCGTCGACCTGCTGCGCGACTACGAGGCCGGCGGGGCGGAGGCGGCGTTCGTGTACACGTTCGCGAACCGGCACCTGCCGACCACCGGCGACCCCGAGCACGACTACGACCTGGCGTCACGGGGGATCGTGCGCGTGCTGCCGGACGGCTCGTGGACGCCCAAGGCCGCCTTTCACGCCCTGGCCGAATACGGCCGCGTCCGTGCGCTGAGCCGGACCGAATTCGGTGGTGGTGGTCGCGGCGGACGGGCAAAGTAGGACTGCGCACCGGCGGCGAGCGCCGCCACCACGACTGTCACCAGGAGAGACAATGCGAGCAGCTTCCACGCTTCGGACCCTTGCCCGTCCTACCGTGGAGCTCCGCCTTGGCCCTGTTGAACCTCGGAATCGTCGCGCATGTTGACGCCGGAAAGACCAGCCTGACCGAACGCCTGCTCTACGAGGCGGGCGCGGTGGCCGAGCCGGGCAGCGTCGACGCCGGCACGACCCGGACCGACTCGATGGAGCTGGAACGCCGCCGCGGCATCACCATCCGGGCGGCCGTCACCTCGATCACCATCGGTGACCTCAGCATCAACCTGCTGGACACCCCCGGCCACCCCGACTTCATCGCGGAGGTCGAGCGGTCGCTGGCCGTCCTCGACGCTGCAGTGCTCGTGGTGTCGAGCGTGGAGGGCGTCCAGCCGCAGACCGTCGCCATCTGGCGGGCGCTGCGCCGCATCGGCGTACCGACTGTGTTCTTCTTCAACAAGGTGGACCGTGGCGGCGCCGACGTGGACCGGGCGACGGCCCAGGTGCGGCAGCGGCTCGGGGCGCGGCCGGTCCTGCTCACCACTGTCACCGGCCAGGGCAGCCGCGAGGCCCTGGTGCATGCCGTGGACCTCGACGCCGAACCCGTGGTGGCGGAGGTGGCCGAGGTCGACGACGCGGTGGCGGCACGCTGGCTGACCGACCGGCCGGTACGTGTCCGCGACGTCCGCCGGGCGCTCCGCCGCGCGGTACGAGGCGCCGAGCTGGTCCCGGCGGTGTGCGGCTCGGCCATCACCGGTGCCGGGGTACGCCGGCTGTGCGACGTCCTGGCCGACCTGCTCCCGCACGGCGAGGCGCGGGACGGTCCGCCGGCGGGCACCGTCTTCGCCGTCGACCGGGACGGGCGCGGCCGGCGCGCCTGGCTGCGGTTGTGGTCCGGGCGTCTGCGGGTGCGGGACCGGGTGCAGCTCGCCGGCGGTCGTCCGGAGCCGGTCACCGAGATCGCCGTCATCGAGCCCGCCGGCGTGCTGGTGCGCCGGTCGGTCTCCGCCGGGCAGATCGCGGCGGTACGCGGGGTGTCGGCCCGGATCGGCCAGCACATCGGCGACCCGCCACGGCGGCACGGCTACCGGTTCCCGCCACCGACCCGGCAGGCGGTCGTCGAGCCGGTCGACCCGGCGCAGCGCCTGGCGATGTTCGCCGGCCTGGCCGAGCTGGCCGACGAGGACCCGCTCGTGGACCTGCGCCTCGACGAGCAGCAGGCGGAAGCGGTGATCCGCCTGCACGGCGAGGTCCAGAAGGAGGTCCTCGCCGCCCTGATGGAGGACCGCTACGGCGTCCGGGTGCGGTTCTCCGGCACGCTCACCGCCTGCATCGAACGGGTCGCCGGCACCGGCGCCGCCGAGGAGCGGTTGCGCGAGCGCGGCAACCCGTACCTGGCCGGGCTGGGGTTGCGCATCGACGCCGCACCGGCCGGGCACGGCATCGAGTTCCGTCCCGGGATCGAGCCGGGCCGGCTGCCACCCGCCTTCGTCGCCGCCACCGAGGAGGGCGTGCGGGCCGCGCTGCGGCAGGGCCGGCACGGCTGGCCGGTCACCGACTGCACTGTCACCATGACGGCGTCCCGGTACTGGCCCCGGCAGAGCAGGCCGCACCAGAAGTTCGACAAGTCGATATCGACGGTGGCGGCGGACTTCCGCAACCTCGCCCCGGTCGTGGTCGCCGCCGCGCTGCGGCAGGCCGGTACGCGGGTGTGCCAGCCGATCGAGCGGTTCGACGTCAACCTGCCCCGGCACGCGGTCGAGACGGTGCTGGCGCTGCTCGGCCGGCTCGGCGCGGTCGTCCACGACACCGCAGTCGCTGGCGGCTACCTGGAGGTGAGCGGCACCCTGCCGTCCGCCCGGGTGCCGCGGGTCGTCGCCGCCCTGCCCGACCTCACCGGCGGCGAGGCGGTGCTGACCACCACCTTCGACCATTACGCGCCGGTCACCGGCGAGGAACCCCCGACACTGCCCCGGCGCGGACCGGACCCGGACGACCGGGAGGCGTGGTTCCGGGCCGTACCGAGGTAGGCCGCGCCGGGCGGTGACGGGAGCGTTGCGGCGATAGGATCACCGGCGCCCGCCGCCGCCCGTACCCGTTGGAGCCCCGCTGTCAGCGCAGCCGGTCACCCACCTCGCCCGGCGTGTCCGCCGGGTGCTGACCGCGGTGTGTCTGCTCGTCGTTGCCGGGCTACCGGCTGGATCCTCGGACGCCGGCGCCGCCGGCGCGGGGACGCTGCGGGTGCTCCAGATGAACCTGTGCAACAGCGGCCGGGCCGGCTGCTACACCGGCCGGGCCGTCCCGCAGGCCGCCGACGTCATCGCTGCGGAACTGCCCGACGTGGTCACGCTCAACGAGGTCTGCCGCGACGACGTGGTGACGCTTGCGCGTACGCTGCGGGCCGTCCGTGCCGGTGGCACGACGGTGTCCGCGTTCCAGGCCGCCGGTGACCGCCCCTCCGGCGGTCCCACCCGGTGCAACAACGGCGAGCCGTACGGGATCGGGTTGCTGGCCCGCCTCGACGCCCGCGACACGCGGCCGTCGGTGCACCGGGGGACCTATCCGGCGCAGGACCTGACCGACCCTGAGGAGCGGGTCTGGCTCTGTGTCCGGGCCGACGGGCTGCACGCGTGCACCACGCACCTGGCGAACACCAGCGGCCAGGTGGCGCTGGCCCAGTGCGGGCAGTTGCTCGGCACCGTCGTGCCGGGCGTCCGGGGCGGCGCCGTCGGCGCGCCGACCGTCCTCGGCGGTGACCTCAACCTGCGGGCCGGAGGCATGCCGGACGTGCGGTCGTGCGTGCCGGTGGGCTACCGGCGGATCGACGACGGCGGCCGCCAGCAGATCCTGGCGTCGAGCGGCGTGACGATCTGCTGCCGCCGCGCGGTGGACATGCGCGGGGCGACCGACCATCCGGCGCTGCTGGCGACCATGATCCGCTCGTGGCCGGCGCCGCCACCGGGACGGTACTGACGAGGCCTCCGGACACGTGGCGGAATTGGTCCGCCGTCCGTGCAACTTCCCGGGCGGGCGTAGCCGTTCTACCTCCGTCACGAGGAGGCAGTCGATTGAAAGCCGAAGACGAGCAAGCGTTCCGCGAGTTCGTGACGTCACAGATGGCGTCCCTGCGCAAGCTGGCGTACATGACCTGCGGCGACTGGCACGCCGCGGAGGACGCCGTGGCAAACGCGCTGGTCAAGCTCTATCCACGCTGGCGGAAGCTGGAGCGGCCCGATCTCTACGTCAAGACCATGGTCTACCGGGCCGCGATCGACGAGACCCGTCGGCCCTGGCGGCGCGAGCGGTCGGCCGGCGACGCCATGCCGGACGCCGCGGTGCGGGACACGGCGGCGGTGACTGACGAGCGGATGCGCCTGCGGGCGGCGCTCGAAGCCGTCCCGGCGGGACAGCGGGCCGCCGTGGTGCTCCGGCACTACCTGGACCTGAGCCTGGAGGACACGGCCGCCGTGCTCGACTGCACGGTCGGCACTGTCAAGGATCGTTAGAAGCTATGGTCGATGTTGCCTAACAGACGTCTAGGGGGACGGTTCTGATGGTACGGCGGAAGGCCCGGTCGGGGAACCAGGGCCGTTTTGACAGCAAGGACGCGCTGCTGGCCGGGGGCGGGCAGGTGCGGGCGTTGCGGTATCAGCGCGCGAGTCAGGACAAGAAGGAGCAGGGCAAGAGCGTCCACGACCAGGGCGTGCTCAACTTGGCGGAGATTACGAAGCGGTCCTGGACGGACGCGGGGTCGTTCACCGACAACCACCGCTCGGCCAGCCGCCGTGCGACGAAGGAGCGCGAGCAGTTCGAGTTGCTGATCGAGCAGATCCGCGCGGGCAAGGGCGATGTGCTGGTGGTCTGGGAGATCTCCCGCAAGGAACGCGACTTGGCCGTGTTCGTGAAGATCCGGGACATGTGTCACGAGGTCGGCCTGTACTTCTGGCTGGTCGGTGGGGTGTTGTATGACCTGCGGGACAAGAACGACCGGATGATGCTCGGTTTCCAGGCGGTGCAGGCCGAGTGGATGGCCGAGGCGATCCGCGACAACGTGCTGCGCGGCATCGTCGGCGCCGCCGAAGCGGGTCGCCCGCACGGAAAGATCACCTACGGGTATCGGCGGATCTACGACCAGCGCACCCGAGCGTTGCTGCGTCAGGAGCCCGACGACGAGATCCGCACCGCCGTGGCCGCCGACGGGACGGTGACGGAGTATTCCCACGCTCAGGTGGTGCGGGACAACTTCCGGCTCATCGCCGCGGGGATGCCGTTGACGGCGCGGGAAGCCGAGTTGAACCGGCTCGGGATCCCCGCCTCCCAGGGCGGGGTCTGGCGGCGGGGGATCCTGCGCAAGCAGGTGATGAACCCGGCCTACATCGGTAAGCGGGTCCTGCGCGGGGAGATCGTCGGCGACGGGATCTGGCCCGCCCTGGTCAGCGAGGAGACCTACTGGGCGGTGGTGCGCATGCTCGGCGACCCCGCGCGCACCACGACCCGTCCCGGCCGGGCGGTGCACCTGCTGTCCTACATCGTGCGCTGCGGAGTGTGCGACGGGCCGCTGTCCTCGCAGCGGCAGAACCGGCACGGCTGGACCGGGCAGGTGTACTCCTGCCTGCACAAGCGGCACGTCGGAGTGAAAGCACCGATCCTCGACGAGTACGTGCAGCGCGCCGTAGTGGCGTGGCTGTCCCGCCCCGACGTCCACGACATCCTCACCGCCGCCGCTGGCAGCGACGAAGACGTCACCCACGCCCGCGCCGAAGCCCAACGCCTGCGCAGAGAACTCGAAGACTGGCGCCGCCTCGCCGAAAACGGCGACGTCACCGCCATCGCCTACGCCCGCGCCGAGAAAGGCCTCCTCGCCCAGATCGCCGAGCACGAACAACGCGCCGCCGACGCCGGCATCCCCGCCGTGCTCCGCGGACGCATCGGCGACCACGCCGTACAGGCATGGCAAGAACTCGACGGCAACACCCCCGTCAAACGAGAGATCATCCGCCTCGTCGCCGACATCAAACTCCTACCCGCCGCCTACAAAGGCGACCGCAGCCCCTTCGGCCGCCACCGCCTCCACTGGAACTGGAACTTCGACCCCCACCACCACCCGAAGGCCTGACTCGCGCGTTCCAAGATGGAGAAGGTTCTCCCGGCAACCAGCGGTTCGATCGGCAAATTACTCACCTGCGATTGAAGCACAGGCAAGAAGGGCTTTATCGCAGTTGCGCCGCCGTCGGCGCCATCGTCGCATTGTCGTGGTTCGGTAGCGCCCGTTCGAATAGGTGTATGTCGACGACGGTGTCGATGCCATCGGAACTGCTGTTCAAGTCCGATAGAAATTCTCGGCGGCGCGCAGCAGCGCGAGGTCCGATCCAGGATTTGAACTCAAGGCTGGCCGTGACGACGTCGTGAAGTTCGCCGACCCGATCCAGCGTCGCTTCGAGGGCGAAGACGTCTGCGCCGTTCGGTCCGGCTCATCCTCGTCGTGTTTCCGAGGACGGCCAAGGACTGCCAGCTTGGCGTACAGGATCGGCGGCGTTGGCCCGTCGGCACCCAAACTCGTGCGGAAGCAGAGGATGTCGTCCGGCTGCGAGCCTGGACCGAGGCTGGCAGCTGTGTGCCCCAGTGGACAATGGCGGAGGCCCGCCGCCGCCACCGCGAGCCAGGGCAGCCTACGAGGCTGTTGAGGATGAGTAAGGCAACGACGTCTGTCGTTCCCCGAAGTCTTGTGACGGCGAAGCGGCTCTTGCTACCTTCCGTGAACCATCGATCACGCTACTTTGGAGGACCGGTGCGACGACGCACAGCTCACAAGGCTGCCGCGCTCTCGGCGGCGACTCTGCTCGCCCTGGCCGCAACGCCGACAGCGCAGGCTGTGGCCTCTTCCGCTCCAGCCGATGCGACCACTGCCGCCACCGAGGACTATGCGCGGCTCAACAACGTGGGCATCGACAAGGCCACTGACGCAATCAATGACCAGAAGAACGTCGTCGAGTTAATCTCCCGCACCGGCGTCACACTTGGGGTCGACGCCGACGTCTGGATCGAGCAGGACTCCGGTGGCCAGACACTGCGGGTGCGCACCGCGCGAAAAGATGTCGCATCCGCCTTCGCCGAACTGCGGCTGTCCAGCCTGACCACCGTCTCGGTGGTCGATGGAACACCGATCAGCAACAGGCGACCCGAGTTGACGACACAGGTCGAGGCTGCAGTACGTCAGGTCTCCCCGGGGGTGCAGGGCATGTACGTCCGGACGGCAGACGGAGCACTGGTCATCGAAACCACAGACAGCGGCAGTGGGTCAGTAGCTCAGGCGGTGAAGGACGCTACCGGTTTTCCCGAGGTCGTGCTCAAGCACCTGCAGGACGCCGGCGGTGACTCTGGGCTGACGGTCCGGGGCGGGGTAGCGCTGACCAGCTGTACTGCGGGCTTCTCCGCGAAGAACGGTTCCGCCATCGGATACTTCTCCGCCGCCCACTGCGGTCAGACTCAGAACATCTACCCTAACACCGCAGGCACCGGCGTCTGGGAAACCAGCACCAGACAGGCCCAGAACTACGGCGCCAACGCGGACATCGCGTTCTACGGCGTCGCCGTCGGCACCGGGAACTCCATCTCCAACACGTTCTACGGGTCATCCTCATCAAGTCCGACGATCGTCGGGGGACCGCAAGACGTGCCGGAAGGCATTACGGCATGTCATCGGGGCAAGACGAGCGGTTGGAAGTGCGGCACGATCACCTCGATCGCCTACAAGCCGACCTGGTCCGGCGCCTGCCCCGGCACGACATGCAATTCGGTCTTCGTCAGGGTGAGCGCCGACCAGGCCGGAGGCGACAGCGGCGGGCCGTGGGTGAACGGAAGTAACGCGATCGGGATCCATAAGGGCGGGGGTAGCGGGTGGAGCGTATACTCCAAGATCTACCGAATCCCGTCAGGCACAACCCTCTACTACTAGCAGAGTTGGTGACGGATGAATCGTGCTGTTCTGCGCCCCCTGCTCGCAGGCTGCGTGATCATGGCTTGCATGAACGGCTGCTCCCGTTCGCCCGACGATGCCTTTGACGCCGGCTCGGCGACATTTGCCCAATATCGAGACGAGGAGCCAGGCGTCGGCGACAGCGCGCTATTGGAGGGCACCGTCTCGAAAAGAGATGAGTGCCTGAGCGTCACCGATTCCACATCAGGCACGGTCTACGTGCCGATCTTTCCTACCTCCTCACTGAGTCAGCCCAAGTCGCTCAAGACCGGCGACAAGGTCTCCTTGCGAGGAGGATCAGTGGAGGCAGCAGCCCCAGAGGGTGCCCAGTTACCGACCCGATGTCCCACGGCCGGACCGTTTTGGGTCGTCGTGGCTTCGTGAGCGCCCGCCTGCAACGGCAAGAGACGGTGGGCCGAACCGACCGGTCCGGCCCACCGTCTGGGTGTACTGCCCAGGCAGGCTGGTTGAGGTCGTGTGACGACACGGCGTAGATAGACGGGATGACGAAGGCCTCCGGTTGTGGAGTGGAGCTGTCTAGGAACCGCTCCGGCAACCAGGAGGCCTTCGTGTCCCACGCTAACGCCGCTCTGAACTCCTCGTGCACGTCTTCGCCTGGCGCGTTTGATCGTGATCACGGGTCGCCCGGGCCGCGAAACGCTATGACGTGTCCTGGCCTATGGCGAAACGGTGGGCGGCGCATTAATGCCGAGCTCGGCGCTGACGCGATTGGCGACCGGTCGTCACGGCCGCGTTCGGCCGCCACCGCCTCGACTGGCGGTGGAAGTTCGGCCCGCAGGACCAGCGGGTGGCCTGACGACTTGACCTTCAGGCAGAGGTGAGCGTCGATCGTGTCCGTCGTCCCGCCGTGATCGGGCTGGGCGGCGTGACCCGTCGACGGAAGGTTTCTCGCCGTGCCCCGCGAACGACTCAGCGCTCTCGCTGCCCTGCCCGGTGATGTGGTCGATCCGCTGTTGTGGCGGCTCGCCTTCGATGTCGCCGCCGCGCACCAACCGAATGAGCGTGGCAACTGCCGGAATCTGCAGTGTGTCGGGCAGCGGGGCATGTGCGCCGCCGCGCGCGCTGCCCGCCGCGCGATGGCCCTCGCTCGGTCTTCCCGAACGACCGCCTCACGTACCCAACCAGCCCGGGGGGGCGCGACGGTGGTCAAACCTTCCCAGCGCGGTTTCGCCGGTTGGTTCGCGACGCGGTCACCACGTGAGGTGACGCGTCCCGTCAGCCGTTCGGCTAGCCTCCCGCGTTGGTCACCTGTGAGGAGCGCCGTCGCGTAGCGGGGCCAGCATCAGTGGCATGCCCGCGCGAGCGCTCATGCCCACCCGAGCGATGTCACGGCGGGCGTCCGGACACGCCCGCAAGGCCGGGCGGTCACAGTCGAGCGGGCACACCAGGTGCGAGCGGCTGGGTACGTGGTTCGGCCCCCCCCAGACGTTCCAGGCGTCGATCTCGCTGCACTCCAGCTCAATGTCGTAGTGCTCGCTCCGGCGCATCGGATATCTGCCGTCGGGGGCCATGTCCGGGTCGTGCAGGCGTGCGGTGATGACGCCGTCGCACGGCAGCCGAAAGTCGCAGACGAGCTCACCATCGTGTTCCGAGGCGTCGTTCGACCGTGGCGGGCATCCGCATCGGCGCGGCCACCACCCCTTGCCGGCAGTCTGGGCACGTGGTGGGGTGCCCCTGCCGGGCCTGCTGGCACGCGATGCTGAAGGGCACGTCGCGGAAGTACTCGCGGCCCGCTGGCGTGCGTCTGCCGATCTTGGCGCAGACGGCGATCAGCTGGCGCTCCGCCCACTGGGCGCCCTGCCATGCCTCCGAGACCCAGCGACGCTTGATGGTGAGACGGTAGCGACCGCAATCTCGGCTCGTGACGCTCGTGGCGCATGCGGGGGTCGCCGGTGCGGCCCACCGTGATGACCCCGTTGTCGAACTGCAGGACGTGGAGGTGTTCTCCGCCCGGACGCATTGATGTCTACTGACCTCTTGCCGCGGCCGGGGAGTGTAGCGACTGCCTCTGACAGCGGCCGGCAAGGATCGACTGCCGTCGCCATCTGACGATCTTCGCCACGGCACTCGCACTCCGTGGCGCCACCACAGCGGTAGGACAACAGAAGGCCACGAACCAGCGGTTGAGGGCAGAATGTGACCACCCGATTCGCCGCTTACGGAGATCGACATCCCAGCATGCGAGACGTCACAGAAAGATTCTCGACCGCGAATCGCGTGGACGGACAGGAACCGTCACGGACGTAGGCGACATCCATAGCACTCAGGCGGACTGGCGACAAGACTTCGCGGCTGATCTGTTGGAGATCGGTGGTTGACTGGATCGGGTTTCCGGGGCGTAATGGAGAGACGTTCCCGCAGCGTCGGCTGGCGCCGTCGGCCACAGACTCAGCGGGCAGGCACCCCCAGTGGGGGTGCCTGCCGTTGCTGGTGCCGACCCTGTCGGGGTACGTCGAGTGATGGGAGGACCCCATGAAGGATCGTCTGTCGGCGAGTTGAGCCGCCGCACCCACCTGAGCGCCTGCGCGCTATCGGTGGTGGGTTCTGATCATCTGTGGCTCGGCTTGGCCGTTCGCCCTGTGTCCACGCTGTTGACTGCGGCCTGCTGTGCGGGCTGCGGCGACGCCTGCTTGCCCTGCTGCCTGCTGCGTGGGGTCTGGCGTGTTCCTTGACTCGACCATAGTGACTTGCCGTCCCCCGCGCCCACGTGAGGGGTCCGCCCGGCCGGGCGTCACCCGGCAGGGTCGCGCCTGCCCGTACCCGGCTGGCAGGCGCGACCCGCAGGCGATCCGCCCTCGTGCCGCACCTGGAACCCACAACCCCAATTTTGGAGAAGATCGTGACTTCACTCGACAACATCGTCGCTACGGGCCCGGCCGTCACGGCCGCCCTCCCGGTCGTCCACGTCTGGGCGACGACGCCTCACCGGGTGTCATCCGGGCCAGCCGGCCACAGGTGGTGGGCCTTTGGCGACACATGACCAGCGACGTCGCGACCCGCCCGCTGCGGCGGGGCGCGGACGGCAGCGGCTGGAGGACCGCGCCCAGGTGGCGATCATGCTGCTGATCGGCGGGGCGGCCGGCGCGGCGTCGTTCACCCACGTGCATGACGTCGCCGCTGCGCACGGCCAGCCGGGCTGGCTGGCCTGGGCCGACGCGATCGTCCTGGAGCTGACCTCGATCGCCGCCGGTCTGGAGCTGCGCCGCAACCGGCGACTGGGCAGAAGCATCGTTTTCCCCGCCACCATGCTGACCGCAGCGGTGCTGCTGTCGCTTGCCGCGCAGGTCGTCGAGGCCGAGGCGTCGGTGATCGGCTGGATCGCCGCCGCCCTACCCGCCCTGGGTTTCCTGGCGATGGTGAAGATCGCCCTCGGCCGCGCCGACCCCACCCCACCCACCTCCACCGCCCAGCCCGCGCCGACGGAGCTCGAACCGCCGCAGACCGTCGACACGTCGGTCCCGGACAACCGCCCGCCGGTCCCCGTCACCGCCGCCGCGGTCCCGGACCCCGCGACAGCGGTCCCCGCCGTCGCGGACCAACCATCGGCGGTCCCGGACCACCCGGACCACGAGGCATCGACCGACGACGGCGCTCCGGAGGTCACCGCGCTGGTACCGGCCGCCCGGACCGCCGCCCACACCCTCACCGCCGAAGGGACACCTCTGTCCCGCAAGGCCCTCGCCCACCGGCTACGCGCGGACGGGCACCAGTTGTCCAACGCCACCGCCTCAGCCCTCGTGCGCGTCCTGCGCGCCGAGACCACCCCGCCGGCACCGGATCCGTCAGCGAGGGAGGTCGCGTGACAGAACCCGAACCAATGGCTTCTGTCAGGCCGAGCCGACGCTGTCAGACCGGCGTGCGCGCCTGTCAGCACGCCCGCGAGCTGACAGAAGTCGACCGGACCTGCCCACCCGCTCTCGCCCGCTGCGGCGGCAGGCGCACCAACGTCACACCCACTCGCACCCTCTGACCATGGAGCAAGAACGATGATCACCCCGCACCGCGAAGCGCACCAGCGTCACTGGCCCGACCCACACCGACTCCTACCAATCCGTCATTCCAGACCCGGTGGGCCCGGCGGTTTAGCAGTCAGCGCGGATCTCCGGTCTACCGTCCGTCTTGATCCTGACCCCCAACCTGACCCCTCACGGCCGCTCACAGCCCAGGTCAACCCCGCTCTCAGCGCTCCGATGCCGCTCCAGACAGACCCTCAACTCTGGGGTCTCCCCCCTGGGGCTGCCCATGCGTAAACCCATACACAGCGCAGATCCGCTGCTGCGGCTTCAAGCCAGCATCACCGCCCGTGACGACCGGCTATTCGGTTGGCTCTACGACCACGGTGTGCTCACCACCGACCAGATCGCCGCCGCCCTATTCCCGTCCCTGGACTTCACTCAACGCCGGCTGCGCCGCCTCACCCTGCTGCGGGCGGTGGACCGGTTCCGACCTAACAAGGCCGACGGCGGCTCCTACCCGTACCACTACGTCCTGGACCAGCTCGGCTACGACCACGTACACGCTCAACGCGGACTTCCACGAGGCCGCCGGGACCAGGCCCGCCGCCGCAAACAGTCATTGACGTCCCGGCCGGACCTGCCGCATCTGCTTGGCGCTAACCAGGTCTTCATCGACCTCGCCGCCCACGCCCGCACTCACCCCGACACCGACCTGGTCCGCTGGCAGCCCGCGTCGGCCTACCACGAACCAGGCTCCCTGTACCGCGCCGGCGGCGACCCGCAGATCATCATCGCCGGAGCGACCGGCTTCCCCCGTCCGGACGGTGCCGGGGTGTGGACCGAGGACGGACGGTCCGTGCCGTTCTTCCTTGAGTACGACACCAGCGGCGAAAACCTGCAGGTCCTCATCGACAAGGTCATCAAGTACGAGCGGCTGTACATGATGAGCACCTGGGCATGGCCGGTGCTGTTCCACCTCCCCTCCGCACGACGGGAGGCGAACCTGCACCACCGCCTCGCCGCCGTCCCCGACCCGACAAAGGTCATCGCCACCACCAGCGCTGAACTACGCACCGCCTTCGCCGCCAGCCCCGCCCACCAGATCTGGCAGCTACCCGGCCGCGCGGGCCGTCACCGCCTCATCGACCTGCCCTATACCGACACCCGCCACGACGACGAATATCCCGTCCATGACCAGCCCGCCCCAGATAAGCGGGACGCCTCATGAGGTCAGGCGGGACAGGCGGCGCGGACGGCCGCCCTGAACGCCCTACACACCGCCGGACATACCCATGCCCGCCAAACCCGCCAGGGCGGGAGCCGTTCTTCGCATGTGGGCGCGCACCGAGGGCGACGAGAGCGGACAGCCCGCATCGGACGGGACCCGTCAGACTCTGTCAGCAGCGCAGTTCGGCGGCAGACCCGCGCCCGTCCGAGTACTCACACCCGACGGCACGTCGCGGTGAGTCGCTGTGAGTGGCGCACTGTTCACTTTCGTGGCCCCTGGAGGTACCGTCCGCGGCCCTCCACCCGCTGCTCCCGCAATCGAAGTCACCCGACCGGCGACTACGTCGACCCGCCGCCCCAGTCCGGGTGGCGGAGGCCGGCGATCGATTTTCAGAACTCCCTGGTGAACCGAGAGAGGAGATGACCATGGCCCCACACCTCGCCCCCACGCCGCGAGTCGTCCTGGGAGGGACATGGCCGCACGCCGTGACCAGCAATCACGTGCGAACACACCACACCCGTCGCCGCCGACCCCGCCCACGCGGACAGCCGGCTGCGAGGCCCCGACCGCGCGTCCCGAGGCGGACGCTCCACTCCTGCCAGGGACGATGTCGATGGCCCGCTACCTGACCGAACCCGCAACCGAGACCGAGATCCAAGCCTTGGCCGCCGAAGCCGGCCTCCCGACCGTCGACCAAGCCGCGACCCTCGCCCGCCTGCTCCGCCTACACCAACCTGCACCGCCACGCGCCGCGTGACCTGCGCCCGCCCTGTCTCGGGGCGGGCGCAGCCTCCTTCACCCGAACGCCGGCCGAGTGAGCACCCTTCGAAGACGGCAACCCCTGCCGTCCGCGACAAGGTGCGGAGCAAGAAACATGAGCCTGGCGATCATCCCAGGGGGTGACATGGCGGAGGTTGAACAAGATTCAGGAACCGAGTTCTACCGTGGCGTACGGTTCCCACACGTACATGCCCTCGTCGCGGTTGAGGACGATGAGCTGGCACGAGGTGATCAGCGCGTCGGCGCTGATTTTCGGGGCGGCGGAGAGGGCCTCGATGAGTGGCGCTGCGGGACCGTCGGTGTTGGTGTAGGCCAGGCTGAGGTGAGGGTCGTAGGGCTCGGCGGCCTCGGGTACGCGGTCCTGCCCCCAGACGTCGGCGATGGCGGCACGGATGGCGGCGCGGAGTTGCCGCACGGGCTCGATCGGCTCGACGGCGATCTGGATGGACTCGGGATCGACGTGGGGGGTTCCGATGGTGAGCTTGAAAGGTGACAGGCGCGAGCACCGGTCGGTGGCGGCGGCCACGATGGCGTCGACGTCGTCGGTGGCGACGTCTTGGACGAAGCCGATGCCCTGCATGGTGAGGTGAAGCCATCGGTTCGGGATGACGTCGAGGCTGGGCTGCGAGGACAGCAGGGACCGGTACTGGTCAGCGAGCTTCTCGACCTCGGGCTGTCCGTCGAAGGTGATGTGCCAGGTGTAGAAGCGGGAGCCGATGCCCCAACCCGGTCGCCAGTACCAGTGATCACGGATATCGGTGGCGTGCGGGACTGCCATGGGTTCTCCAGGTTCAGGGAAGTTGTCGGGCGGCGCCGGTGGCGCAGAACTCGGTGATGGCTGCTTGGACATTGCGGGCCTCGATGCTCGCGCGCAGTGACGGGTTGCCGGCGATGTTGCGCCCGACGCCACGCAGGCGGTGCACCAGCGGGTCGAGCCGCTGTTCGGGTGGCAGAGCGAGCACTGGTGACAGGACCGAGACCGCGCCGTCGAGGCTGCCGGCTTTGAGATGTGCTGCGGCGGCCCAGATGCGGATCTGGGCGAGCGTGCCGTACGCGACCGAGGGGTCCGCGGCGGCTTCCGTCAGGGCGTGCTCGGCATGTTCGATGGCGTTGGCGGCCTCGCCGATGCGGAGCAGCACTGATCCAGCGTAGTTGTGTTGGCGTACCGTGCCGCAGGCGAGGAGGCCACCCACGGGGTCGCTGCTTGCCTGTTGGCGGGCTTCCTCGGCTCGTTGCAATGCTGCCCGTGCCGGCTCGACGGCGCCGATCTCCGCCCACGCGTCCGCTTCTTGGCACGCCAGCATGACGGCCGCGCTGCCTTCGGCGGCATGGCCGTAGCCGCGCACGGCGGCGTTGGCCGCGTCTTCGAACCGCCGCTCCCACAGGTGGGTCTTGCTGACCGTGGAGAGGACCCAGGCGCGGAGGGTGCTGTCGCGGACGGTCTCGGCGCACATCCAGGCGGTGCGTGCCTGGGACTCGGCTGCGGCCGGATGCCCGAGATCGCCGGCCATCCAAGCGAGCAGTGTGCAGAGGTAGCCCGCCCATGTGTAGAGCTCCCGAGACTGATCAGGATTCTGGCGCCCGGTCTGCAGAAGGCGGAATACGCGATCCGCCAGGAGCCCGGCCCGCGCGTAGACGACGACAGGCGGCTCGGTCAGGTAGTCGACGGCGATCCTGCGGGTGGAGGCGGCGACATCGTCGAGGGTGAAGGGCCCGACGTTGGAGGCTTGCGCCCATGCGCCGAAGCTCGCCGTGCGTTCTGACACCGCTATCACCAGTTCCGTCTCGTCCTGCAGAGCGCCCAGGTCCCACCGCAGAGGCTCAGCCATCGCGCCAGGCGGTGCTGAGGATGTGACCGATGGCGCAGGCATCGGGGCGGCGCTCCTGCCGCTCACCGCCGCTCGGTCTGCTTCCGGCATAGCGGTCAGGTCGTCGAGGTCGACCAGACTGCTCGGTTCGGTGCCGAAGACCTGCGCCAGTGCGTTCAAGGCGGCCAAGGTGGGCCGACGACCGCCGAAGGGCCACCGCTCGTAGTCGCTGATCCGCGCCCCGGTGAACGTCGCCGAACCGTTTCCTTTAGCGTTCAGTCTCTCGGCTACCGCGTCCTGAGTCCAACCATGGGCCTGGCGGAAGGCATCCCGGGGGCGTAGCCCGAAGCGGCGCTGCAGCTCGGCGGCGATGGCGGCCGGGGTCACTCCGAAACCGGCCAGTGTCTGGCGTACGTGATCACGCTGCGCCTTGGTGCCCGTCGTCCTCGCCATTGCGGTCACCTCCTACCTGCGGCCTCCTGTCGCACGGTATCGCCCCTCTCATCGGAATCGGTACGGGGCGCGGCGAGGCCAGCGGCCCCGGGGTGGGTAGCTCGTCGCTAATTGATCAAAGTATCTGCAGTTCGTGGGCATGCACGGGTGGGGAAAAATCTCACCACTAATGGGAATCCACTCACGTGGATGCGCTTGGCAAGCTTGCTGAGCCGGATCACGGTCGGTCCGGATGTAGCCACCACCAGTGACGAATGGAGTGGCTGCCACAGCAACGTCAACTGCGGATGCCCGTCGCCGTCGGGTCGTTGACGGCCACCCGGCAGGCGTCTCTCCGCGCCCTGCTCGCGCTTCTCATCCTCGTGAGGATTACCGATGACAACCTCGAACGACCTGGCCCGCTACGGCTATCGGCAGGAGCTCAGCCGCCAGCTGCGGTTTCGGGACCTGTTGGCGTACGGCCTGGTGTACATGGTCCCGATCGCGCCGATGGCGATCTTCGGCAGCGTCTACACGGGCTCTGGCGGCATGGTGGCCCTCGCCTACGCCATCGGCGTGGTGGCGCTGGTGTTCACCGCGTTCTCGTACGCGCAGATGGTGAAGGCGTTCCCGATGTCAGGCAGCGTCTACAACTACGCCGGTCGGGGCATCAGCCCGCCGGTCGGGTTCCTCGCCGGCTGGGTGATCCTCCTCGACTACGTGCTCGTTCCCGGCCTGCTGTACCTGGTGGCGTCGGTGGCGATGCACTCCACGGTGCCGGCGGTGCCGGTGTGGCTGTGGCTGCTCGGGTTCGTCGCGGTCAACACCGTTGTCAACTCGGTCGGCATCCGCATGACGGCGGTGGTCACTCGGGTGATGCTCGTCGGTGAGCTGATCGTCCTGGCATTGTTCCTGGTCGTCGCCGGTTGGGCACTCGCGACGGGCACGGGCCGGTTCAGCTGGGATGCGTTCTACAACGCCGACACCTTCACCTGGTCCCTCGTGGCGGGGGCGGTGTCAATCGCGGTGCTGTCGTTCCTGGGCTTCGACGGCATCTCCATGTTGGCGGAGGAGACCCGTGACGGCGCCCGGCAGATCGGCCGGGCGATGGCGGCCGTGCTCGTCCTGGCGGGGGTGCTGTTCATCGCGCAGACATGGCTGGCGGCGATGCTCGTGCCCAACCCCGGCGGGCTGCTGGCCGAGGGCGACGTGCACGGCACCGCCTTCTACGACGCCGCCGCGGTGGCCGGCGGGAGCTGGCTGGCGACGGTGTGCGCGGTGGCGACCGCGATCGCATGGGGGCTGCCGAACTCGATGGTCGCGCAGGTCGCCACGTCCCGGCTGCTGTACGCCATGGCCCGCGACCGGCAGCTCCCCGCGTTCCTGGCGAAGGTGTCGGTGCGCCGCAGCGTGCCGATCAACGCCACTCTGCTCACGGGTGTCGTGTCCCTGGCCCTGGGCTTGTACATGGCCACCCGCTCCGACGGGATCACGCTGTTGTCGTCGCTGATCAACTTCGGGGCGATGGTGGCGTTCCTGGTCCTGCACGTCTCCGTGGTCGTGCACCACCTGATCCGCCGTCGCAGCGGCAACTGGTTCGCGCACCTGCTCATGCCCGCCGCCGGGTTCGTGATCCTCGCCTACGTGGTGGTGAACGCCAACATCGCCGCCCAGCGCCTCGGCCTGGCCTGGCTGGGCCTCGGCGTGCTGGTCCTGGCCGGCCTGTACCTGACCGGCCGCCGGCCGGTGTTGTCCGGCCTGGCCTCCACCCAGGCCGCTGGGCGTGACATGGAGCGGGTGTGATCGCGATGAGTCACTTCACCTACCGTCCCGCCCGTGACGAGTTGGCCTACACCTTCGGTGGACGCCTGCCGGTGGCGCACGTCCGCTCCGGCGACCTGATCACCGTGCACACCGAGGACTGCTTCGGCGGCCTGGTGCGGGGGCCTGCGGACCTGCCGTCGCAGGTGTGTCAGATGCCGTACCTGAACCCGGTGTCGGGGCCGTTCTTCGTCGAGGACGCCGAGCCCGGCGACACCCTCGCCGTGCACCTGCTGTCGATCGAGCCGACCCGCGACTGGGGTGTGTCGGCGACGTTCCCGTACTTCGGGGCACTCACGTCGACCTCGCACACGGCCACGTTGCAGCCGCCGCTGGAGGAGCGGGTGTGGGTGTACGGCATCGACGGGCACGCGGGCGTCGTTCGGTACCGGGCCACCGCCAGTGACCACATGGTCGAGCTGCCGCTGGATCCGATGATCGGCACCATCGGCGTCGCGCCAGGTGGCATGGAGTCCCGGTCCACGATCGTCCCGGACTACTACGGCGGGAACCTCGACACCCCGGAACTGCGCGCCGGGACCACCCTGTATCTCGGGGTGAACGTGCACGGGGCGATGCTCGCCCTCGGCGACGGACACGCCCGCCAGGGCCACGGCGAAGTCTGCGGTGTCGGCGTGGAGATCGCCACCGTCACGACCCTCGCTGTCGAGGTCATCAAGGGTACCGACACCGCCTGGCCGCGTCTGGAAACCGACACGGCGATCATGTCGGTCGGCTGCGCCCGCCCGCTGGAGGACGCCTACCGCATGGCCCACCAGGACCTCACCGGCTGGACCGTCGACCTGTGCGGCCTGCACACGCTGGATGCCTATCAGCTCATCTCGCAGGCCGGGCGGGCGCCCATCGGCAACGTCTGCGATCCCAACTACACCGTTCTGGCGGCCATCGACAAAGCCCTGCTCCCGCAGCGGCAGGCTGCCTACCGCGACGCGCACGCCCGGCTGCGGGCCCTTGCCGCTGTGCAGGGATAGGGGCCTGGGATGACCACGTCGATACCCCACCTGTCGCTGCGCGACGAGCTGTTCCTGCTCGGGCACCACGACGACACCGGCCAGCCGCACCTGCACCGCCAAGCCCTGGCCCTTGGCATGGCCGGCGGTGTGCTGATCGACCTGTTCCTCGCCGGGCGGATCACCATCGACTCCTACGCCGAGCATCCGGCTGCGGACTGGTGGCTACGCCTGAACTCCGACCAGCCGGTCGGTGACCTGATTGCCGACACTGCCCTCGCCGCGATCCGGTACTCCCGTGCGACTCCGACGGTGAAGGCATTTCTGCGTAGCTTCGCCGACGACCTGTATGAGCGCACTCGCGCCGGACTCATCGCCGCTGGGATCCTGCGCCACACCGCCCGCCGCCGCCTCGGCGGCCTGGTCCGCGCCGACGCCTACCTCCCCACCGACACCAAATGGGCTGTCGTCGCCCGCGCCCGTCTGCGCTACCTCGCCGCCGGCCGCGAACAACCGGACAACCACACCGCCGCGCTCGCCGGACTCGTCGCCGTCCTCGGCCTCGCCGACCACCTCTACCTCGACGACGACACCGCCACCCTCACGGCCCACCTGAAGACCATCGCCGCCCAGCACCACCGCCCCGTCCGGGAAATCACCGCCGCCGTCGACGCCGCGATCGGTGACCTCGCCACCGCCACCTACCGATAGACCACCGAGGAGATGACAACAGCCGTGGACCCCAGCGTTCGTATCCGTGCCGCCCGCTGGACAGACAGGCAGGCCGTCGCTGCGTTGATCGCCGACGCCCTGCACCCCAGCCCGCTCGGTGCCTGGCTGGTACCGGACGCGGCGCAGCGCCGCCGGGTGATGACCGACGTCGTCGCGGTGTGGGTGGAGCACGCGATGTTCTTCGGCGACGTACACCTCACCGACGACCTCGCCGCCGCCATCGTCGGCTTTCACCGCTACCGACCGATCCCGCCACCGGCCAACTACCCGACCCGCCTCGTGGAGGCCGCCGGAGCACACGCTGAGCGCTTCAACACCCTTGATGGCCTGATCGCACAGCAGCAGCCCACCGAACCGCACTACCACCTGGCGCTCCTCGCCGTATCCCCAACGCGGCAGAAGGCCGGCTGCGGCAGCGCCCTGCTCAGCCATCACCGCGCCCGCCTCGACCGCATCGGCCTGCCCTCCTGGACCGCCGTTCCCGCAGAACCCGAGCACCTGCTCGCCCGCTATGGGTACACGCTCCGCCCGCCCCTCACCCTGCCGAACGGGCCGAGCCTGCGACCCATGCGCCGTAACCCCTACCGCGCCAGTAATCCAATGCCGATCAACTCCCCGCGTCCGGTCGGCAACCGCTGGCAAGACAACACCGCCCATACCGGCACCACCCTCCGGCCCTGACAGACCGAGCACCGGCCGCCGCCCTACCAAGGACCAAGGAGGCTCACCCATGCCCCTCCGTTCCGTCGGTCACCTACCACTCGCCCCCGACCCGCAGCGTTGTCCACCGCTGCCCAGCTCAGACCTGATCACCAGTACGTTCGGCGGCCGTCCGCAGGTTCTGCCAGAGGCTTGGGCAGTGCCCCTTCACGCGGCGTCCCGGCTCGCCTCGCACCACCGCGAACAATGGGCGGCGGAGACAATCTCCCGCGACCCATCCGCTGACGACCACGTGGTGGCTGCTGCCAAGAGATCGATCGACCGTCTCAACGCCACTCGCGTCGCTCTCATCGGGGAGATCGACTCTTGGGTTGAGCACGTGATCCGGCCTGCGGGCGGGGCACCGTTGCACACCGAGACGATCGGCTCCGTGATCGACCGCCTGGCCATCGCGTGGATTCGGTGGAGGCGATTCTCGGAGACCGCCCAGCTGGACCCGAGCGACGTCGATCCTTCGCTGGCGCTTCAGCAGTTCACCGAACTCACCGAAGCCTTCGACACCCTTGTGCTCGACATCCATGAAGGTCGCCGCCGCATTCCTCACTGGCGCACGCTCAAGAGCTATCGGGAGCCGCGATGAGGACCGCCGTCACCCTCAACGGCGCCGACAACGTCGGCAAGACCACGAACGCCCGCTGGCTGGCGTCGGCGATGCCGGATGTCGAGTTCACCGGGACAGTCGATCGGTGGGACCGGCGATGGGCCGAGGTGTCGCGACGAGACTTCAGTCAGTGGTGGTTCGTCGACAGCACCACCGACGAACACATCGACCTTGTCTTCAGCTCCCACGCCGCGCGGTGCGGCGGTGGCGGCCCCTTGGCTTTGGAGGACCGAGGTTGGCCGATGCTTGTGGCGACCTGCGCCGCGACAGCGGCGATCAAGGACGGCATCTCCACCACCGAGGCGCTCGCGCAAGTCGAGACCAAAGCACGTCGCTACGCCCCCGCGCCGCGCCGTGAGCTGCACCTGCTACTGCGCCACAGCGACCAGCCGGTAGTCGAGGCGCACCACGCCGTGGCACGTGAGCCTGTGCCGACCACCGAACGCTACATCGAGTACCAGCGGCGACTGGCCGAGGCGATCGGCCTACAAGTCGATGGCGGGGAGTACGAGGCCATCGTGGTGCGCGGGGACCGCCCACTCCTTGATGTGCAGCGTGAAATCCGTGAGGCGCTGACGCAGCTCGACGTGCCCGTCGTTCCGCTGCCGCCGGACCGGATCCAGCGCCTGTGGGTGCTCGCTGGTATGTCCGAGAGCGGCAAGAGCACGGTCGGCGAGTTGCTCCGCACGGAGCACACAGCCACCCGGCTGAAGATCGGCTACCTCATGCAGCTCGCCGCCGATCGGCTCGGGGTGGCCGATCCGTATCGCGAATGGGGCGAGCTGACCCAGGCGCAGATGCTCACGGAGGAGATCCTTCGATTCGCCGCGCTGAACCCGGGCTCGCACCGGATCAGCCTGGAGAGCGCGCACCGCTTCGACGCCACAGCACATCTCCGCAGGATCTGGGGGGAGCGCTGCGAGATTGTGTTCCTCCGCCTTCCGGACGGGCTTCGCGCGCAGCGCGCCACCGAGGCCATGGAGTCGCTCTCCGCCCGCGACGCGATCAAGCGAAGCCGGGGCGGAGACCGCATCGCGTCAATCGCCGACACGGTCATCGACAACGGCCGCAGCCTGGCCGCGCTGAAGAGGGCGGTTACAGAAGTTGCTCACCGCAGGTCCGGGGCCAGGGTTCCGCCGCGTGCGGACACGGCCATCCCGGAGGGGCTGCAAGCGGTACTCGCGGACTGCGTCGCCAGGCTGACCGATTCTGAGACCGCGCTCGTCGCCGCCACGGGGAGCCTCGCCCATCAGGGCTGGCAATCGGGATGGAGCGACATCGACCTACTTGTCGTACGCGACACGCTGCCGCTGCGCTGGCTTCAGACCAGGCGTGTACCCCAGAGCGGACCGGCGGGGGAGAAGATCGCGCTGTCGTCGTTCACCACCCGGGAGATGCTCGCCGGGTTGGTCCCACCCCGAGTACTGCACGCGGTGCGGCAGATAGCCCGCGATGGCTGCGGCCTGCTCTACCGCCGAAGCGACCTCGTCCTCAACGCCTTCGACGCACCAACCGACGACCGCGCCTCACGCAGCGAGCTGCCGCTCGTGGCGATGGTGTTGCGGCGACTCGCCGCGAACCCTGAGCCCGATGTCCGCGCTGTCTACAAGCACGTCGTGCTGATCATGAAAATCATCCTGCGCGCCGACGGGGTGGACCTCGACGCCAGCGAGGAGGTTCGTCTCGCCTTCACCACCAGCCATCCGGACGCCGACATCGACCTCCCGGCGGTGGCCGAGGTCAGTGGCGACCGGTGGCGACAGGACGAAATTCTCTCCCATCGGGTCCGCGGGGCCGCCGCCAAAATCCTCACCTACCACGACGTGCTCGGCTGCTCGGTCGCGTCCAACACGCTCCAGACGGAAGGATCAGATCTTCGATGACCACCGCCTTTGACGAGGTTCTGCACGCCGACCGGGTGACCCGGCTCGGGGTGGGAGACACCACTCGTCCGATCCGCGTCGTCCACGGCCTTGATGGCATCCGCACCGACGTGGGCGCGGAACAGGTCCTGGCGACGGGACGCAGCTTGTGGAAGCGGTGGTGCGAGCACCCGGCGTACCGGCCGCACGATGTTCTCCTGGGCCTGGATGCCGGCGGCATCGTGCCGACGATCGCGGTGGCCTGGGCCAGTGGTAGCCAGTATCGGCTCGCCTGGAAAGTCAACCTCGACCTACCCGGGAAGCTCGTGTTCCACGAACCGCATGCCCGGCGTCTTGAGGTCTTCGCCTACGGCGACTTCGAAGGACTGCGCGTCCTCATCGTGGACGACGAGATCACCACCGGACTCACTCTGGCCAATCTCGTCGAGGCGCTTCGCGCGGCCGGCGCCGACATCACCGGCGCGCTCTGCCTCGTCGAAGACACCGCTGGCGAGGGCCGGCAACTACTCGAACGCAACGGGGTCCCGCTGTGCGTACTGACAACGCTGTGACCCTCGTCGAGAAACCGGTGTGCCACCGCGGCGGGCGGTACCTCGTCCGACGTGAACAGGCGCCGCTCGGCCGGCTCCTGCCGTATCGACGAGCCAACGGAGAGATCCCGCCGCGACGGGCACGGCTCGACGCGGTACGTGAGACCGGGTGGCGCGTCGACTTCGGCTCTCGCGGACTCGGCGACCTGCTGCTCGGCCTCG
This sequence comes from Micromonospora sp. CNZ296, assembly GCF_007827635.1. Taxonomy (NCBI): domain Bacteria; kingdom Bacillati; phylum Actinomycetota; class Actinomycetes; order Micromonosporales; family Micromonosporaceae; genus Micromonospora; species Micromonospora sp. CNZ296. Next base: position 229,724 of record NZ_VISW01000002.1, read on the forward strand.
CCATGGCTCGGGCACTTCACGACGCCACACACGATCAGTTCGAAACACTGGAGTACGCCGGCAGGCGGGCGGACCTAATCGCCCGGTGCACCCTTCCAGTCACGGTCACGTACGGGGACGGGCACCAACTGGGCACGCGGAGCAGCGATAACGCCTTGGAATTCGACGCGGTACCGGAATCGCCTCCGACGCTGCTCGACCTCGTCGACGTCGACGTTGTCGAGGTCCATGCGGCGCTGCCGATGCGCTACTACCTCGACATCGAGCAGACCCTCGGCGCCAGGCTCCCCGCATCCGGTGATCCGTGCCCCAGGTTCCGGTCGACCGTCGCAGCGCCAGACCCATTCCACGTGGTCTTCGTGGCCACGACGAGTCGCCCCGACCGCAAGGACTACGGCATCGACAACTTCGCCGCCCTCGCCAAACACCTGAGGGCCCGCCACTCGGGCGCCTGGCGCTTCAGCCTGGTGACACCACCGGGCCACCAACCTCCGGCATTCGTAGGTCAGATCGAAGTACTTCACGGACCAACGGCGGTCGACTGCATTGACCTCTTCGCCACCGCCGAGCTGGTCATCGGCAACGACACCGGCCTGACCCATCTCGCCGCGCTCACCATCCGACCGGACGGCACCCAGCCGCACGTGGTCGGCCTCTACGGACGGCACGGCTACGCCAAGTGGATCACCGGATCGCCACACCACCACGCGGTGGCCACCCCGTTCTCGCACCTGATGTCGGTCGCCGATGCGTGTCCCGTGCGGGACTGCTACGACGACACTCTCTGGTCAACCGCGAGCGACCTTCGCGCCATCCCCATCAAGGACATAGCCGATTTCGCGGGGCAGCGCGCCGGCTGGTGGCCTCGATGATCCGGGTCGCCCGCTACCGCCGCTTCACCATGAACCGCACGTTCCACCTCGACATCGGCCCGCACCGCCTCTTCGCCAAAGTGAACCCGAACCCCGTGGAGGCCGCCGCCGAAGCCGCCGGATACCAACGAATCCGCCACCATTACCAGGTACCAGGGCTGCATTCCCAACACCGCATCGGGCACTGGACCCTCACCCTCTATGACCGCCACCAACCCGATCTCCCGGACACGGGCCTCCTCCTCGACGCTCTCACATCGACCGACGGAGACAGCACGGCCAACCTCGATCGTGGGCTCGAAGCGATCCTCCAGCACTACCGCCGAACCATCGACGCGACCATCTGCCGCGTCCCCGCCTCGCGCACCAACAGCAAGCTCTACCGCGACCGGGTCCAGCCCCGCGGCAGGCTGGACCACTACTACGGTCACGACCCGATCGTGCTCAAACTGGCCGACGCCGACGGTCTCCGACCCTCCGAGCTGCGAGAGACCACCCTCATGGTCAACGGACAGCCCCGACGGCTCGACCTCCATGCCCTCGTCAGCGAGCTACGCGACGCCTTCCAGCCCGACGAGCAGGTCTGGGCCGCGATGACCCAGGGCGACCCCACCGACTTCAACATCGGCCTCGACACCGACAACCAGCCCGTCTGGTTCGACTACGACACCGCAGGCCTCAACGCCCTCCCCGGCGAGATCGCCTGCTTCCTGTGGTACCAGAGACTGCACGGCGCCTGGCTCGTCCCTCACTACAACCCCGGCGCCTACGCCGACCACAGGAGGTCACTCGCCGAAGCTGTCGAGCCCACCGTTCGGCTCAGAAGACTCTCCCACCGAGCCGTCGGCATCGACTATGAGCACCAACCATCGCCGGCCCGGCAGCAAGCCATCACCCGATATCTCACGACGCTTGCCCGGCCGCTCGCACTCTCCGCCGCCACCGACCTGCTCACCTGGATACGCCCGTACCTCGCCATGCGGATCCTCGCCGTCTACCCACTACAGCTACTGGAACCCCGCGACGCTGCTCTGTCGCTGGGCCTACTCGCCGACCTCTACGCACCCGACGCCGCCCTGGAGCAGATCCTCGGACTCACCACTCAGACGCCAGCGGAGCCGCCCTCATGAGCCGCCCCATCGCCGTCATCACCGGAGCAGGCACCGGCATCGGAGCGGCCATCGCCGCCCGGCTGTCAGCCACCTTCGACCTCGTCCTGACCCACCTGAACGACGACACCAACCTCGCTGCGGTCGTCGAGGCCGCCCGCCACCACGGCGCACAGACCCACACCGTCACCGGCGACCTGACCGCCGCTGACACCCAGACCGCACTCCGCACCAGTATCGAGCAACACGCCACCCAACTCGCAGTCCTGATCAGCAACGCCGGCGCGTACCCCCGCATCCCGTGGAGCCGGACGGACCTCAACGTCCTTCGCGACCAGCTCGAACTCAACCTCGTCACGCACGCCGCCGCGATCCGCGCCACCACACCAGCCTTCGTCAGCAACAAATACGGCCGCATCGTCGCCGTCTCGTCAGTCATGACCCAGATCGGACGCGTCGACCTCGCCGGCTACATCGCCGCGAAAAGCGGCCTGGAAGGACTCGTCCGCGCGCTCGCCCGCGAACTCGGTCCCCACAACATCACCGTCAACACTGTGCGGCCCGGCTCGATCGAGGTCCCCGCAGAACGTAGCGTCGTACCCGATCACGAGGCCATGGTCGGACGCCAGCTCGACCGACAATGCATCAAACGACGGGGTCAACCCTCGGATATCGCCGCCGCCATCGCCTTCCTGGCCACCCCGGAAGCGGGCTTCATCACCGGCCAAGCGATCAACGTCGACGGCGGCTGGCACCTGTCATGACGACCCTCTGGATCCGCCACGGAGCCAGCCTCGACGGGATCACCAGCCCCCACGCCCATGCCCGACCCGACACGCCCCTCACCGCGCGCGGCGCGGCACAGATTGCAGCCACCGCCCGCGCACTTCGTGACTGCGGTGTCCGGCCTGCAATCGTGTTGACCAGCCCGCATCCGCGCGCCGCCACAAGCGCGGAGATCCTGGCTGCGCTGCTCGGCGTGCCGCTCGCCGCTCCCAACCCGCTGTACGCCGAGTGGCGCGCCCCCGACTGCGTCCTCGGCAAAGGACCGGAAAACTACCCAGCCGAGTACCGGACCTGGCGCACGGACCGGCTCCGCGACTCGGACTCGGCCCTGGCCGGCGGCGAGAGCCTTACAGCGCTTTACGAACGGGCGACGGCCGCCTCGGCGATTCTCGGACACGTGCGTGAAGGAAACACAGCATTGATCGTCTCGCACCGAGTGTTCATCGGCGCGGTCGCAGCGATCACCGCCGGAGCGAGCCGCCCCCAGGACGTGTTCCAAGCCGCGCGCCGCTTCACGCTCGCACCGGCAGGGATCTGGCCCGCCTTAGCTGAACTCCGATAGCAAAGCATCGGCGTTCGCGAGGATGAACTCCTTCAGAGCCTCAGGCTTCAGATCCACCTCAGGAAGGCGGTCGACGGCCACCCGGTCCAGGGCATAGCCACCACGACCCGGATCAGTGAACTCTGCACCCGTACGAGCGCTCTCGTCGACCCGGGCGAGCCGGCAGGAGACGAAGTGCTGTACGGACACTCCCTCGCCTGACGGCGAGCTGAAGAGGAACACCTGGCTAAGCCGCTCTGCCTCCGCGCCCAACTCCTCGCGCAGCTCACGTCGCAGGGCTGCATCGAGGGATGCGTCAGTCGGTTCAAGGCCGCCACCGGGCGCAGTCCAGTAAGGCGCTTGGCCGGGCTTCGTCCTCTTGATCAATACGAGCTGATCACGTTCGTCCCACAGGATCGCCCGTACCGACCGACGCAGAATCTCACGCATGTTGACCCCTATCGACAGCTGGCAGGGCGCAGGCGAATCGAAGCTACACCGTGTGACCTACCAAGGACGAAACCCTAACCTGACGGCGTTCTTCGAACTCCGCACGACAACCTGATCGCCGCCAAGCACCGTCAGGGGACCAACCGACGCAGTCGCGGTCGCCGCCCAACTGCACCTGTCCCGCTTCGAGGCTCAGGAACGGTCCATGCCCCCCGTGGCCGCGGCTGGCCATGCTTCCGCAGGTGCCGCTAACCGTGCCTCATGCTCCGAGGCCGTTGCTGTCAGTGCTGCTGTCAATCCGCTCGGTCGTATCGCCAAGTAGGAGGGCCTTACCCGTCCTGCCGGCCAATAGCAACTGGCCGTCCCACGCGGAGACTGAGACTCTTTCTCCGTGACGAACCCCCACCGCCCACACGAGCTCGACACCTGGATCGAGCAAACCACTAGCGAGATGGCGAGCGAGTACGAACGCATCCGGCTACGCGCCACCGAGGATCCAGGGACTGCCGGCGACGAGGGAGAGGAGAACTGGGCTCGGTTACTGCGCGAATGGCTGCCGAGCAGCTACCAGGTACGCACGAAGGGCCGCATCCTCGCTCATGATGGAGCCGCGAGCAGGCAGGTGGACGTGGTCGTACTCCGTCCGGGCTATCCCAGCAAGCTGCTCGACAAGAAGCTGTACGTGACCTCCGGCGTAGCGGCAGCCTTCGAATGTAAGCTCACCTTGACGGCTGCACATATCAAGGAAGCGACCCAGACGGCAGCAGAGATCGCACGTATGGCGGCCCCGCGTCAAGGAACGCCCTACAAAGAGCTTGTCAGCCCGATCGTATACGGCGTACTGGCGCACGCTCACGGATGGTCCAGTGATCACGTCGCCGTCGAGAAGATCAATGAATATGTGGTGACGGGCACCGGGCAGCACGCCTTGCACGCGCGGGAGTTCCTCGACCTAGTTTGCGTCGCAAACACATGCGTAACATTGAAGTCGACGCGCCTTACACATATGGCAGCGGCCAGCTGGCATAAGCTGGGTGGCGATCCAAGTGAGGTGCCTGAACCATTGCATTGTTTCGTCGGCTCTTTCTTACCTGATACCAGCAGGCCGGCGGTTGGATCACTGCTCGCCTACCTCTTGATCAGGCTGGGATGGGAGGATCCTCAGGTTCGGCCGTTCGCTGATTACTTCCGTCTGGCGAAAATTTTCTCCCGCCAGTTCGGTGGTGAGGCCCCAGTGCGTCCAACCGGACTCACCCCAGAGACTGAGGCGGCAGTCCTCTCGGCGCCACTCAACGAAAATCCCGATGCGCCGTGGCCATGGTCGTGGGATGAATGGGGCTTCTCGCTGGAGTGATCGGAGCTTGCAGCGAATCTCCTTGTCGAGCATTCGCAGTCCGTCCAGCCTTCCCCGGCCGGGGACAAAGTGGAGCGGCCGACTGAACGAGTCGCAACGGCGGTGTCAGGCAGCGCCACATTCTGCTGTGCGGTGATCGAGCCAGTTACGGGGTGGCGAGCAGGTGCGGAACCGGGCCTGACTGGAGTTACCGCAGGCGCCGGCAGATGAGTCCAGAGGGCAGACGCTCCATCGTCCGCAGCGGACATTCCCCGATCCGCGCCCTCCCGTTCACGTGGGGAGTTGTGCGGCGGCGAGGCCTCGGCACCACTCGGCATCGTGCCGTTGTCCGTTCAGTGTTTGGCCCGGGCGTCGGTGGCGGCGGGCGCGGTGATCGCCTCGGCGGTGACCTGAGGATGCGTGTCCAGCTTGGTGATGAATTCGCGGCAGGTTTCGAGACAGTGGGCCAGGGAGGTCGCGGTGATGACGACCATGCCGTCGCGTACTGGCACGCCGATGACGCGCATCTTGCGGGGAGTCTCTCTCTCGAGCTGCTTTGCTGTGAAGCGTCCGAGACCATGAGCGACTGCATTGCGGACGAGAAAGCATGCCTCGAGGCTTTCCCACGCCGGGATGTCAGCCACGTCGATGTTGTGCCGCCGCCGCAGGAGACCGATGACGTCGCTCCAGCCGCCGGGCGCTCGGCCAGGAGCCTCACCGGCGAGATGTGTCAGGAGTGCCTCGGTGTAGATCTCGACGATGCTGACCAACCGGAGCCAGCAGGCAGCACGGTCGGCTGACGCAGCGTCACTGTCGAGGTTGACGCGGTGGCGGGGTCGGTCACGTAGACGGCCGGCTGCTGTGGCGGTGTGTCGTGCGTAGGTGGTGATCAGCTCTTCGAGAGCGTTTTCGGTGATCTCGAGTGTTACGGGCTCTGGTGTCACGTCCGGGCCAGGATCGTCGCGTGTAGGCCGCTTTCGTCGCGAACGGCATCGTTGGTTTCCTGCGATACAGCTCCGTGGTGGTGCAGGCGTCGTAGCGCAACCAGGTACCAGGTTGCCAATGAGGACGGCTCCTCGTCGAGGGCGCGGACGACCTCCTGCGGCTCGATCTTGTTCGCGTCTGCGAGGGCAAGTGCGGCCTCGGCGCGTACGACAGGCTCGTACCGTTGCGCACGGTTGGCCATGATCCAAGCGGTGAAAGGTTCCACATCCATCAGGCCGAGTTCGCGGATAGCGCGGAGCAGGTAGAGCCGCTGCCAGTCGCTGAGGCTGACCTCCGTAGCGATCGCCGTAACGGTGCGGGTCACTGCAGGACGGTCGAGGTTGGCCATGGCTTTCAGATAGCGGAGTACATACGGTGTCGTGGACGCGGCGAAGGCGACGACATTCACCACTTTCGGCATCACGTCGACGGCCCGTCGTTCTGCGGGATCCGACAGCCTGATGAGGGCACTCCGGATGGCGCGGATCGCGGCACGGTCGGCCTCGTGCAGGTTGATCTGGTGGTCAGCAGCCGTGCTCGTTGGCAGGTCGCGGGGGGTCACGGTCGAGTTGAGCGTGTCGAGCGCCCACTGCGGGTCGCTGTCGTCGTCATCATCGGCGTACTCGGGTACCTCATTCTCCTCCCAGTAGGCGCGGAACGATGGTGTGCGGGTCTTGGATTCGTTGAGCGTCAGCCCGTTGTCGCGGGCGGCTGCTGCCAGATCGTCAAGCGCTCGTTTGGCGTCCTCGAACGTGTCGGTCGCGATTCGGAAGTCGTCGTTGAACCGCCACGCAGCCCACTGCTTGCGACGCAGCGCGCGCAGCACCCGGCTCGCGTACAGGTCGGAGAGCCGATCCGAGGGCTCGAGCAGCTGAGGAAGTCCGTAACGCCTGCGCTGGACTTCGAGCAGGAGTTCGAGCAGACACTCGATGGTGGCGTGGTCCCCGGTACGGAGGAGTAGTTCGCGGGCGAGGATGTCATGGTCGACGTAGTCGTAGAACGACGCGAGGTCGGCTTTCACGACGTATTGGACGACCGCGTTATCCGGCCAGGACAACTCGCTGTGGCTGTTGGCGTCTACCCGGTTGCCCCGAGTTTGGGCGTACGCCAGCGGCGCGTAGGCGAACGTCCGGTATCCCTCGTTGGAGCGGTCCACCTCGTGTTTGGCCTCGGCCATGAGGAGATCGGTTAACGCCCGGTAGGTCACTCGCTCGGCGAAACCCCAGAGCGCAACCGGCCTGCTGCCGGTCTCGGGTTTGGCGACCGCGACGACCAGACCGCGGCAAGGCGTCAGTCCGGCTTGGAGTTGGCCGGCGAGCCACGACGCGAACTCTGGAGCGCGTTCGTTCAGTTCGGTAGCGCCCGGCGACGACGGTATCAACGGTTCCTCGGCACTTGCCTCTCGGCGTGTGGCTCCTTCCAGATCGAGCCGGGAGAGGACGTCAGGTGGCACCGACTGCATGGCTTATGAAAGCACGCGGTGGGCCCAGATGGGGGCAGCGAACCTGGGCGCGATGGAGGAGGGCCCCACCTCCTGACCTCACACTCAGCTGTTGCGTGAGCTTCCGCAGGCTGGAGAGCAGGCCGCCGTCTGGGTTGCGGACTTCGTAGCCGAGTCGCTTGAGCGTCGCGACCGCGGTTGCCGGGTTGGATCGGACCACTGCGGCGATCTGACGGATGCGGTATTCACGCCGGGTGGCATCGAGGACGTCCTTCCATCCGGGCTTGGGGTCGGGGATCCGCTCGACAAAATATGAGGGGGTGGTCTGATCTGGCTCCAGGGCACTGGCCGTCGGTGCTTGGCCAGGCTGAGCACCTCCTACGGAGTGAGGAGGTGCCCAGCCCGTCCGCCTGCGTTCCGAGAGGGTCTTCAGAGCTCGAAGTCGAAGGTGAGCTGTACATCGCCTTCGGGTTCGGGTTGATCATCGATGTTGTCGCCGTCGTCTTCGAGCGTGTCGTCGGCGGGTAGGGCGTATTGGTTGGTGAGTCGTGCGACGTGCATGATCAGGGGCCTGCTGAGGGCTGCCCGGTAGTCGTCAAAGCAGTGGCGTTGCTGGTGTAGAAACCCGGCCCAGTTTGCAGGGTCTTCACCTTGGGGGTGAGCGGCGACGACGAACTCGAGTAGTTCCGCGTTCCAGGCGTTTTTAGAAGGGTCGAGATAGTTCCTCGCGACTTCTAGCTTTCCGTCGGGAGAACGGCCCTCTGAGGGATCGGGAGCATCGGCCTTTGCCGGGTTCTCCTTGTAATGAGGCGTAAGTTTGGCCAAGTCGATGACGATGGAGCTGTGGGTGGCCGGCTTGTCGACCGTGCTGTAATAGACGCGCGTCTGCTCGGTGTTTCCGGTTCCGTCGTCGTGTCGCCACAGCCCGTCGGAGATGCCGATGCTGTCGGCCTCGAAAGCCCATGACTCGGGGGTTTCGAGGCGATCGTTGCCGCAGATCCGTACCAGCCTCATTTTCTTGCCGAAGAGGCTGATTTTCTGAGGTCGCAATTCGCCGAGCTGGAGGTGGTCGGGCAGCATGTGAGCGTTCTGCACCGTGGTGAGTCGATACCGGATGTTATGGGCTTCAGTCACGATGAGGATCTGCGTGTTTCGGAACCGGGTTAGGGTACTTCGGATGAAGGCAGCGAGCCGCTCCTTCTGTTCCTCTTCCTTGGCAGGGCTGGCGTGGTAGTTCGTGCCGGCCAGGGTCTTGAGCAGGGTCGGGTAGGGCACCCAGTCGGCCATACCTTCGGCTTTGCCCATGATGTGCTTTTGGCCGGGCCGGATCAGGACGGCGATCGGGACGAAGATCTGGTGAGTGTTGGTGTCGTCGTTGCGCCTTTTGACGACCCAGAATGCCAGCTGCTCGAGGTCGTCGGGGATGGCGCTCTTGAGTTTGTGCTGCGGGACGAATCGGACGCCGAGCTGCCGTAGGCAGTCGTCCCAGGCGGCTTCGGCCCGGTGCTGGTTGCTGGCCTCTTCCTTGTCGAGATCTTTGCCGGGGAACTCGTCGGGGCGGATGAACTGGCTGACCATGCCGGCGTCGGCGCAGCCCATGCGGATAGCGAATTTCGGGTCGGTGGTGCGTGCGTTGAAGGCCTTCGCACCGTCGAGCTCGATGAGGGCGAGTTGCAGGGTGTCATCGACTTCTTCGGCCAGGTCCTTCATCGCGGAGGCGACGAGTTTCCGGTGCGTGTCGACGGCTTCGTCGTGCTTCCGGCCGCGCCTGGGAACGGAGCCCTCGCCGAGCGCTGCGCCGAGCCTGCCGAGGGGGCGGGCGTAGATCGTGAGGTTGAGGTCTCCGACCTTCCATGTCCAGGTGTCGTTGCTGGCGGGTTGCTGATGAGGCAGGTCGAGTAGTCGTTCGACGGCAGCGAGCAGGCGGTCGCGCATTCCCTTGCCGTCGCCCTGGTAGAGCAAAACGACAGAGAGCCGGCCGTCGACCGCGGCGGCCAGTTGCTGGCGCCGGACGAGCGCGTTCGCCTTCGAGATTTCAGCGTTTGCGGCGTTGGCGGCTTCCTGCCTCTCGACGAGCTGGGTGCGCTCAGCGTCGGTCTGGTCCTTCTTGTCTTTGGGGACGCTTTCGAGCTTGCTGAGGCTTCGGCTTGCCTTGCCGCCGATGAGGACGCGGGTCAGGGGCTGGTCGAGGTCGAAGTCGGGCTGCAGGCACTGGCCGATCCAGCGGATGAGGCGGCTGCGTTCGGCTGGCATGACGCCGGTGCCGACCTGGTGGTCAGGGCCGCGCATGGTGGTGTGGTAGGTGACGGCGGCAGTGACGCCATCTCGGCCGAGGATCCAGGCGTCTGACTTACCGGCGAGCTGCTCGGCAGCCGGGAGATTGTCCACGGCGCCGATCCGGTTGAGGATCTGTTCGGTGCCGCCGTTGCGCCAGCCCATTTCCCGGGTGTCTCGGTCCCAGATCAGGTGGGCGACCGCGAATTTCTGGGATGTCGGTGCGTCGACTACGAAGGGGCTGGTCGACTGTAGGAGGGTAGAAGCTCCCCAGCGGCCCTTGGTGTGTAGCTCGCCGCTGGTCCAGCGGCGGATGCCGGTGTCGACGTGTAGTCGCAGGGTGGGGTCGAACGCCTTTGTACGCAGCGCGATCTTGATCGTGGCGCTGTAGTACCAGGTCCGGATGTTGCTACCTCTGCCGGTGTGGTGTTCCAGCGGCGGCCAAGAAACGAGTTCGGCGTAGCCGTTGGCGGGATTCGCCGCGACCTGCCGGAACCTTATGGATCTGCTGCCATGCTGGTATGACTGGCCAGCGATTTTAGCTGCGGCGTAGTCAGGCAGCAGGCTGAACAGGTGAGGCTGAGGGACGGCGGTGTTGCCATCGGAGAGCTCGTGGGCGAGCAGGTCGACGGTCTTCTGCGTCCATCGCAGGGTGCCCGAGTCCAGTTTCCTGATTGTCGGCATCACGAGCGCTTTGCCGTCGTCGGTGGTGGGCAGGTCATACAGCCAGGCGTTGATGAAGGTCCGCATGATCGCCGGCGGGAACGGCTTTGCTGCGAACAGCCAGGGGTTGTCTTCATCAAGGGTTGCCCAGGTAGCGGTGGAGACCAGATCGGGGGCGACGGTGCGCATCAGTGCGTTGAGGCGCCCGATCGGCACCTGCTGGGCGCGTGCGCGTGATTCCTCGCGCCAACCGGCGGTGCGCAGGTCGAGGATAGGGCGGCGCCAAGAGATGGGGAAGGTAAGTGTGTGCAGCGGGATTTTGAGATCGCCTGCTGCCACGAAGGCTGCGGTCTGCGTGCGGTCGTAGCGCATCGGGGGCCTTTCTGAACCGGTCCGAGCGTGGGCGGTCAGTTCATGTCGCGCAGGGCGCGGTAGAGCGGGTCGTAGAGGGCTTGCACCAGCGATCGGTCGATCGTCGTCTGCGCCGACTCGGGGTCGAAATAGGGAGCGAGTTCGTGCAGCATGCTGGCGAGCAGGCTGGTCGCTGGGGTGTCGTCTCCGGTGAAGCCGGCCTCGCGGGGTGAGAAGGCTCCGTCGACGAAGTAGACGCGGGCGGCGACACCTCCGCGCACGAGTCGTCCAATGACCTGCCAGATGACCACGAGCTGATCCCAGGTAAAGGCCGACTTCTCATCGGGAGGCAGGCTGGTCCAGGACAGGCGACGGGTGAGGAAGCGGTGCCATTTGCGGGCGGCTTCGGCCCGAAAGCGCAGTCCGGCGTCGTCCGGGCTGCCGGCGGCCAGAGCGGTCTGGGTGAAGCGACGGCCTGGGCCGCGGACTTGGCGGACCGCCCAGTCGTTGATTGCCTGGGTGGCCAGGGAGATGTCGTCAGGGCGATGATGCGGGCGGGCGAGGAAGTAGACGCTGCCGATGGCGGCTTTACCGCCGGGAACCACGATGTTGTGCCCGCGCTCGACGGCCAGCAGCGGCGCGATCAGCAACTGCCCGCCGATGTCGGGGAACTTGGCCAGCTCGCCGCGGCGAAGGTGCAGCTGGCGGGTGTCGGCGGGCAGGTTGCTCCAGGAGTGGTCGAGGTCGGTGTCGTCGGATACCAGGACCGTGACGTTGCCGGTCCATTCCGGCAGGTTGTTGAGGTAGTGCCCGGCACGGTGTGCCTCGGCGTAGCTGCCGACCAGCAACAGGATCCTGCGGCGTTGTGGGTCGTCGATGTCGTCCAGTTCCTGCTGCAGCAGCGAGGTCGCGCCGGTCAGGCTGCGGTCAGGTACGGCCAGTTGGTGCAGCATCTGCTCGAGCTGAGCGGGACGCTGCCGAGGGTCGGTGCCGGACAGCCGCAGGGCGGTGGTGACGCCGGGTGGGTAGAGGAAGAGCTTGCGGAAATTGCTCTTCTTGATGGCGGCGACCTCGTGTTCGTGGGGCCGCAGCACGGCGTCAACCTGGGCGTGCAGGTGGTAGCGGCTGGAGGTGCCGGCCCAGCTGGTGGCCGACATCAACAGCACATGCGGGCCGGGCCGGTTGTCCACGGCAGGGATGTCGGCCAGCTCCAGCAGCAGCTCGCGGCCGACACCGTTGCAGCGAAAAAACCGCAGCTCACCGCTCTGATCGCCGTCCTCGTTGCGGTCGCCGGCCTGGAACTGAAAGCCCAGCACGTTACCCATGGGGGATTCGGGAACCACCGGCATGTAGTCCTTGGGCGGCCGGCGGGACAGCACGTTGGAGGTCGAGTCCAGGTTGAGGGCAGCTTCGACGCGAGGCCACAGAATGGTCATGCGGTCAAGACGATCGTGCAGGACCGCCAGCACGAGGGTGAATTCGAAGCGGTGCAGGTTGGCGTCAAGGTCACCGGCGACTGAGGCGTTGTTCGGGACCAGCTGGCGCAGCAACTTCTTCAGCCGCTCACGGCTGAACTCGCGAACGAATACCCCGCGGGGGGCGTGCAGCAACTCCGTCGCCATCGCCACGAGCGCGTTGACCAGGTCCGTGGTCGTATCCTCGGGACCACTCCCGCGCAACGGGGTCAGCGGCGAGTCGCGGAAACTGCCGAGAACGGTGTCGACACGCTGGAGCTCGGCCCGCTGGGAAGCAAGTTTGTCCTCGTCGGGGGCCACGACATTCTCGTCATCGTCGCGATTGCGCCTGCGCAGCTCGGGAAACCACTCATTGATCAGCCACTGGTGCAAGGTCATCGCGCTGAAGTAGTCCTGCGTGATCCATCGCCGCAGCGGCTCGTCGTTGATCAGCATCGAGTAGATCCGGTCGGTGGCCGTGATGACCGTGTTGAGCGCGTTGTTCCAATCGTCGATCTCGTCACTCGACAACTGCAGCCGGCCCTGCGCGGCCAGCTCGGTGAGCTTGTGCTTGCCGACCTCGTCGAGCCACGACTGCGCACCACGGGCCACCAGCGTCGCCGCCGGCGCGAACGCGGTGTCGAGCTGCATCTGTACCCGGTCGGCCTCGTCGACGATGATCAGGTCGCTGCGGCGGCAGGCCAGCTCCAGGTAGCGCATATTCTCGTCGTTGAGATGGTCGGGCACACGGCTGTGCACCAGCGATGCCGGCGTGGCGACCCAGATCTGCGCGTCGACCAGGTCGCGGGCGGCACTATGCCGCGGGCAAGCAGTCCACAACGGGCATCCGTGACGCTTCGGCCTGGCTGGCTTACGGCGACGCCGGAACCTCGTGCTGGCGGAGTCGGGATCGTCGTGCTCGATCTCGGCCTTCTCGACATCGTCAGCGTTGTACAAAGCGGTGCATGGCGCAGCGGTGATCGCCAGCGCCCGACGTGCCTCGAACCCCCGTAAGGCGTCGAGCGGGCAGGCGTTCGACAGGTGCGCGAAACCCGGGTTGTCATGATTCAGCATGCTTTGTCTGGCAGACTCGCTGCGCCGGTGCAACCGCTGAATGTTGCGTTCGAGGGTGGACTTTCCCAGGATCGGCGCGGCGTGCACGCCGAGGCGGCGAAATTGCTCGGTGATGGTCAGCACTTCGGCGACGTCACCCACGACGATCGTGGTCCGGCGTCGGTCGGCCGGGCGCTCGCGGGTGGCGAGCTGGAAGGCCAGAATGTCGCGAATCGTGGACTTGCCGGCGCCGACCATGCCCACCAGGTTCATCAGCCTGTCGATGCGCAGCCGGGGATGGGTCTGGAACGCCCCGGCGGCCTCGTCGCGCAGCAGCAACTCGACCCGCCGTAGACGCTTCTTCCAATCGTTGAGCTTGCGCGGCGTGCGGTTCTCTGCCAGATCCGCGGCGTTGGCGGCGACCTCCAGGGCGTCCATAGCATCAGCTGCGGCTTCCAGTTCGGTCATGGTGACGGTGATCGGCTCGCCTCTGCCTGCCGGCGCCGCCCCGATGTCATGCCCGATCCAGGGCTTGAGGCCGATCAGCTCGACGGGGATGTTCACGGAGTGGCGCTGGTCGCGGACGTAGAACAGCTGGTCTCCGGCGCCGGCGACGGGCAGCTCGCGCCGCTCCAGAGGAGGCGGCTGGGTCAGCAACCGTTCATAGATCTCCCTGCGGTCGTGCGCGCGCGTGGGCTCAAGCGCCTTGGGCAGATCGTCAATGGTCGCGAACGTGTAGCCGCGCAGCGTGATGTCGACATCGAGATACATGTGCAGCGAGTTGTGCCAGGTGTAGCGGCGGCTGCGGTCCCACAGGAAATGCCGGGCTCGCCGGATCATCAGCCGCGCTTCGCTGGTGCGTACGTCGCCGAACACTTCCTCATAGGGGTAGCCGCTGAGCAACGTCCAAATGTCGCGCACCGGCCGGGTCGGCATGACCCGCGTGCCGAGGTAGATTGCCAGCTCTACGTCGAGCAGGTCACCGATGCCGAACCCGGCAGGTGCCTTCCACGCGCCACGGAATTCGCCGGCGAGGTCGCCGTGCCAGCTACTGCGATCACGCATCGTCGCCTCCCGCAGAGCCGTTCTTACGCAGCCGGGTCAGGGTGGTTGTCAACATGCGGAGAAACGCCTTGTCGCTGAGCAGGGTCACCTGCTCCTTGACCTCCGGCGGGCAGAAATGCTCGAAGACGATCTTGTAGTCCTCGCGGTCGTCGAACCGGTACTGCGGCACCACCAGGAAGGCCCGGTTGTACGGCGGCTCCGGCCGGAACCGGGTGGCGCTGTGCCCGAGCAGGGCCGGGTTGGCGCGGTCTTTCACGTCGATGGCCCAAACCTGCCGGTTCGGTAGCGTGATCCTCAGGTCGTAGGCGTCGCAGCCCGGCCACATCTCCGGGACGAGGCCCTTGCCGATGAGCTTCTGTTCCAGCTCGACCTCGGCCAGCCCTGGGCCGGTGATGAACATACGCAGCGGCGCTCGCAGTAAATACAACCCGCCGGTCGAGCGATCGTCGATGAACTCTTTCGGGGTGGCGTGGGCTTCGCGGCGGCAGCGGTCCAGCTCGCACCGCCAGGACCGCCCATCGGGTTTGAGCAGGCAGTGGCAGCGTGCGCACGTAGCGAAGCGTCCGTCGGTGCCTCGGTAGGCGGCCGGGGCCGGCTCGTAGCACCGGTTCACCGTCTCCAAAACGGTGCCCAGCTCGGGATGCTCACCGATCAGCGTCGCCTTGTCGATACCGGTCAGGACCGGCTTGTCGATCAAAAGACGCCGGAACGCGGTGTAGGACTGTGGCGATCGTGCCGTCTCGCACTGTGCGAAGACCGTACGGATGATCTCGTTTTCGAAGAGCTCGGCCGCGGCATCGGGACCTGAGACCTCCCACTCGTAGCATCGCTGGGTGGGGACCCCGGTCTGCGCGTCGACCAGGTACTCGTCCAGGTTCTCGGCTTCCGCCGGCAGGTCAAACGGCCATTGCCCGATCGGCCTGGTCGCCGCCCAGCGCGCCATGCCTGCAACGCTGGCCGGCGGCTCCATCTCGCGCAGCAGGCATTGCAGGACCAGGTGGTTGTAGGCCTTCTGCACCTTGTCCGAGTAGATCGGGTCCGGGGACCTGTCGTGACGCGACAGGTCGACCAAAGCGGTCGCGACCATGCGCAGCAGCGTCACCCCGGTAAAGGTGGACAGATCAGGCGGGCTGTTCACGGTCAGAACCACGAGCGGTCTCCTGAGAGGACGGCGGCGGGTCCGTTCCCGCCGCGCTGGGACACCACCTACTTACCGGACAGGTACGACAGTTATCTCCTGGCACCGCGGCGAAGGTAATGTCTCCGCGCCACGGCTGCGCCATCTTCCGCAGGGCTGCGTACGCCTTATCGAGCTCCTGCGGATCTGACGGGTCGACCATGATGAGATCCGCTCCGGCCGGCCGGAGAATCTCCAGCTCCACTCGGGAACCGTCGACGGGTCCGCCGAGCAGGCCTCGCCCGAGGATGGCCGTCGCGAGTGCGACCTGCGGGAACTCTGTGAAGACATCCTCGCCACCACGCTGGCGGCGCCGGGTGGTCTTGGTCTCGCGCCACACCCAGGCGCCGTCGTCGCGGTAGACGAGGTCGGGCTTGGCGATCACCAGCGTCTGGGCAGCTGTGTCATGAAAGACGAAGGTCTCTTCGATCCTGAGGTCTGAGGTGCTCTCTTCAAGAGGGCACACGGACGGGTGATGCGTGAGCATCCGCATGCCGGCCTCGGCTGCATCAGCGTCGAGCTCCCAGCGCGGGTCGGGCCAGCTGATGTCACCTGGCATGTCCGCGTGCTGGCACGGTCCGCTTGCTTTCGCGTGCAGCGTCTCCAAATAGCTATGAACTGCCTGACCGATCCGGGCCGGAGTGGCGTACTCGTTGACCTTCGGCAGACGCAACGTCTGCAGGTAATGCTGGGCCGGGCAGTCGTTGTAATAGCGCAAGTCGGTGATCGACACCTGGCGCAGCTTCGCTCGCCGGTCCGACCGCAGTCCCAGCAGTCCCGGAGCTCGCATCACCTCGTCACAGGCCAGCACGAGACGGCATTTGAGACAATCGCCGCCTGGGCGGCGCGTCTGGCCATGAAGGACCTGAACCGCAGCGCGGCGTCCATGCTGCTCGTAAAGAGCGCCGGCATCCTCAATGGGTCCGTCGAACAGGACTCTTCTCAAACCTTCGGTGAGATCGATGTCGGCGACCACTACGCGAGACACCTCTTCGCGTGCCCGGACAAAGAACTTCTTCTCCCAATCATCCGGCCACGGCGCGGGACGGCCGTACGCGGCCGTGTAGGCCGCGACCGCCACCTCGGCCTCGCTGCGCTGTCGCTCTAGCATGTTCGCGAGGCGAATCAGCCGCAGTTCACGCACCGCACCGTCAGCCGAGCGGTAACGCCGGCCCCAAGCCCACAGCTCGCGAACACCCTGATCGACATGCTGGACCACCCACCAGCGGGCGACCGGCAGCATCGATGACTCTGCCTCACACATCGACAGGTAACTGCGTGCGGCATGCTTAATGAAGGTTGCTAGACCTTCGTGAAGCGGCTGCTTCGCAAATACCGAGTTCAGCGCCTCGTCAAGCGGTTGGCGGTTGAACTCCACAGCGTCCAATACGTCCATAACGAGCCGCACCGGGACCGGCGGCTTGTCCTGACGCGGCCAAGCGGAAGGCTTAAGTCCTGGTCTCGACTTAACCGCAAGGTGCATTGCGCACCTATGTTCTCCCCCAGTCAAGGCGCTCAAGGCCACACGCATGGGCGAGGTGCTACCGACGAGTTCAGGCGGCGCGGTCCAGGTCCTTGTAGACGGTGCGTCCTCGGGGGTTCGTTGACTGGGAACGAGGGGCGGGTTGCCGCGTTGTTCCAGGGGTAACGGCTTCCTGTCTGACATCGCGCTCCCATGACGAGGGTGTCCGCGCGGCTCGGCACCCGGAGGCGTGATCGCAAAGCATGAGCAATTGATAACGCGGGGCAGAAGCGCTAGCAGGCCAGATTATGCGAGTAGTCGACGTCGTGCGTCCGTATCGGCATGATCAGGCGCACCTCCAACTCGGCGGAAGCGGAGGCGGAGTGGTGCGTCATCCTGGACGGCACGCGTCATGCACATTCCCTGATCACCCCCGCGCCAGCAACGCGTACAGCCCTGTCTAACTCGTGAGCCCGATGTCAGCCATGCGATTGTCAAAAACCCGACCTGTTGGCTTCTATAGACGCTTGACTACGGCCAAGAGCCAGGTCTCCCGTGGGCTGGCGAAGCTGCGCGAGTCCCTCGGCGGCGAACACCTCAATCTCACCGGCAGGCCGATGGAGGAGTGGACAAATGCAGTTGCGTGAACTGGTGGACGCCGTGACCGGCGACGAGCCGCCGATGGGCCGTACCGTCGACGACATCGTCGCGGCCGGGCGGCGCGCCGAGCGGCGCCGCCGGAACCGGTTCGCGACAGCCGGCGCCGCGGGCCTCGTCGCGGTGGCGGTCGCCGCCGCGATCACGGTGCCGACCCTGGACGCGAGGCGCACCGCCTCGGCGCTGTCCGAGGCGCCGCGTCCGGGCGTCAGCCCCTGGCCGGACGCCTCGCCGTTCACCTTCACCTTCACCGGGTACGACGCCGGCACGCTGCACGTGCAGGACCCGATCGTCGTGTCGACCGCGTACCAGATCGCCCCCGTCTACTCCGACCGGCACACCTCGAACGACAAGCCCGTCAGCCAGGACGAGGCCGAGGCGTTCGAGCAGGAGAGGACGGCCGCCGGGGCGAAGCCGACTCTGTGGGCGTACCTGACCGTCTACCGGCCCGGCGCCTTCGATCCGGCCGCGGTCAAGGACGGTCGGAGCGTCACGGTGGCCGGGCGCAGGGCGGTGCAGGCGACGCTGCCGTTCGGCCTCGACCCGCGCAACCCGGTGGATCCGGGCAACAAGCTGTTCGCCTGGGAGTACGCCCACAACGCCTGGGCGGCCGTCACGTCGATCTCCGGCGACGCGGCGACGCCGAGCTTCGCGGACCTGAGCGGCCTGGTCGCGGGCCTGAAGCCGGCCGGGCCGACGCCGGCGCCGCTGCCGTTCACGGTGGGCTACCTGCCGCGGGGTTACGTGCCGCTCCAGGTGGGCACGCACGCCATGCCCGGCCTGAGCGGCATCGCCACCGCCCGCGCCGGTGACTACGGCGGCGCGACGTACACCAGGCCGCCCCTGCGCACCTCGGGCCTGACCGCGCCGTTCGACTCGGTCGAGGGCGGGATCAGGGACGGGTTCCACATCTTCGTCACGCCGAGCACCAGCTCCAACCAGTCACCGGAGCCCGGTGCGACGAAGTGCTACCCGGGGGCGGCCCGCGGAGGCGGGTTCTGCAACATCTGGAGCGCCGACGGCACTGTCGTCGTCCAGGTCAGCTCCGAGGGCGTCGGCGGCCGGCTGCCCCAGGCCGAGCTGCTGCGGATCGCCGAGGGGATCACCGTCGCCGACGACGTGCGGGACGAGTCGACCTGGACTCCCGCCCCGGACGCCCTGACGCCCTGACCGATCCCGGCGGCGGTGGGAGCGGCCCGACCGCTCCCACCGTCACCGCCTGATCTACAGGAACCGCCAGCGCTGGTGCGCGGCCCCGGTGTCGTCGGCGAGGACCGCCTGCGCACCCTGGGCGCCGGAGCCGCCGCTGAGCCCGAGCACCCGGCCCCCGTTCGCGCACTGGATGCGGAACCAGCCGCCTCCGCCGTGCCGCAGCCGCCACCTGTGGTCGGCGGTGCCGTTGTCGGCCCACTGGACGATCCGGGCGCCGGCCGCTGTCGAGCCGCCCTCGACGCCCAGCACCTTGCCGCTGTTGCCGTTGCGCAGCCGCAGGTAGCCGCCGGTGTCCACGAGCGCGGTCCAGAGGTGGTCGGCGGTGCCGGTGTCGCCCCACTGGACGACCAGCCCGCCGTCGGCGGTGGACATGTTCTGCACGCCGAGCACCAGCCCGCTGCCGAGGTTCTGGATCCGCCGCGCCCCGTTGGGCAGGAACCGCCACTGGTTGTCCAGGCTGCCGTTGTCCGGGTCCTGCACGGCGAACGCGCCCTGGGCGGTCGAACCGCCGGAGATGCCGAGCAGCTTGCCGGTGTGCACGTTGCGCAGCTTGTGGCTGCCGTCGCCCACGTCGACGACGGTCCAGAGGTGGTCGGCGGTCCCGTTGTCCGCCCACTGGAGGATCCGGGCGTTGTCAGCCGTGGACATGTTCTCCACGCCCAGCACCTTGCCGCTGTTGACGTTGCGCAGCCGCAGCGCCGACCCGTCGACCACCAGCTGCCAGTCGTGGTCGGCGGTGCCGGTGTCGCCCCACTGGAGCGCGAGCCCGCCGTCGGCTGTGGACATGTTCTGGATGCCGAGCACCAGGCCGCTCGCCGCGTTGGCGAGCCGGAAGCTCGCCTCCCCGCCGCCACCGCCCGCGCCGACCCGCCAGTAGACCGTGTAGTTGTGCCCGTGGGCGTCGTAGAACGGGCCGAGGTTGACGGTGGCGCCGTCGGCCCGGGCGGTGAACGCGAGGCTGCCGGCGCCGGTACGGGTGACCGAGGCGGGGTCCAGCGTCGGCAGGCCGCTCAACGTGGCGTTGCCGTAGTTGCCGGAGAGCACCACCGGCCCGTACGTGACGGCCTGCACAGCGGCGTCGTCGTTGGCCGCCACAGTGGTGACCCGCATCGGCAGCCGGACCGTGACCGTGTCGCCGGAGGTCCAGGCGCGGGTCAGGACGGCGTAGCTGCCCGGCGTGGCGGCGATGCCCGCCGCGACGCCGTTGACGCTGACGCTCGCCCCGCTGGTCCACGCCGGGATCCGGATCCGCATCGTCCACGACCCGGCCACCGAGCCGGTGACGGTGAGCGTCGTGGTGTCGCCGACCGGGTACGAGGTGGCCTGCGTGACGGTGATGCCGCGCTGGCTCCAGGTGAGCACCGAGGGGACGAACAGGTTGACGGTCAGCGTGGTGCCGTTGTGGAAGTAGATCGCGTCCGCCAGCGTCGTGTTGGTCTCCAGCCCGGTGCCCTGGCAGCACCAGAACGAGTTGTAGTCGGTGCTCCACGTGCCGCCGCCCCACGCCGGGCCGACACCGCGGCGCCCGCCCGGGTTGAGCGGGGTGAAGTACGTGACGTGGCCGTGCGCGTCGGCCGGGTTCTGCTGGCCGATCATGTGGTTGAGCAGCGCGCGCTCGTAGAAGTCGGCGTACGCGACCCGGTCCGGGTCGAGCTGCCAGAGTTCCCGGGTCAGCTTGAGCATGTTGTACGTGTTGCAGGCCTCGCACGTGTCGTTGCGCAGGTAGCCGGCGATCGCGTTGGGTGCCCGGAAGTGCTCGGCCTGGCTGTTGCCGCCGATGGCGTACGTGTGCGCGCCGACCGTGATGGCCCACGCGTTCGCGGCGATGTCCCGGTAGCGGGTGACGCCGGTGGCCTTGTACTCCCGGGCCGCGCCGATCCACTTGGGCACCTGCGTGTTGGCGTGCAGCCCGTTGAGCTGGTCGGAGTTGGCGGCGAGCGGGTTGAACACGGCGGCGTGGTCGAACCGCTGCGCGACAGTCAGCCACCGCCCGTCACCGGTCTGCTGGTAGAGGTCGGTCAGCACCGCGTTCATGCCGCCGAACTCGGTGCCGAGCATGGCCTGCATCTGGGCCGAGGTGAGCCGGCCGGTGCGCTGGTCGACCCACCCGGCCAGCGCCAGCAGCACGTCCCGGGCCTGGGTGCTGCCGATCAGCCGCCACACGTCCAGCAGCCCGGCGAGCGTCTTGTGGATGCAGTAGTAGGGCACGTTGCCGTTGCTGAGCGTCCGCGCCTCCAGCGCGGTGAAGTCGGACTCCGGGAAGCCGGACAGGTACCCGGCGCTGAACCCGGCCGCGCCGTTGTTGGCCTGGCAGCGGGCCAGTTCGGCGACCATGGTGAGTGCCTTGTCCCGGCAGGTGGTGTCGCCGAGCACCGCCCACGCCTGTGCCCAGGCGGTCAGGAAGTGCCCCTGCATGTGGGTGCGGAACGGGAAGTTGGGCGCGTCCCAGCCGCCGTTGGCGGCGGCGCCGCCGGTGGACAGGCGGTGGTTGGCCCGGAAGTTGTAGAGCAGCCGGTTCACGTCGACGAAGCGCAGGTAAGCGACCGTACGGTTCTGGTTGTCCTGCCAGCGGCCGGCGGTCAGCCGTACCTGGCCGGGATCGAACGCGTACGCGGACACGCCGATGTCGGGGCGGGCCGGTGGCAGCGCGGCGTGTGCCGTACCGCCTGCGGAGACGGACCCGGCGGCGGCGCCGGCGGTGGCCGCGACGGCTGTCGCGGCGGTCGTACGCAGGAGGAATCGGCGGTTCACCAGGGGAGCGGGCATGGCGGCCTCCGTGGCGGGGGACGGTGGTGGTGGGGGACGGTGGTGGTGGGGGCGGTTACGCGGTGACCCGGAACGTGGCGTCCTGCCTGTCGATCGCGGGGGAGCCGGCGCCGAGCGGGTCGATGCGCAGCCGGTAGTCGTAGTGCCGCAGGTAGCGGGTGGGGAAGTTGTGCGAGCGGAACGACGACCAGGTGCTGTCCGCCAGGCCGGCGGTGCGGTGGAAGGTGGCGTCGGCGCGGAACGTGGCGGTGCCGTCGTTCGGGTCCAGCCGGACCGCGTAGTCGTAGTGCCGCAGGTAGTTGCCGGGGTAGTTGACCGACTCGAACGAGACGGCGGCGGAGTCGGCCAGGCCGGGGACCATGCGCCACATCTGGTCCTGGTAGGGGTCGAACGGGTACGCGTCGACGCGGGCGATCCGGTCGGCGTGCCGGACGTAGCGGTCGGGCAGGTTCGACGACTTGAGCCGCACCCAGTTCGGCGTGCCCCAGCGGTTGACCATCCCGGCGTACTCGGCGTCGCTGATGCCGACCATCGAGCCGTGCTTGGAGTTCAGCGGTGGGGTGTAGTCGCGCTGGTTCAGCGGCGTCCACGAGTTGCCCGCGATGGTGGTCGTGGACCAGGCGTAGTAGTCGTTGTTGACGGGGCTGAACGAGTCGCCCCACAGCCGCCAGCCGCCCTCGTTCGTGCGCAGCAGCAGCGGCGCCTCGATCGCGTTGCCCTGCCGCAGCCCGCCGGTGTACGTGGTGAAGCTGTTCGGCGCGCCGGTGGCGGACCGGGCGCCGTACAGGTACCCGTCGTCGAGGTTCTTGTAGTAGAGGTACGTGGTGCCGCCGTCGACCACCACGTCGCCGTCGAGCACGCCGAAGCCCGGGCTGAAGTAGACCTGCGGTGCGCTGACGGTGCGGAAGTCGCTCGTGTAGTTGACGAACAGCACGTCCCGGCCGTTGTTGGCGGAGTAGACGATGGCGTACTGGCCGCGGGCGGCGTCCCAGAACGCGGTCGGCGCCCACGTGTGGGTGTCCAGCGTGTGCATCCGGATGCGCCGGTAACCGGTGAACGCGGTCAGGTCGGTGGAGTCCCACACGTGCAGGTACTGGCTGGTCAGCCCCCAGTTGGTGCCCTTGAGGTCGGTGGCGAGCACCACGAACGTGCCGTCGGTCCTGCGCAGCACGAACGGGTCGCGCAGGCCGAGTTGCCCGGCGGTCGGGGTGACGACCGGGTTGTTCTGGTTCAGCGGGGTCCAGTTGAGGCCGTCCCGGCTGACGGCCAGGTGCAGGCCGTAGTCGGCGCCGAGACCGTTCGGCGTCTCGGTGAAGTAGGCCATGGCGTAGGCCGTGTTCGGCGCGGCGAGCGCGCCGCGGGGCAGGCTGAGCGCGCCGGAGGCGGCTGCAGCGGTGGACAGGGCACCGAGGGTGAACGCGCGTCGGGTCAGGGGCACGAGGGGCCCTCCTCTGCGGTGGGGATGACGTCCGCGTTAGCGCTAACAATCTCCCCTAGCCTGGCGTTCACATAGTCGTCTGTCAATCGAGTGGTGACGTTAACGCGCTCAGCCGCGGACCTCCCGCGACGACACCAGTCGTACCAGCCGGGGGAGTGGTCGCCGGGCGAACGCCGCAGGGCGGGCCGATCGTCGTCCCGGCCCGCCCCGCCCGGCTTCCCGGCGCCGCCCGCACGGCGGCGGGTCAGCGGTTGCGGTAGTGGTTCACTGCCAGCGCCGCGCCGGACGCGAGCGCCAGCGCGCCGAAGGCCGAACCGGCCCACGGGTTGCCCAGGACGCTCGACAGCGTCACGTTCGCCGCCACGCTGACGACGAGCACCAGCCAGAGCAGCGGGCGCATCCGGGTGACGGGCGTCGTCGCGGCGGTGTTCTCGGCGGTACGGTCCAGGTCGTTCACGGCTGCCTCCTCGGGTGACGTCCTTGCACCTCGACGCTAGGCGCGCGGCCGTCCGGGAACGATCCCGCCAGCACGACGACCGGGGTACAGCAGGCTGTACTTTCCGCGCCCGGACCTGACGGACGGCGACAGCGGTGACCTATCGTGGCGGCCGGGGGTGGGCCGGGGATGGAGTACGTACGCAGGCGGTTCCGCGCCGCGGTGGACGCGCTGGAGCACCTCGTCGGCGGGCTCGGCACTGCCGTGCTGGCGCTCGGCGCGCTGTTCGGGGCCGTCGTCGTGGCGGCGGCCTGCGTCGGCGGGTTCGGACTGCTGCTCGTACCCGGGATGCTGCGGGCGGTGCGGTCGGTGGCCGACCGCGAGCGTGCCCGGCTGTCCCGGTGGGGGCCGCCGATCCCGTCGCCCGGCCCGGTGCCGGCCGGGGTGCGCCCGGCGCTGCGCGACCCGGTCGTCCGGCGGGAACTGCGCTGGGTGGCCACCCACGGAACGCTCGGCTTCGGCGCCGGGCTGATCGCGCTCGCGCTGCCGATCTACGCCGTGCAGGACATGACGTTCCCGCTGTGGTACCGGCTGGTGCCGCCGGACGCCGGTGCGCCGGGGATCGGCTGGTGGCGCGTCGACGGGCTCGGCGACGCGCTCACTGTCGGCGTGCTCGGCATCGGGTGGCTGGTGCTCGCGGTCGCGACCGGGCCGGCCCTGGCGCGGATCCAGGCCCGGCCGGGCCGCCGGCTGCTGCCCCCGCCGCCCGGGTTCGACCTGTCGCTGCGGGTCGCCGAACTGACCGCCACCCGGGCCGCCGCGCTCGACGCCCACGCGGTGGAGCTGCGCCGGATCGAACGCTCGCTGCACGACGGCACGCAGAACCGGCTGGTCGCGGTGAACGTGCTGCTCGGCGCCGCGCGGCGGGCGGTACGCCGTGACCCGGCCCGCGCCGACGAGATCCTGGAACGCGCGCAGAACGCGGCCGAGCAGGCGCTCGGTGAGCTGCGTACGGTGGTGCGCGGCATCCTGCCGCCGGTGCTCGGCGACCGGGGCCTGGCCGGGGCGCTCGACGGACTCGCCGCGGAGTGCGCGGTGCCGTGCCGCCTGTCGGTGGACGTCGACGTGCGCTGCGCGGCGTCGGTCGAGGCCACCGCGTACTTCGTGGTGGCCGAGGCGTTGACGAACGTGGTCCGGCACAGCGGCGCGAGCGCGGTGGAGGTCGCCGTGCGCCGGGAGGGGAACCGGCTGCTCGTCACAGTCACCGACGACGGGCGCGGGGACGCCGACGAGACGCGTGGCTCCGGGCTGACCGGCATCCGCCGCCGGGTCGAGGCGTACGACGGGCGGATGACGCTGACGAGTCCACCGGGAGGACCGACGAGGATGCACGTGGAGCTGCCATGCGGATCGTGATCGCCGAGGACGACGCGCTGCTGCGCGAAGGGCTGGCGCTGCTGCTGCGCGCCGAGGACCTGGACGTGGTGGCCACCGCCGGCACGCCGGGGGAGTTCCTGGCCGCCGTGGACGAGCACCGGCCGGACGTGGCGATCGTCGACGTGCGGATGCCGCCCACGCACACCGACGAGGGGATCGTCGCCGCGGTCGAGGCCCGCCGCCGCCTGCCGGGCCTCGCGGTGCTGGTCCTGTCCGCGTACGTCGAGCAGGCGTTCGCCACCGAGCTGTTCTCGGTCGGCGCCTCCGGGCTCGGCTACCTGCTCAAGGAGCGGGTGGGCCGGGTCGAGGAGTTCCTCGCCGCGCTGCACCGCGTCGCGGCCGGCGGCAGCGTGATCGACCCCGAGGTGGTCGGGCAGTTGCTCGCCCGCAACCGGCGGCCGGACACCGCGCTGGCCGAGCTGTCGCCGCGCGAGCACGAGGTGCTGGCGCTGATGGCCGAGGGGCTGGGCAACGGCGCGATCGCGGAACGGCTGTTCGTCACCGACGGCGCGGTGCACAAGCACATCCGCAGCATCTTCGCGAAGCTGAGCCTGCCGCCTGACGACCGCGCCGACCGCCGGGTCACCGCCGTGCTGCGCTATCTCGACGGCCGGCGGTAGACGCACGCACGTCCGCGCGCCGCCTCGCGGGAGGCGGCGCGCGTGCGGTGTCGAGGCGGATCAGCGGCGGGTGCCGCAAAGGGCCGCGTCGACGGTGCTGGTGACCGCCTCCAGCATCTCCATGCTCGTCGGCAGCCCGGTCACCGCGACCACCGCGCTGCGCCCGTCCGTGGTGGACAGGTTGCGGGTCTGGAAGCCCTGGATGTCACCGCCGTGCCCCCAGGCGTGACCGCCGCAGGGCAGCTCGTGCCGGGCGATGCCCAGGCCGTACTCCCAGACGCCGCTGGGCTCGAAGTCGGGCGCCGGCACGGTACGCGTCAGGGCGGCCTGCTGGGCCGGCTCGAGCAGCCGGCCCGCCAGCAGCGCCTCGAAGAACGTGCGCAGGTCCGACGGCGTCGAGACGAGCTGGCCGGCGGCCCAGCCCAGCGACGGGTCCATCCGGGTCACGTCGACCCACGGCGCGCCGGGCTCCACCGCCACGTATCCGCGCGGCAGCCGGCCGGGCAGGTCCTGCTCGCCGGTCTGCGGCCAGTACGTGTCGCGCAGCCGCAGCGGCTCGATGATCCGCCGGGTGATCTCCTCGCCGACCGGGCGCTGGGTGACCCGCTCGACGATCAGTCCGGCGAGGACGAAGTTGGTGTTGCTGTACTCCCACTTCTCGCCCGGCGGGAAGTGCCGCGACTGGGTGAGTGCCTCGTCCAGCAGCCGGCGCGGGTCGAAGTAGTCGCTGCGCCGGTCCACGAGGTCCTGCGCCTTGCCGAACACCACGTCGTCGTAGTCGGGCAGGCCGCTGGTCTGCTGGAGCAGCTGGCGTACGGTGATCCGCCGCCCGTCGTTGCCGTTGGCGCGCACCAAGCCGGGCAGGTAGCGCTCGACGCTTGCGTCCAGGTCGATCCGGCCCTCGCCGACGAGCTGGAGGACGACCACCGCGGTGAACGTCTTGGTGTTGCTGCCGACGCGCACCCGGGCGTCGCGGGGGATCCCGGCGCCGGTGCGCAGGTCACCGACCCCGGCGGTGTAGTCGCGCACCCGGCCGTCGCGGCGTACGGAGGCCAGCGCCCCGGGGAAGCCGTGCTCGGCGACCAGGCCGTCCAGTCGCTGCTGGACGGCGTCGGCGGCCGGACGCCGGGCGTCGGTGGTGGTGGCGGACGCGGCGGGCACACCCAGCGCGGTGACGGTGAGCAAGGCCGCGGCGCCGACGGCCACCGGGAAGGTACGGCGGGTCATGGGAACTCCTCGACGGAGGTGAACGGGTACGACCTCAAGCCTCGGTGAACCAGGCACCGCGCTCCATACCGCCAGCTGCCGAACCGGGGTAGCGCTGGCACTACTTGATGGCGCCGGTGCCGCCGGTTAGGCTCCGCCCAGCGTCGCGTGCCGGTGGCAGACCGTGTCAGGCATGGAGGCGCCGGATCGAAGGGAGCACGACGATGACACTCGTCGTCCCTTCGCCCTCGCCTCATGGCTGAGGGCGAACAGACCAGGCTGGTGGCCTGGAGCCGCGAGATGCGCGCCGTTCACGAGCGGCTGCGCGAAGCGCTGGCGGTGACCCGGCGGGCGCTCGCCGACGGCGAGCCGGCCCGCCCGGCGACACGTGAGCTGCTGTTGTTCTGCCACGGGTTCTGCGCGGCGCTGACCGCGCATCACGAGGGCGAGGACCACAGCCTCTTCCCGGCGATCGCAGCGCGGCATCCGGAGCTGCGCGGCACGCTGGACCGGCTGCGGCAGGACCACTCGATGATCGGGTACCTGCTGACCGGGCTGAGCGCGGCGGTGGCCCGCGACGCCCCGCCCGGAGAACTGGCCCGGCACCTGGAGGGCGTGGCGGCGATCATGGAGTCGCACTTCCGGTACGAGGAACGGCAACTGCTCACCGTGCTGGAGACGCTCTCGCTGGACGCCGACCCGGGCGACGTGTTCGGGCCGTTGTGACCGCTGTCGCGGGCCCGCGGGGGGCGCCCCCCCCCGCCCCCCCCCCGCCCCCGCACGGCACGCCCCCCCGGGGGGCACCCACCCCCGGGGGCCCCCGCCCCCCCCCCCCCGGGTACGCGCGCACCAGGC
>NZ_VISW01000002.1:257372-603359 GCF_007827635.1 Micromonospora sp. CNZ296
GGGGGGGCGCGGGGGGGGGGGGCCGCCCCCGGGGGGGGGGGGGGGGGGCGGGGCGGCGGGGGGGGGGGGCGGGGGGGCCCCCCCCCCCCCCCCCCGCGACCGGTCCCTGTCAGTTCAGGCCGCAGGTGGCGAACCCGTCCAGGTTCGGCCGCTGCGCGCCGATCCGGTTGAAGGCGATCTCGATGCGGTCGAGCGCCGCGACGCGCTTGCTGCGCAGCGGGCCGAGGATGGCGTTGTCGATGAACGCCGGTCCGCCCTCGGGGCGTACCGCGAGCCGGGCCAGGCGGGCGTCGGCCTCGGCGATCTGCTTGTCCAGCGTGGCCAGTTCGGCCTGCACCTGGCCCGCGGCCGCCGCCGGGACGGCGGGGAGCACGACGCGGGGGCAGTTGACGGTCCGCGCCGCGCCGCCGGCGTTACCGTTCTGGCCGCCCGCGTTGCCGTTCTGACCCCCGGCGTTGCCGTTGCCGGTCTGACCGTTGCCGTTCTGCCCGCCGGCGTTGCCGTTGCCGTTCTGGCCGGCACCGTTCTGGCCGGCGCCGCCGTTGACGGCGCTCGGCACGCCCGGGGCGTTGAGCGAGCAGGCCGCCAGCGCGTCCAGGTTAGGTCGCTGCGCGCCGATCCGGTTGAAGGCGATCTCGATGCGGTCGAGCACGGCGACGCGCTTGCTGCGCAGCGGGCCGAGGATGGCGTTGTCGATGAACGCCGGTCCGCCCTCGGGGCGTACCGCCTGCCGGGCCAGCCGCTCGTTCTGCCGGGCGATCTCCTGGTCCAGGTTGGCCAGTTCCCGTTCCACCTGGGCCGACGCCGCAGCGGGGACGGCGGGCAACTTGTCGCGTACGGTCGGGCAGTTCACGGTCTGCGCGGCGGCTGTGGTGGCCGGGCGGTTGTTCTCGCCCGCCGACGCCAGTTGCAGTCCGCCGGCGAACAACAGCGCCGCGAGGGTGCCCACCCCGCCGAGCTTCAGGACCGCGGTCTTGCGCGTACCCCTGGCCATGCACCTCTCCTCTGGTTGACCGGGAGGGCCGGTGCGGCGGGTGCCGCCCCGTCTCCACGGTGCGAAGTGACGACTGGAGGAATCGTGCTCGTGCCCGCTCCGGCATCGCGGTTCCGGCCGATGTTCCGGTCGGCAGTGGATACGGACGGCGCGTCGAGATCGTTCAGTGCGTACCGAGGTTTGACCGCATCGACGTCCGTCGTTAGGCTGCGCTGAAAGCGCTTACTGCGCGGGAGACGTGAGCGTTCGTGGGACGTCCGGGTATCAAGGCCCGCCCCCGACACCGACAGGGCATCGGTGCCGGCGCGGGCACGGCACCACCACCCGCAGGAGACCAGCATGATCAACCGACACCGCCGTACGGTGTTGTGGACGTCCGCCGCGGCGACGGCCGCGCTCGCCGCGTCCGGCCTGGCCGTCGGCGCGACCGCCGCGCAGGCGGCCGCCGGCTGCCGCGTCGACTACGCCGTCACCGCGCAGTGGGGCGGCGGCTTCACCGCCAACGTCAACCTGACGAACCTCGGCGACCCGCTCAACGGATGGGCCGTCACCTGGACGTTCGCCGCCGGTCAGACCGTCGCCCAGGCCTGGGGCGCC
Source organism: Micromonospora sp. CNZ296 (assembly GCF_007827635.1). Classification (NCBI taxonomy): domain Bacteria; kingdom Bacillati; phylum Actinomycetota; class Actinomycetes; order Micromonosporales; family Micromonosporaceae; genus Micromonospora; species Micromonospora sp. CNZ296. The sequence continues at coordinate 258,964 of NZ_VISW01000002.1, forward strand.
GAGATCACCGCCAGCGGCGCCTCGGTGCGGGCCGCCAACGTCAGCTACAACGGCAGCCTGGGCACCAACGCGAGCACGTCGTTCGGCTTCAACGGCACCTGGAACAACAGCAGCAACCCGGTCCCGACCTCGTTCGCCGTCAACGGTGTCACCTGCACCGGCGGCGTCATCCCCACCACCGGCACGCCGCCGACCAGCGCCCCGCCGAGCAGCCCGCCCCCGAGCACGCCACCCCCCAGCACGCCGCCCCCGAGCACGCCGCCGCCGACCGGCGGCGCGATCTACGCCGCGCCGAACGGCACCGCCGGGGCGGCCGGCACCCAGGCCAGCCCCACCACGATCGCCGCGGCGATCACCCGCGTCGGCGCGGGCGGCACGATCTACCTGCGCGGCGGCACCTACAACCTGTCCCAGACGGTCACCGTCGCCGCCGGCAACAACGGCACGTCGGGCGCCCGCAAGAACCTGTACGCCTACCCGGGTGAGACGCCGATCCTGAACTTCTCCGCGATGAGCGAGGACCCGGCCAACCGAGGGCTCGCGCTGAACGCCTCGTACTGGCACGTGCGCGGGATCGTGGTGGAGCGGGCCGGTGACAACGGCATCTTCGTCGGCGGCAGCAACAACATCATCGAGCGTACGGTGACCCGCTTCAACCGCGACACCGGACTGCAACTGTCCCGGATCGCCTCCAGCACGCCCCGCGACCAGTGGCCGGCCAACAACCTCATGGTCAGCGTGGAGTCGCACGACAACGCCGACTCCGACGGCGAGGACGCCGACGGCTTCGCGGCCAAGCTCACCGTCGGCGGCGGCAACGTCTTCCGGTACGCGGTGTCGCACCACAACATCGACGACGGATGGGACCTCTACACCAAGTCCGACACCGGCGCGATCGGCACGGTGACCATCGAGGACTCGCTCGCCTACAGCAACGGCACGCTGAGCAACGGCACGCAGAACGGCAACGGCGACCGCAACGGCTTCAAGCTCGGCGGCGAGGACATCGCCGTCAACCACACCGTCCGGCGCACCATCGCGTACCGCAACGGCAAGCACGGGTTCACGTACAACCGGAACCCGGGCACCATGACGATCTCGAACAACCTGAGCATCGACAACACCGAACGCAACTTCTCGTTCGACGCCGGCACCTCGGTGTTCCGGAGCAACACGTCCTGCCGCTTCGCCGGCAGCGGCTCCAACGACAAGACAATCGGCAACGTGGACGGCTCGAACCAGTTCTGGTCCGGCAGCAACGGCTCCCGCTGCTCCACGTACTCCGGCACCCTCGCCTGGTCCTTCACCGGCGACGGCCGCCTCACGGTGACCCTCGGCGGCCGCCCCGTCTCCCTCTGACCCTCTCCTCTCGGTTGATCATGAGGTTGGCGGCCGGATCGGAGATCGAGAACGCCGTCAACTTCATGATCGACCGGATGTGGGGGTGGGGTGGGACTAGGATCGGGGGAAGGGGCGGCTAGGTGGGGGAGCGTCGCGGGTGGGGTCGTCGCAGCTGCTCGTGGTGCTCGACCGGGACAGCCCGGTGCCGTTGCAGCAGCAGCTCTGCGACCAGATCAGCGGATCCGTCCGCGCCGGCCGGCTGCGCCCCGGCGACCCGGTGCCGCCCAGCCGGGAACTGGCCCACCAACTGGGCGTCTCCCGCACCGTGGTCACCCGCGCGTACGAGCTGCTGCGCGCCAACGGCGTCCTCACCTCCCGGCGCGGCTCCGGCACCCGGGTCAGCGACGCCCTGCCCGACCTGCCGCACCGCGACCCGCCGGCCCGCGCCCCGCTGCGCCCCGAACCGCCGCTGCCCACCGACGCCGGCAGCCCGCTGTGGCGGCCGTGGGAGCCGGCACCCATGCACCGGCCGGACGGTGCGTACGACTTCCGGCACGGCACCCCGGCGCTGGCGAGCTTCCCGGTGGCGCGCTGGCGGCAGTCGCTCGCCACGGCGGTGAGCCGGGCCGACGCGGTGGCGCTGGGCTACGGCCCGGCGGAGGGCTCACCGGCGCTGCGCGCGCAGATCGCCGCGCTGCTGCGGCGCAGCCGGGCGCTCGACGTCGCCCGCGAGCACACCATCGTCACCAGCGGTGCCACCCAGGCCATGGACATCCTGGTCCGGCTGCTCGTCGGCCCCGACGACGTGGTGGTGATCGAGGACCCCAGCCACACGGTGCTGCGGCAGATCTTCGGCTACTCCCGGGCCGCCGTGGTGCCCGTGCCGGTCGACGAGGAAGGGTTGCGGGTCGGCGAGATCGAGGACCGGGTACGCGGCCACGGCCTGGACCCGGCTCGGGTCCGCCTGGTCTACGTCACACCGTCGCACCAGTTCCCGACCGGGTTCGTCATGTCCGAGCGGCGACGGCGGGCGCTGCTGCGCTGGGCACGCGAGCACGCCGTCACGGTGCTGGAGGACGACTACCACAACGAGTTCACGTTCGCCGCCGAACGGCTGCCGTCGCTCGCCGCCGACCCGCAGGGCGCCGACGTGGCCTACGTCGGCAGCTTCAGCAAGACGCTGTTCCCGTCGCTGCGCATCGGCTACGCGGTGCTGCCCCCGCACCTGGTCCGGCCGTTCCTCGGCATCAAGTGGATCACCGACCGGCTGACCCCGACGCTGACCCAGGAGGCGCTCGCCGAGTTCATCGACTCCGGCGCGTACGCCCGGCACATCGCCCGGATGGACCGCCTCTACCGGCAGCGCCGGGCCCGGCTGCTGGAGGCGCTCTACGAGCACTTCGGCGCCGGGGTGCGCGTCTCCGGCGCCGCCGCCGGGCTGCACGTCCTCGTCACGCTCGGTGGCACGCCCGGCGCCGGCGAGGCGGCGATCGTGCGCGCCGCCGCCGCGCGCGGGGTGCGGGTCTATCCCGCCTCCGGCTACTTCGTCACCCACCCGCCGTCGGAGCCGACGTTCCTGATCGGGTACGCGGCGCTGCCCACCGCCCGGATCAGCGAGGGAGTGGCGCTGCTGGCCTGCGCGGCACGGGAAGCGACGGCTCGGTGAACCGAGGCCGGCGGAACCGGTCCCGCTGGGCGTACGGCACCGTGCAGTCGAACACCGCCTTCGCGGTGCGCCCGTCGGCGGACAGCGACCGGGAGTAGCCGGTGTGCTGGCTCGGGTCGAGCGGGAAGCCCTCCCGGTCGGCCAGTACACGCAGATCCTGGTCCGCCTGGAACCGCGTCACCATGGCCCACCACAGGTCCTGGTCGGACTCCATGTCGACGTCCTCGTCCACGCAGAGCACCAGCTTGGCCATCCGGAAGCCGTCCAGCACCGCCTCCGCCGCGTCCCGTACCGCGTCGTCGTCGGCCGGGCCGCGCTTGGCCGGCCACTGGAGCACCACCATGAGCTGGCCGCCGCCGGCTGTGTGGCAGTGCGCGGCCAGCGCCGGTGTGCCCCGGCGGCGCAGCAGGTCCAGCACCGCGGCCTCCATCCCGAAGCCGAGCAGCACCGACTGCTCGTGCCCGGGCCCGGACACGGCCTGGAGGATCGGGCTCTCCCGAGCGGTGATCGCGGTGACCCGGATCAGCGGCAGCGACGGGTGCGCGCGGCCCTGGTAGCCGAGGAACTCCGGGGTGGCGACCGAGCCGTGCCGGCTCTCCGGCGCGTGCTCGGCCAGCAGTTCGCCCTCGATGACGTACTCGGCGTGCGCGACGAACTCGGCGTCCACAGTGGTGCAGGGCAGCAGCTCGACCGGCCGGCCGGCGAGCGCCCCGGCCACCGCCAGCTCGTCCAGGTCCGGCGGCACCAGCGAGGTGGGGCAGCAGGACGACAGCAGGACCGCCGGGCCGAGTCCGAGGTGGATCGCCACCGGCAGCGCCGCGCCCCGGCGCAACGCGGCCTGGTGGGCCAGTTCCAGGTCGCGGCCGGGGACCATCCAGATGGTCAGCGTGTCCGGACCCTGGACACACATCCGGTGCACGGACAGGTTGCGTACCCCGGTGTCCGGATCGGTGGCGAGCACCGCCCCGAGCGTCAGGTATGGGCCGGCGTCCTCGTCGGTGAGCACCGGCACCGGCAGCGCGGTGAGATCCAGCGGCAGCCGATGGCGGGGCCAGCGCGCCGGGTCGGTGGCGGGCACCGGCGGCCGGGGCGCGGCCACCGCGTCGAGCAGCCGGTGCGGCAGCTCGGCCGGGGTGACACCGAGCAGCCCGGCGGCGCGGCGCCGGGTGCCGTAGAGGCCCATCAGCACGGCCCGGGTGGGGCCGTGCGCGGGGCGTACCCGGTCGAACAGCACCGCGGGGCCGGGGCCGGTGGGCGGCGCGGCGGGCGCGCCGGCCCACCGGGCGTAGTGCGCGGAGACGCCGTAGCGGGCGGGCAGCTCCTCGGCGACCCGGACCAGCTCGCCGGGCAGCGGGTCGAGCGTGGCGAGCGCGTGCCGCAGGTCGACGGGTGCCCGGCCGCCGGTCATCGCCGCTCCGGCGCCGCCGGGGCGGCCGGAGCCGTCCCGGCGGCACGGCGGTCCGCCAGCATGTCCAGCTGCATCCGGGTCAGCTCCTCGATCAGCGTGCGGTACGTGGCCACCGCGACCTCCGGCGGCATGCCGTGCCGGCCGGCCAGCTCGGCGACGCGGTCGAGCACCTGCCGGACCCGGTCCGGCGACCGCACGGCCGCCTCGTCGGACTTGTGCGCGGTCAGCTCCCGGACCACCCGGGTACGGACCGCCAGCAGCTCGACGATCCGCTGGTCGAGCCGGTCCACGGCGGCCCGCAGCTCGGTGATGCGGGCCGCGCCGTCCGTCCCGGCGGGGACGTCGCTCACGGCTGGTCGACCCGGTCGACCACGAACACGACAGTGGGCTCGTCCGCGCTGCCCTGGGAGCGGTGCTCCTCGTCGTCCGGGATGACGAAGCCCATGCCGGGGCGGCAGGGCACCGAGCGGTCCCGGAAGTGGATGGTGAACTCGCCCCGCAGCACGTAGCCGGTGTGCCCGCGCAGGCACCAGTGGTGCTCGTCGAACCCGGCGGGCAGCTCCAGCAGGCGCAGCCGCTGCCCCCCGACGTACGCGATCTTGACCCGGCCCTCGGCGCCGGGCTTGTCCCACTTCTCCCACTCGGTGGCGGGGAAGTCGATGCCGACCGGAACGGTCGCCTGCTCAGTGGACATTCTCGCTGTCTCCTCTGGTCGGTACGGATTCGGCGCGGCGGGGCCGCGGCACGCGTTCGTTGCGGTCCCGCGAGGGCAGGACCGGGCCGCCGGTGACCCGCTGGTGGCGTTTGAGCAGCTGCACCATGTCGACCATGCGGTGCACCATGCGCTCCAGCGCGTCGACACCCTCGGGGTCGGTCAGGCCGGGCGTGCCGGTGGTGTTGCGCAGCAGGACCGGGAAGCCGCTGCCCACCAGGATCATGCGGTTGAGCAGCAGGTTGTTGACGATCTGGTTGTGCACCGACGAGTCGCTGTAGCGGCGTCCGGTGACGATGATGCCGCCGACCTTGTCGGCCAGCGGGCGGGTGAAGCGCAGATAGCCGACCCCGGCCCGCTCGATGAAGATCTGCATCAGGTGGGCCAGGCCGAACCCGTGCACCGGCGCGGCGTAGATCAGCCCGTCGGCGCGGACCATCTGCTCCACCAGGGCGGGGACGTCGTCGTCCACGGTGCACGGCAGCGTACGGCTGTTGCAGTCGCCGCACGGGCTGCACGGCGAGATCCGGTGCTCGCGCAGCCGGATGGTGCGCAGGACGGCCCCGCGCTCGGCGATCAGGCGTCCGGCGTGCGCGACCGCGAGGTCGGTGTTGCCGCCCGCCCGTTCGGAACCGTTGATGGCCAGGATGGTGGCTGCTTCGCTGGGCAATCGCACCCCCGAGGGCTCGTCGGCCGGGACGCGGCGCCGCACCGCGCCGCGTCCCGGCCGGTGTCAGTCCGTCAGCTTTCCGGCGAAATAGTCGATGTACGCCTGCATGTCGAAGTGGCCGTGCCCGGACAGGGAGAACAGGATCGCCTTCTCCTCGCCGGTCTCCCGGCAGCGCAGCGCCTCGTCCACGGCGACCCGCACCGCGTGGCTGGACTCCGGCGCCGGCACGATCCCCTCGCTGCGGGCGAACCGCACGCCCGCCTCGAAGCAGGCGGTCTGCGGCACCGCCCGCGCCTCGATCAGGTCCACCTCGCTCAGCGCGCTCACGATCGGCGCCATGCCGTGGTAGCGCAGCCCGCCGGCGTGGATCGCGGGCGGCCGGAAGTCGTGGCCGAGCGTGTGCATCTTTGCCAGCGGGGTGAGCCCGGCGGTGTCGCCGAAGTCGTAGTCGTAGCTGCCCCGGGTCAGCGACGGGCAGGACGCCGGCTCGGCGGCCAGGAACCGGACGGCCGGACCGCCGTCGAGCTGGCGGCGCAGGAACGGCAGGGCCAGGCCCGCGAAGTTGGAGCCGCCGCCGGCCGCGCCGACCACCACGTCGGGGTAGTCGCCGGCCAGCCCCATCTGCGCCAGCGCCTCCTGCCCGATGATCGTCTGGTGCATCAGCACTAGGTTGAGCACCGAGCCGAGCGCGTACCGGGCGGCGCCGCCGCTGTGCAGCGCGGCCTCCACCGCCTCGGAGATGGCCAGGCCGAGGCTGCCGGGGGAGTCCGGGTCGGTGGCGAGCACCGCTCGCCCGGCCTCGGTACGGTCGCTGGGGCTGGCGGTGACCGAGGCGCCGAACGTCTCCATCAGGCCGCGCCGGTACGGCTTCTGGTCGTAGCTGACCCGCACCATGAAGACCTCGCACTCGAGGTCGAAGTAGGCGCACGCCATCGACAGCGAGCTGCCCCACTGGCCGGCGCCGGTCTCGGTGGTCAGCCGCCGCACCCCGTCGAGCTTGCTGTAGTACGCCTGCGGGACGGCGGTGTTCGGCTTGTGACTGCCGGCCGGGCTGACCCCCTCGTACTTGAAGTAGATCCGCGCCGGGGTGTCCAGGTCGCGTTCCAGCCGGCGGGCCCGGAGCAGCGGGCTGGGCCGCCACTGCCGGTAGATGTCGAGCACCGGGCCGGGGATGTCCACGTCCCGTTCGGTGGAGAACTCCTGCGCGATCAGCTCGGAGGCGAACAGCGGCGCCAGGTCGGCCGGGGTGATCGGTTCCCGGGTGCCGGGGTGCAGCATCGGCGGCAGCCCCTTGGGCAGGTCGGGAACCACGTTGTACCAGGTCGTCGGGATGTCACTCTCGGGCAGGACGAACTTCGTGGCGGTCATGGGCCTCTTCCGGTGAGGGGTCGGGCGGGTCAGGGACGGGCGGGGGCCGGCGCGGCGGGCTCCGGCACCGGCCGGGCCTCGGGTCGGATCCGCAGCGCTGCGAACGCGACGACGCCGGCCAGCGGGGTCAGCAGCAGCAGGAGCAGCACGGGCTGGTGCCCGTGCGCCTGCCAGACGAAGCCCAGCCCCATCGGCACCACCAGCCGGGCGGAGCTGAGCACGAAACCGTTGAGCGCCATGAAGGCGCTGACCCGGCGCGGCTCGACGTGGTCGGCGATGTAGGTGGGCACCACCACCGAGGCGATGATCTCGCCGAGGGTCCAGACGACTGTGGACAGGAGCACCGCGGGCAGTGAGAACGCGAACACCAGCACCGCCATCCCGGCCGACCAGAGCAGGCCGGCGACGACGAGCAGTGTGCGGGTCGGGTACGCCTTGATCCGTTTCTCGATCAGCATGCCGGCGCCCACCACGACGATGCTGTTGATGGTGTAGACCGCGCCGACCACCGCCACCGACGAGTTCAGCACCCCGGTGACCGCCAGCGGCAGCGTGTACTCCAGCCCGATCAGCGGCGCCACGTAGCAGAACGAGAGCACCACCAGCACCGCGACGTCCAGGTCGCGCCGCAGCGCCGCCCGGCGCAGCCCGGTCTTCGCCGGTGTCCCGGCCGCGTTGCGGCCGGTGTCGGCGGGCACGCTGAGCCGGATGGTGAGCGCCGCGAGCAGCCCGAGCAGGATGTTCCCGGCGAACATCAGGCCGTACGAGTACGCCGCGGCCAGGCCGCCCAGCAGCGGCCCGACGCCCATGCCGAGGTTGTTGGCGATGTAGCTGACGGTGTACGCGAACGGCCGCTGCTCCGGCTCGGCGAGGTCGGCGATCAGCGTGTTGGCGGCGGGCGCGAACATGCCCATGCCGACGAGCGCGACGAACAGCAGCGCCGCGTACGTCCACGGCGGGCCGTCCAGCACCGCCAGCCCGAGGTAGCCGGCCGCGTTGAGCAGCAGGCTGGACACCAGCGCGGCCCGCCGGCCGGCGCGTGCGCAGACCGGGCCGCTGAGCAGGCTCCCGGCGAGCAGGCCGGTGCTGCCGACCGAGATCAGCACACCCGCCTCGCCGGTGCTCAACCCTCGGCTGCGCACCAGGTATACCGCGAGCAGCGGGAAGACGAACATGCCCGCGCGGTTGATGAAGGAGGCGAGCACCAGCATCCGCAGCGGACGGGGCAGCGCCCGGAACCGGCTCAGCCACATGACGCCTCCCCGGCCGGTTCGGTACGCACCTGGAAGGCGTCCCGGATGGTCTTGAACCGGGCCCGCACGTCGTCGAAGTCCCGGCCCTCGCAGACGTACCAGCCGAGCACGTCGTTCGAGGCGGTCGGCGGCGCGAGCACGTCGCCGACGCCCTTCCACACGTCGGCGTCGAGGACCGAGTCCAGCGCCCGCAGCTCGTCGGCGGTGGTGATCGCGGTGATCCGGCCGTACCGGTCGGAGCAGAGGTACTCGGTGCCGGTCTCCGCGCCCAGCGCGGCGGCGGGCCGGTGCCCGGGGTCCAGTTCCAGCCGGCACCACTCGCCCGCGAGGTTGATGCCGCGCCCGGCCTCGATGGCCGGGACGATCGATCCGCCGCCGGCCCGGGCCGCCGCCTCGCCGAAGACCACCTCGCCGTCGTCGCGCAGGAAGAACTCCACGTGCGCGACCCCGGTACGCATGCCGAAGCCGCGCAGGAGCTCCGCGCTGGCGGTCAGGATGCGCTGCTCGGCGGGGGTCAGGTCGTGCTTGCGGGAGATCGTGCCGCCCGGCTCGTCGCGGAACTCCAGCACCGAGTACGTGTAGCGGGAGAGCTGCTCGAAGACCACCTCGCCGTCGCGCAGCAGCGAGTCGACGTGGTACTCCGCGCCGCGGACGTACTCCTCGACCCGGTAGTCGTGGCGCGCGTCGGCCACGAGCGGCCACACCCGGGCCAGGTCGTCGGCCGAGTCCACCCGGTGGGTGTCGCCGCAGGCCCAGCCGGCGTACGGCTTGACCACCACCGGCCAGCCCACCTCGGCGGCGAACTCGGCGACCGCGCCGATGGTGTCCGGGCGGCAGGAGCGGGCCACCGGCACGCCCAGCTCGACGGCCCGGCGGTGCATCACGTTCTTGTCCCGGAAGGCGAGCGCCTGCTCCGGGTCCAGGCCGGGGATGCCGTGGTCGCGCCGGCACCGCGCGGCGGTCAGCACGTCGCCCTCGAACAGCGGGAAGATCCGCTCGATCGGACGGTCGGCGACGATCGCCGCGACCGCCGCCCGGACCGCCTCCGGGTCGTCCAGGTCGGCCCGGTGGCAGGGCAGCCCGGCGGTCTCCGGCGCCGGCCCGCCGGTGGGCAGCAGCACCACGCTGTCCACGCCGAGGTCGGTGGCGGCGGCGACGACGCTGCGGAACTGGGCGGCGTAGCGGCCGGCCGCGGGCCGGTAGACGATCAGGATCGCGCGGTTCACGAGCGGACCCCCGGGGTGCCGGCGGGGCTGAGCGGGGCCTCGACGGGGAACGCGGCGTCCCGGGTCTCCCGGTCCAGCACCGCCCGGTGGCGGGGCGCGGCGGTCAGCTCGCCGAGCACGGCGTCGAGGCGGTCCAGCGCCGCCTCCACCTCCGCCCGGCCGCCCGGATGGGCCGCCTCGACTGTGAGCAGCAGCCGCCGCCGGCCCAGGTCGGTGCGGACCAGGTGGCCCTGGCGCCAGTTCCAGCGCCGGGAGTGGGCCCGCCCGTGGTCGTCGGCGTAGACGACCTCGCCCGGTTCGGGCCGCTCCGGCGCATCGGGCGCGCCGAGCGGCAGGTACGCCTCCGTGCCGTCGGCCGGCCGGACGGCGAGCGCGCCGATGCCGTCCACCGCGCAGGAGGCCACCGGCAGCGCCGAGTCCAGCGAGACGGCGTTGCAGAGGTCCACGAGCGCGTTGATCCGGGGCAGCCGGTCGCCCCGGGCCACCCGGCGGGCGATCGACTCGGCGGCGCACGGGAACCGGTTCGGGTTCACCGCCACCGCCCGGTACGCCGCCCGCCACCCGGCGATGCCCGGCAGCTCGGACACCCCGGCCTTGTCCAGGCCGGCCCGGTGCAGCGCGTTCTCGGCGGCGGTCAGTCGCTCCGCCACGGCCGGGTGGGCCGGCCCGACCTCGATCGCCGGCACGGCGAGCAGGCCGAGGACGTAGTCCGGCACGCTCGCCGTCACCCGGTCGTCGATGCGGACGGACAGCCGGTCGGCGCCGTCGCTGAGCTGGGTCATCGTCATCCCCGTCGGTTCGGTTCACACGGTCGCCCCGACCGTACGAAGCGGCGCCGCCACCGGTTGTGGCCAATCCCCGCCGATCCGGTGAGGCCAATCCGGGCCCGCGCGGCCGGCCGCATCAGGCGACCCCGGCCGGCCGGCGGTCCCGGTAGGCGGCGGCGTCCCCGGCGACCACCCGCCCGCCCAGCAGCACCATCTCGATCGCCTCGGGCCGCCCCAGCACCGTGATGTCCCGCGCCGGGTCGCCGTCGGTGACCACCAGGTCGGCCAGCCGGCCCGGCTGCACCGTCCCGGCCTCGCCGCCGCGCCCGGCCAGCCGCGCGCCGTTGGCGGTGGCCCAGGTCAGCACCGTCGGTGCGGGGATGCCGGCCATGCTCACGTACGTCTCGAGCTCCTCGGCGTACCGGCCGTGCGGGGTCCAGGCGAACCCGAAGTCGTCACCGGCCACGATCGGGATGCCCATCTCCACCATCAGCGGCAGGATCCGCAGCGTGTTCTCCACCTCGGCCTGGAACTCCAGCGTCTCCAGGTACTCCGGGGTCTTGCCGTGCGCGGTGCCGGTGGTGAGCAGCCGGTGCGGCTGGTGCAGGCTCGGCACCACGAAGATGCCGCGTTCGGCGATCGCCTCCAGCGCCGCGTCGTCGGCGTACGTGGCGTGGTCGATCACGTCCACCCCGGCGGCGATGGCGTTGCGGATGCCGCCCAGCCCGCGTGAGTGCGCCCGGATCCGTACCCCCCGCTCGTGTGCGGCGCGGGCCGCGATCACCAGTTCCTCGGCGGTGAACAGCAGCTCGTGCGAGCGGCCGTTGGGGAACGTGTCGTCGCCGGTGGAGAACACCTTGATGATCTCCGCGCCCTGGGCGACCTCGGTGTCGACGTACTCGACCAGTTCCTCCGGTGTGTCGGCCAGCCGCATCAGGTCGGTGGGGATGCGCTGCTTGACCGCCGGGTTGCGCCGCTGCGGCGGCCCGGAGACCATCAGGTCCCGGCTGCACGGCGTGATCCGCGGGCCGGGCAGCCGCCCGGCGTCGATCGCCCGGCGCAGCGCCATGTCGATGCCGGCCACCGAGCCGGCGCCGACGAACGCGGTGTAGCCCAGCCGGAGCATGGCCGCCGCGTTCGCCGCCGCGCCCAGCGTCACCTCCGGGATCGAGTGCTTGAACAGCGTCTCCCGGCCGTCGAGCACGTTCAGGTAGGCGATGTGGGTGTGGCCGAGCGTCATGCCCGGCATCACGGTCCGCCCGTCCAGGTCCAGCACGTCGACGTCCGGGTCGTGCAGCGGGGCCTGCGCCTCGGGCAGCACCGCGACGATCCGCTCCCCGTCGAGCAGCACGCTGTGGTGCGGCCGGGACGCCACCCCCAGCCCTTCCTGGACGGTGGCGCGGTGCAGCAAGGTTCGTCGGGACACGGCTGTCACTCCGGTTCTCCTCGAAGGTGCGGTCGGCGGTGGCCGAAGAGCAGCCAGACGATCTCCGCGCCGGGGCGGCGGACCACCCAGCGCAGCGCGTGCCGGCGTACCCCCGGGGCGTTCGTCACCGCGAGGTCGGCGGCCCCGGCGGCGAGCAGCTCGGCGGCGTGCTGGGTGGACTCGGCGTCCAGCCACCGCATCGGACGGTCGCGCAGCGCGGGCGGGGCCAGGTCGGCGAAGATCCGCCGGACCTCCCAGAGCGCGGCCACAGTGACCTCGCCGTCGCCCGGGTGCGCGTCCCGTTCCCGCGCCGCGATGCCGTACTCCGGGGTGGCCTGCGCGAAGTAGGCGTCCAGGCGCAGGTCGCGGTGCCAGTGGAAGCGGGTGGCGCCCTGGTACGCGCTGGGCACCAGCGCCTGGTCGACGCGGCGTTCCACGAGCGCGCCGAGCACCTCGTCGAACGTGTCGCACAGCTCGATGCGCAGCGCGTGCCGCTCGGCCAGGAACGCGGCGGTCAGGTGGCTGGACGTGCCGGCCGGCCCGAGCGTGGCCACCGCCGTGCCGGGGTGATCCGCCCACCGGTCCACCACCGTCCGCCACCGCCGCCCGTACGCCCCGGCGAGCAGGCCGGGCAGCGCGGGCACCGGCGCGGCGGCTGCGGTGTCAGGTGTCGTAGCCACGCCTGCCCGCCATCCGCCGGGCCACCCGGGTCTCGTGGTCGTCGGCGACCCGCCGGTCCACGATCCGCGCGGCCTTCCAGCTCACGAACGCCCCGGTGCTGACGATCGGGTCCAGCCCGTCGCTCAGCTCGACCTCCACCGGCACGCCGAGCGCGGCGGCGGCACGCCGGCGCACCCCGTCGGCCACCGCGGCCGGGTCGTCCACCAGGTCCTTGAGCAGCTCCAGCCGGACGGTGAGCCGGTCGCCGCCGGCCGGGTCGTGGTCGATCACCACCTGGTAGCCGGCCGAGCCGGTGACGCCGGTGAGCACCGCGCTCTCGATCTGCCCGGCGGTACGGCGTTGCCCGCCCAGGTCGATGCGGTCGAGCGTGCGCCCGACGATCTGCACCAGGTCGCCGGGCATCTCGCAGTCGCAGTCCGACGCGCCGACCACCACCGCGTCGCCGGTGCGGTAGCGGATCAACGGCTTCACGCCGTCGACGAGCATGGTCACCGTGAGCTCGCCGGTGCCGCGCGGGCCGTGCGACGCGCCCGTCTCCGGGTCGACCACCTCGATCAGGTAGTTGGTCTGGGACAGGTGCATCCGCTTGTTGCGGCAGGCGGTGGCGATCACGAACGCCTCCTGCGAGCCGTACAGGATGTTGTAGACGTCAGCGCCCCAGACCGACTCCAGGTTGTGCGCCAGCGCCGGCGTGCACATCTCGCCGGTGACGAACAGCAGCTCGACCGCGAAGTCCTCGCGCAGCCGGTAGCCGTGGTGCTCGGCGGCCTTGGCCAGCATCAGCGCCACGCCCGGCGTGCAGCAGATCACCTCAAGTTCCAGGTCCCGCATCAGCTGGAGGGCCTTGGCGAACCCGATCACCGGCGAGTACGGCCAGATCTTCGCGTTCATCGCGCCGGTGTTGCGGGCCACGTCGCCGAGCGTGTCGCCGAACGAGTGCACCTCGGTCGGGCCCATCAGCCCCACGCGGGGCGCGTGGTCGCCGAAGTGGTGGCGGAAGATCGACGCCCAGGACTCGGTGACGTGGGCGTTGCTGGCCACCACCTCGCGGCCGTCGCGGGGGCAGGGCGTGGCGGGCCCGGTGGTGCCGGTGGTCTCGTAGAAGAAGACGGCCTCGGCCAGCGGGCGGCTGAGCACGTCGAGCATCTCCTCGCGCAGGTGCGCCTTCGTGGTGAAGGGCAGCCGGTCGAGCGTGGCCGGGGTGATCGTGGACAGGTCGATCCCGGCGAGGTGCCGGGCGTAGAACGGCGAGCCGGTGCCGACCTGGTCGAGCACCCGGCGCAGCTGCCGGTCCCGCCAGTCACCGAGCTGCTCGGCGGTGAGCGTGCGGTCGTAGAACGCGCGGTGCAGACGCAGGTAGTCGGCGGCGAAACCGGCCGCCGGGCCGGTGGTGGGAAGCCACATGGATCGGGGTCCTCTCGGTGTGCGTCAGTGCAGGCCGCCGTCGACGTCCAGCACGGAGGCGGTGACGTAGCTGCTGTCCGGGCCGGCCAGCCAGGCGACGGCGGCGGCGATCTCGTCCGGGGCGCCGAAGCGGCCGGCCGGGATACGGGCCCGGTAGTCGTCCCGGCGGGCCGCCGGGATCCGGGCGGCCATCGGCGTCTCGACCAGCCCGGGGGCGACCGCGTTGACCCGGATGCGGTGCGCGGCGAGCGCCCGGCCGAGGCTGCGGGTGAGCGCGACGACAGCGCCCTTCGAGGCGCCGTACGCGGCGTCCGGGCTGCCGATCCGGCCACTGATCGAGGCGACGTTGACCACGGTGCCCGGACGTCCGGCGGCCACCAGCGCCCGGGCGTACGCGAGCGTGCCGAAGAACGTCGCGCCGAGGTTCGTGTCCAGCACCTCGGCGTACGTGCGCGGGTCGTAGTCGAGGAAGTCCCGGGCCGGGTAGACGCCGGCGTTGTTCACCAGCACGGCGGGCAGGCCGTGCCGCTCGTGCACGTCGTCCAGCAGCCGCTGCGCCTGATCCGGCACGGCCAGGTCGGCGACGAGCGCCGCGTACGCGGACGGGTCGGCGGCCGGCTCGCGGTCGACGCTGAGCACCCGGTGACCGGCGCGGGTGAGTGCCGCGGTGACTGCCCGGCCGATGCCGCCGGCCCCGCCGGTGACCACGGCGAGCGGGGGTACGGACCCGGACATGATCCGTCTCCGCCGCTCAGCCGGCGACCGGCAGCGCCGCCGGTACGCCGCGCAGGAAGTTGTCGAACAACCGCAGCCCGTCCTGTGTGGTCACGCTCTCCGGATGGAACTGCACCCCCTCGACGGCGAGCGTGCGGTGGCGCAGGCCCATCACGTAGCCGTCGTCGCCGGAGCGGGCGGTCACCTCCAGCGGGGGCGGCACCGGGTCGGCGACGATGAGCGAGTGGTAGCGGGTGACCGTCAGCGGCGCCGGCGCCCCGGCGTACACCCCGCGGCCGTCGTGCGTGACCTCGCTGGTCTTGCCGTGCATCAGGTGCCGGGCCACAGCGATCGTGCCGCCGTACGCCAGGCCGATCGCCTGGTGGCCGAGGCAGACGCCGAGCAGCGGCACCCGGCCGGCGAACGCGTGGACCAGCTCGACGTGGCCGGAGTCGCCGGGGTGGCCGGGCCCGGGGCCGAGCACCACCGCGTCGGGGCGCAGCGCGGCGAGGTGCCGGGGGCTGCGCGCGCGGGACCGGACCACCACCGTCCGCGCGCCGAGCGTGCGCAGGTACTGGTCGATGATGTGGGTGAAGCTGTCGTACGCGTCGACGAGCAGGACCTTCACGGCAGCAGCTCCTCGCCGGTCAGGGCCCAGTAGGCGGCGCTCATCTTGGCCAGCGTCTCCCGCCACTCGGCGGCCGGTGTGGAATCGGCGACCACCCCGGCGGACGCCTGGGTGTGGTAGCGGTGCCCGTCGTGCACGACGGTGCGGATGCAGAGCGCGAGCACCGCGAACCCGCGGACGTCGACCAGGCCGATCGCGCCCGCGTAGATGCCCCGGGGCTCCGCCTCCAGCCCGTCGATGATCTCCATCGACCGCAGCTTCGGCGCGCCGGTCATGGTGCCGGCCGGGAACGCGGCGCGGACCGCCGCCCACACGTCCGCGCCGTCGTCGAGGCGGCCGGACACGGTGGAGACCAGGTGGTGCACGTACGCGAACGGCTCGACGTCGAGCATCGCGTCCACCGACAGCGTGCCCGGCTCGCAGACCCGGCCGATGTCGTTGCGGCACAGGTCGACGAGCATGACGTGCTCGGCGCGCTCCTTCTCGCTGGCCCGCAGCTCGGCCACCCGGCGGCGGTCGGTCAGCGGGTCGGCCGAGCGGGCGGCGGTGCCGGCGATCGGGCGCATCGACAGCCGGTCGCCGTCCAGGCGCAGGAACAGCTCCGGGCTGGCGCCGATCACCGTGCGCCCGGCCCAGGGCGCCAGGTACATGTACGGCGACGGGCTGCGGTGCCGCAGGCGCCGGTAGACGTCCAGCGGGGTGAGGGTGGTCTCCACCTCGATGCGGTGGCCGATCTGCACCTGGTAGCTGTCGCCGACCCGGATGTGCCGCAGGCACCGCCGCACCCGCTCGGCGAACGTCTCCTCGTCGACTGTGTCGCGCACCCGTTCCGGCGTGGGCGCGGGTGGCGGCGGCTGGTCGGCGGGCACGCCGGTGAGCAGCCGCGTCACCGGCGGCGCCGGCTGCTGCGGCAGGTGCGGGCCGGTGGCGTGCAGCTGGTGCGCCGTCCCGGCGCGAAGGTCCCACCAGACGGTGTGCCGGAACAGTGTCAGCGCGCACCGGGGGAGGTCGTCGTCGGCCCGGTCCAGGGTCAGCTCGTCCATGTCGCGGGCGGCCTCGTAGGCCAGGGTGGTGAGGAAACCGAAGGCGAACCGGCCGGCCGGCACGGGCGTCTCGACGGTGAAGGCCCGCTGCACGGCGCGGACCACCGACCAGAGCTGCGCCGGGCCGGGCACGTGCCAGGCGGACGTGGTGTCGCGCTGCCGGGCCGGCGCGCCGAGGACGGCGGTGACCACCGCGCGCAGCGCGTCGCCCAGCGGCCCGGCGGCGGTCAGCTCGCACCTGTCGGCCAGGAACCGCAGCTCGGCGAGGCGGCCCCAGCCCACCGCCGCGGCCTGCCGGTCGGCGGCCGGCCCGTCCAGGCTTTCGAAGAGGTACGCGTCGTGCGCGGCATGGCTTTGTGTCAATGCGGTGTACAACGCGAGCGGATTGATGGACGGCAGTGTGATTGAGGTCACGGAAATCGGAATGCGGTCGGCCGGCGTCGTGCCTCCCGGCGTCTCCGAACGGTGGTCTGTGGTTTCCGCACCCACCGCAGTCGACAATGAGGACACTGTGGAACCCCCCTTTGAGCAGCCCGGATGCCCCCACGCGGACCGGCTGGGCCACGTTCGGTGACAGATCGGACTTCCCCCGTTGAAAAGGACGCGCGGCACCCCCCGGGTTCGGCCGGGAATGGGTTGCGGTCCCGGGAAACACTTTCACCAAGTGCGGTTCCCGCTGTCCATACCACTTCGGTGACCGGGGAGAGGACCAATCGGTGTGGCATCTGAATCTGTCAATTGACGGCGACGCGCGCGAAACGTTGTCGGCGCAGCTCCGCAACGCTCTGCGCGGCCGGATCACCGACGGCACGCTGCGCCCCGGGACGCGCGTCCCGTCGACCCGGCAGCTCGCGACTGACCTCGGCGTGTCCCGGACCGTGGTCGTCGAGGCGTACGAACAGCTCTGCGCCGAGGGCTACCTGACGTCGCAGCGCGGCTCCGGCACCTCGGTGGCGGACTCCGCGCGCGCCGGTGTCACCTCCGCGCTCACCGCCGACGAGGCGCCCGCGCCGGAGGTGTGGGACCTGCGCGCCGGCGGCACCGACGTGTCCACGTTCCCGCGCCAGGACTGGATCCGCTGTGTCGGCGCGGTGCTCCGCTCGGCCGGGCCGCGGGAACTGGGCTACGCCCCGCCGTCCGGTCTGCCGCCGGTCCGCCGCACGCTCGCCGGCTACCTCGGCCGGGTCCGGGGCGTCCGCGTCCGCCCCGAGCACCTGATGATCACGTCCGGCTTCGCCCAGGGGCTGGCGCTGCTCTGCCGGGTGCTGCGCGACCAGGGACACGAGGCGATCGGCGTCGAGGATCCCGGGCACCCGGGGGAGTGGGCGTTCATCGCCGACGCCGGGCTGCGGCCGGTGAGCGTGCCGGTGGACCGGGAGGGCATCCGCGTCGACGAGCTGGCCGCCACCGGCGTACGCGCCGTGCTCACCACCCCGGCCAGCCAGTTCCCCACCGGCGCTCCGCTGAGCCGGCGGCGCCGGGAGCAACTGCTCGACTGGGCGCGGGCGGTGGACGGGTACGTCGTCGAGGACGACTTCGACGCCGCGTTCGTGCCACCGGCGCAGCGGATGCCCGCGTTGCAGAGCGTCGCGCCGGACCGCGTGGTCTACGCGGGCAGCGCCAGCAAGGTCCTCGCCCCGGCGCTGCGGCTCGGCTGGCTGGCCGCGCCGACCGGGCTGGCCGCCTCGATCGAGCGGGTCCGGGCCGGCTGGGACATCGGCTGCTCCGGGCTGGACCAGCTCGCCTTCGCGCGGCTCGTGGACACCGGCGCGTTCGACCGGCACCTGCGCCGGCTGCGCGCCGAGTTCCAGCGCCGCGGCCAGGCGGTACGCCAGCACGTCGCGCGCCACCTGCCCGGCGTGGCGCCGCTCGACGCCAGTGGCGGCCTCCAGACGTACCTGGTGCTGCCCCGCTGGTGTGCTGAGGAGTCCATGGTGGCCGCCGCGCGGCGCCGGTCCGTGCTGGTTCGCGGCGGCCGGTTCTACGCCCTGCGCGCCGACGGCCGGCCACCGGCGCTGGTCATCGGGTACGCCGGGGTGCGCGGCGCCGAGCTGGGCCGGGGGCTGGCCGGGGTCGCCGCTGCCTACCGCGACGTGACCGCCCGTCACGCGACCGGTGTCAATGCGCGGCGGGTCGCCGATTCCGACCGAAGGACCGGCTTGACAGCGTGATCGTTGATTAGGTTAGCCTAACCTCCGTGACGAGCAGAACGGTGCGAGCCGACGGCTTGAGCGGCAGCGACCTGCGGCTGGGCTACCACGGCACGACGGTGGTGCACGACGCCGCCATCACGCTGCGGCCCGCGGCGGTGACCGCGTTGGTCGGCCCCAACGGCAGCGGCAAGTCGACGCTGCTGCGCGGGCTGGCCCGCCTGCACCCGCTGGAACACGGCGAGATCGTGCTGGCCGACGGCACGCCGGCCCGGACGCTGTCCGCCCGGGACTTCGCCCGCCGGGTCACGCTGCTCGCGCAGAGCCGCCCCACCCCCAGCGGGGTGACGGTGCGGGACGTGGTCGGGTACGGCCGGCACCCGTACCGGCAGCGGTGGCGCGCGAACGACCTCGACGGACCGGCCGCGATCGACCGGGCCATGCGGGTGACGGGCGTGGACGGCATGGCCGGCCGGCCGGTCGACGAGCTGTCCGGCGGCGAGCTGCAACGGGTCTGGCTGGCCACGTGCCTGGCCCAGGACACCGCGATCCTGCTGCTGGACGAGCCGACCACGTTCCTGGACCTGCGCTACCAGGTGGAGATCCTCGACCTGATGCGCGAACTCGCCGACACCGCCGGCGTCGCCGTCGGTGTGGTGCTGCACGACCTCAACCAGGCCGCCGCCGTCGCCGACCAGGTGGTGCTCCTGCACGAAGGCCGGGTCCGCGGCGCCGGCACGCCGCACGAGGTGTTCACCGAGGAGGCGCTCACCGAGGCGTACGGCATCCGCGTCGAGGTGAGCGTCGACCCGGTCACCAACCTGCTCTCCACTCGTCCCGTCGGCCGGCACACGACCCGCGTCTCCGCCTGACCGACTCCTGCACACAGAAGAGAAACCGATGCTGCGTACCCGTCTGACCCTGCTCGCCGCCGCCGCGGCGAGCGCGCTGCTGATCGCCGGCTGCGGCACCACCGAGGAGCCCGCCGCCGCACCGTCCCCCTCCGACGCCGCGTCCACCGGCCCGGTCACCGTCACCGACAGCCGGGGCAAGACCATCACCCTCAAGAGCCCCGCCACCAAGGTCGTCGGCCTGGAGTGGGGCGAGGTGGAGATGCTCGTCGGCCTCGGCGTGATGCCGGTCGGCGTGGCTGACCCGAAGGGGTACGCCACCTGGGTGACCGCCGCCCCGCTCGACGCGAGCGTCAAGGACGTCGGCACCCGGGGTGAGCCGAGCGTCGACTCCATCGTCGCCCTCCAGCCGGACCTCGTGGTGATGGAGGCCGAGCGCGGCTCCGCCGTGGTCACCCAGCTGGAGAAGTACGTCCCGGTGCTGGTCACCAAGGGCAGCGACGCCTCCGACAACATCGGCCGGATGCGCGCGGACCTGAGGATGATCGCCACCGCGACCGGCCGTACCGCGCAGGCGGACAAGCTGCTCGCCGACTTCGACGCGGCGATCGCCGACGGCAAGAAGAAGATCGCCGACGCCGGGGCGGCCGGTAAGCAGTTCGCCATCGCCGACGGCTGGAAGGAGGGCAGCACCGTCTCGATCCGGATGTTCGGCCAGGGCGCGCTCGTCTCCCAGCTCGGCATCCAGCTCGGCCTCAAGAACGCCTGGACCGGCAAGACCGACGAGATGTGGGGCCTGGGCCAGACCGACGTCGAGGGCATGACCGTCCTCAAGGGCCAGGACGTGCACTTCTTCTACAACGCCTCGGACGGCACCGACGTGTTCGCCGACGGCCTCGCCGGCAACGCGATCTGGCGTTCCCTGCCGTTCGTCCAGCAGAACAAGCTGCACAAGATGCCCAACGGCATCTGGACCTTCGGCGGCACGCTGTCCGCCAAGCAGTACATCGACGAGCTGGTCAAGGTCTACACGGCTTGAGCGCGATGACCGCCCCCGCCCCGCCGGGGCCGGCCACCCGGCCGGCCCCGGTCGGGCCGCCGCCCGCCCGGCGCAGCCGGGTGGCCGGCGCGTTCGCCCTCGCCGCCGCGCTGCTCGTCGCGATCACCGCGGTGCACCTCACCCAGGGCACCTCCTCGGTGGGAGCGCTGGACCTGCTCCGGCTGCTCACCGGCGGCGACGACGAGACCGCCCGGGTGCTCGTCGCCTCCCGTCTGCCCCGGCTGCTCACCGGCCTGGCCGTCGGCGTCGCGCTCGGCTTCGCCGGCGCGGCGTTGCAGTCGACCACCCGCAACCCGCTCGCCTCGCCGGACACGCTCGCCGTCAACGCGGGCGCCCACCTGGCGATCGTCTCCACCGCCGCGTTCGGGATCGCGCTGCCCGCGCTGCCCGCGGGCGGGCTGGCGTTCTGCGGCGGCCTCGCCGCCGCCTCGCTGGTCATGCTGCTCTCGGCCGGCGGTCAGGCCGCCACCACCCGGCTCATCCTCGCCGGCTCGGCCACCGCGATGGCGCTCTCCTCGCTGACCATGCTGCTCATGCTGCTGTTCGAGCAGGCCACCATCGGCCTGTTCGCCTGGGGCAACGGCTCGCTCGTGCAGGGCGACCTGGTCGCGTTCACCCAGCTCGCCCCCGTGATCGGGGTCGCCGCGCTGGTGCTCGTGGCCCTCGGGCACCGGCTGGACCTGCTGGCCCTCGGCGACGACACCGCCACCGTGCTCGGGCTCAACGTGCGCCGTACCCGGCTGACTGTCGTGCTGCTGGCCGTGCTGCTCTCCGCCGCGGCGGTCACCCTGGCCGGCCCCATCGGCTTCGTCGGCCTCGGCGCGCCGGTGATCGTCCGGCTGCTCGGCCGGTGGGTGTCCGAGGTGCACCGGCACCGCATCCTGATGCCGCTGTCCGGCATCGTCGGCGTGGTCATCGTGCTCGGCTCCGACGTGCTGCTGCGCGCCGTGCTCGGCGGGCAGGCCGGAGTCGACGTGCCGACCGGCGTGGTGACCACGCTCTTCGGCGCGGTGCTGCTGGTCTGGCTGGCCCGCCGCCACCGCGACGCCGGACCGACCCGGCAGGCGCCGGGCGGCCACGCCGCAGTCCGCTCCCGCGGCTTCGTCGCCACCGTCGTCGCGGTCTGCGCGGTCGTCGTCACCGCCGCGCTGGTGCTCGGCATGCTCGCCGGCGACACGTGGGTGCTGCTCGGGGACATCGTCAACTGGGTGCAGGGCCGCACCGGACCGGCGTACACATTCGTGCTGGACGCCCGCTGGCCGCGGGTCGCCGCGGCGCTGCTGGCCGGCGCCGCGCTGGCCCTGGCCGGCACCACCGTGCAGGCGGTGTGCCGCAACCCGCTCGCCGAACCGGGCATCCTCGGCATCACCGGCGGCGCCGGCATCGGCGCGGTGTCGCTGCTGACGTTCGCGCCGATGGCCGGCGTGCTCGCCCTGTCCGGCGCCGCCGGTCTCGGCGCGGTCGTCGCGTTCGCGCTGGTCTACGGCCTGGCCCGGCGGCGGGGGCTCAACTCCGACCGGCTGGTGCTGATCGGGTTCGCGGTCTGGCAGGGCGGTACGGCGATCATCACGTTCATCGTGGTGTCGTCCGACCCGTGGAACACCGGCAAGGCGCTGACCTGGCTGTCCGGCTCCACCTACGGGCGTACCGCGCCGCAGGTGCTGCCGGTGGCGATCGCGCTGCTGATCGCGCTGCCGGTGGTCGCCGCCGTACGCCGCGAGCTGGACCTGCTCGCGCTCGACGACGACACGCCCCGGGTGCTCGGCGTCCGGCTGGAACGTGCCCGGCTGGTCGCGCTCGGCCTGGCGGCGCTGCTCACCGCGACCGCCGTGTCGGCGGTCGGCGTGATCGGCTTCGTCGGCCTGGTCGCGCCGCACGCGGCCCGGGCGCTCGTCGGCGGGCGGCACACCCGCGTCCTGCCGGTCGCGGTGCTGCTCGGCGCCACCCTGGTCAGCCTCGCCGACACGCTCGGCCGCAGCGTCATCGCTCCCGCCCAGGTCCCCGCCGGTCTGGTCACCGCCATGATCGGCACCCCGTACTTCGTCTGGTTGCTGTGGCGTTCCCGCGCCGCGGCAGCCGCCCGTTAGCCCGTTCACCGACGCAGCCCCCACCGGCCGTGAGAGGAATGACGCATGACCAGCACCCTGGCCGTCGCGCCCTGGCGAGTCTTCACCGTCGAGGTCCGCGCGCTACGCCGGCTCGGCCCGTCCTTCCTGCGGGTGACGCTCACCGGCCCGGACCTGGACCGGTTCGCCGACAACGGGTACGACCAGCGGATCAAGCTGGCCCTGCCGCCGGTCGACGGCGCGCCGGGGGAGCTGCCCGACGGGCCGGACTGGTTCCCGCGGTGGCGTGAGCTGCCGGACGCGCTGCGCAGCCCGATCCGCACGTACACGGTCCGCGCCGTCCGGCCGGAGGCGTACGAGGTGGACGTGGACATGGCGCTGCACGGCGACGGCGGCCCGGCCACCCGGTGGGCCCGGCGGGCGCGTCTCGGCGACCGGATCGCCGTCGTCGGCCCGGACGCCGGGTGGGACGGCCCGCACGGCGGGGTCGAGTTCCAGCCGCCGGCCGGCGCGACGCTGTTGCTGGCCGGCGACGAGACCGCCGCGCCGGCGATCTGCGCGATCCTGGAGCGGCTGCCCGCCGAGGCGCGCGGGCACGCGCTGGTGGAGGTGCCGGAGACCGGTGACGAGCTGCCCTGCCGGGCTCCGGCCGGCGTCACCGTGACCTGGCTGCCCCGCGACGGCGCCCCGCACGGCAGCCGGCTCACCCCGGCCGTGACGAGCCTGGCCGGGCGGCTGGTGCCGGTACCGGTCGCGGTGGCCGCCGCGCCGCTGGCCGAGGTGGACGTGGACCGGGACATCCTGTGGGAGGTGCCGGAGCGGCCCGACGGCGCGGCGCTCTACGCCTGGCTGGCCGGGGAGGCGGCGGTGATCCGCGGCCTGCGCCGGCACCTGGTCACCGAGCGGGGCATGGACCGGCGCGCGGTGGCGTTCATGGGCTACTGGCGGGCCGGTCGCGCGGAGAACTGATCGTCCCCACCACCGACGGAAGCGGGCCGGCGCGATGCGCCGGCCCGCTTCCGTCATGCCATCAGTCGCGCGGTGCGTACGGGGCGAGCGGGTTGACCAGCGTGCCGGCGAACTGCAACGCGGCGGACGGGTCGGACAGGTCCACCATCTGCTGGTTGTTGCGCAGCTGGAGCCGGTTGAGGCAGGACAGCGTGAACTCCGGCGCGAACAGGTCGTGCCGGCGCATCCGGTCGGCCAGGTGCGGCACCGTGGCGGCGTAGTCGGCGGCGCATGCGGCGACGGTGCGCCAGAACCCGTCCTGGTCGAGGACGCCCCGGGTGTGCAGGGCGGCGCTCAGGTGCCGCAGGAAGCAGTCGAACACGTCGGTGAAGATGGACAGGATCTTCTCGTCCTCGGGGATCGCGGCCCGGATCCGCCGCACCCGCTCCGGCAGGTCCGCCTCCGGGTTCATCACCACGATCTCCTCGGCGATGTCCTTGAAGACGACCCGCTCGACCACGCCGTCGTGCAGCACCAGGATGACGTTCTCGCCGTGCGGCATGAACGCCAGGTCGTGGGCGTACAGGCTGTGCAGCAGCGGCACCAGGTAGGCGTCCAGGTAGCGGCGCAGCCAGTCGGCCGGCGCCAGCCCCGACCCGTCGATCAGCGCGGCCGCGAGCGACCGCCCGTCCCGGTCCAGGTGCAGCAGAGAGGCCATGGTGGCCAGCCGCCGCCCGGGTTCCAGCCCTGGTACCGGGCTCTCCCGCCAGAGCGCCGCCAGCATCTTCCGGTACGGGGAGTACCTGTCGGTCGCCGCCTCGTACTGCCGGTGCCGGTAACCGATGGCGGCCCGCTCCCGGATGATCGACAGTCCGGTGCGCTTGAGCACCGGGTCGCCCTCGATCAGACCGGCCAGCCAGTCGTTGATGGCCGGCGTCGCCTCCATGTACGCGGCGGACAGCCCGCGCATGAAGCCCATGTTCAGCACCGACAGCGCGGTCTTCACGTAGTGCTTCGCCGGGTCGCTGACGTTGAAGAAGGTGCGGATGGACTGCTGCGCGAGGTACTCGTCCGGCCCCTCGCCGAGGCAGACCAGCCGGCGCGCGGCCACCTCACCGGCGAACGTGACGGCGAGCTTGTTCCACCACTGCCACGGGTGTACCGGGACGAACAGGTAGTCGGCCGGGTCCAGGCCCAGCCCGGTGAGCGTGGCGGTGAACCCGGCCAGCGTCTCCTCGCCCAGCTCGGCCCGGACCAGCGTGTCGTAGTCCAGGTCGTCGGCGCAGGTGAACGTGGTGTGGTCGCGGTGGGCGGCGAGCCAGAGCAGCCGTACCGGCGCGGCGGCCTCCGGGGCGTACGCGTGGTACTCGTGCACGCCGAAGCCGATGCGGCCGTTGTTGGCCACGAAGCAGGGATGCCCCTCGGTCATGCCGGTCTCGATCGCCTGGAAGTCGGCGGCGGCCAGCTCGGCGGCGCTCAGTGCGGGCTTGGCCAGCTTGTACGCGGTCCCGGCCAGCGTGGAGGTGATCTCCTCCAGGTAGACCGGCAGGATCGCGTCGGTGAGGCCGAGCGCGCCGCGCAGCTCCACGCACAGGTCGACGGCGTCGGGCGGCAGTTCCGCGCCGTCGCGGCGGCGCACGATGCTGTCCGCGTCGACCTGCCAGTGGTCGAGCGCCAGCCGCTGCGCGGCGAACCGGTACTCGACGGCGCCGTCGTCGCTGCGCACCAGCCACTGTCCCGGGCCGGCGGGCTCGGGGGTGATCAGGCGCTCGTGGGCGAACTCGGCGAGCGCCTTGCGCACCAGCAGCCGGTTGGCCGTCGCCCACGCCTCGGGGGTCAGGTGGTCCACGGATGCGCTGGCGTTCACGCCGGTGCCCCTTCCTCGCTGGCGGGCGCGCCGGTGGCGGCCCGGAACTGGTCCCGGGTGCAGACGCTGAGCAGCGCCTCCTTCTCGGGCTTGCGGATCGGGCCGACGACTGTGAAGCCGACTGCCGCGTTGAGCGCGTGCACCGCTGTGTTGCGCACGTCCGGCTCCACCACCACCCGCCGGGTCGCCGGGTCGGCGAACAGCCAGGCCATCACCGTGGTGATGACGGCACGGGTGAAGCCGTGCACCGGTGTGTCGGCCGGCGCGCAGAGGAAGTGCATGCCCACGTCGCCGGGCTCCGGGTCGTACAGGCCGACCAGCTCCACCCGGGCCGGGTCGTACCGCTCGGCCAGGAACGCCGGAGCGCCGCGCCACGAACCCAGGTACGCGTCGTGGTGCGGATGGTCGGCAATGCGCCGGTACTCGGCGGCGACCGCCGCCACGTCGGCGTCCTGCATCAGCCAGAACGCGGACTTGGGATGGGTGACCCAGCGGTGCAGCAGCGCGGCGTCGGCGTCCGGGTCCAGCGGACGCAGCGTGAACTCGCCCAGCGCGTCGTCGACGCGGGTGAAGGTGGTCATGCGGGCGCTCATGCCGGCGCTCCGGCCGGCGCGCCGAACTCCTGGAAGGCGATGGTCTTCTCCACCGGGTAGTGCTCCCGGCCGGTCATCTCCCGGATCAGCCACGAGTTGCGGTACGGACCCATGCCCAGGTCGGGCGAGGTGATGCTGTGCGTGTGGGTGCCGCCGTTCTGGAGGAACACGCCCCGGCCGGTGTGGTCGATGCTGTAGTTGCGGGCCACGTCGAAGCGGCCGTGCGCGTCGAAGCGGAGCCGGTCGTGTACCGGCGCGAGGAACTCCGGCACCCGGTAGTGGTAGCCGGTGGCCAGCACCAGTCCTTCCGTGTCGAGGGTGAACGCGCGGTCCTGCTCGGTGTGGCGCAGCCCGAGCCGGTAGCGGCCGTCGGTGTACGCCGCCTCGACCAGCTCGGTGTTGGTCAGCAGGCGCGTCGGCGCCGGTCCGTGCAGGCTCTTGGCGTACAGCAGGTCGTAGATGTCGTTGATCAGGTCGGCGTTGATGCCCTTGAACAGCGGCTTCTGCGCGGCCTCCAGCGCGTAGCGGGTCGGCTCGGGCAGCGCGTGGAAGTAGTCCACGTAGTCCGGCGAGGTCATCTCCAGCGTGAGCTTGGTGTACTCCAGCGGGAAGAACCGGGGCGAGCGGGTCACCCAGGTGAGCTGGTAGCCGTACGTGTCGATGTCGCCGAGCAGGTCGTGGTAGATCTCCGCGGCGCTCTGGCCGCTGCCGACGATCGTGATGCTGTCCTTGGCCCGCAGCGCCTCCCGGTACTCCAGGTAGCGCGAGTTGTGGATCATGTCACCGCCCAGGCCGGCGCAGGCGGGCGGCAGGTACGGCGGCGTGCCGGTGCCGAGCACGAGGTGCCGGGCCCGGTGGGTGACCGGCCCGTCCGGCGTGTCCGCGTGGACCACGTACCGGTCGTCGCTCTCGTCGTACTCGACAGCGGTGACGCTGTGCCGGAAGCGCAGGTTCGGCAGCTTCCCGGCGGCCCAGCGGCAGTAGTCGTTGTACTCGGCGCGCAGCGGGAAGAAGCTCTCCCGGATGTAGAACGGGTAGAGCCGGCCGGTCTCCTTGAGGTAGCTCAGGAACGAGTACGGCGAGGTCGGGTCCGCGAGCGTGACCAGGTCGGCGATGAACGGCGTCTGGAGCCGGGTGGATTCGAGCAGCATGCCGGGATGCCAGTCGAAGCTGTCGCGGGCCTCCAGGAACAGGCCGTCGAGGTCGTCGATCGGCGCGGTGAGGCAGGCCAGGCCGAGGTTGTAGGGGCCCAGCCCGACGGCGATGAAGTCGTGGGTCGACATGGGGATTCTCGTTCTCCTCGACGGGGGGTCAGACCGGGCAGGACAGCTCGGCGGCGGCCGCGGTCCGGGCGTACCAGGCGGCGTCGTCGGCGATGAGGTCCAGCACGTGGGCGACGTCGTCCACTGTGGTCTCGGGGTTGAGCAGGGTGAGCTTCAGGTGGTGGGCGCCGTCGACCTTGGTGCCGGCGACCAGGGCCGCGCCGGAGGCGGCGAGCGCGTCGCGGGCGTGCAGGTTGGCCTCGTCGACCAGATCGGGGGCGAGACCGGACGGCCGGTACCGGAAAACCACTGTGCTCAGCTGCGACGGCGCGGCCACCTCGAAGCGCGGGTCGGCGTCCAGCCGCCGCCACGCCTGCGCCGCGAGGTCGACGACCTGGTCGAACAGCGTGCCGATCGCGTCCGGTCCCATGATCCGCAGGGTCAGCCAGAGCTTGCAGGCGTCGAACCGGCGGGTGGTCTGGATGCTCTTGTCGACCTGGTTCGGGATCCCCTGCTCGACCGCGCGGACCGGGTTGAGGTAGTCGGCGTGCCAGGTGGCGTGGCGCAGCACCCGGCCGTCGCGGACCAGCAGCGCGCTGGAGCTGACCGGCTGGAAGAACGACTTGTGGTAGTCCACTGTCACCGACGCGGCCCGTTCGATGCCGTCGAGCAGGTGCCGGCGGGTGGGTGAGACCAGCAGGCCGCAGCCGTACGCGGCGTCGACATGCAGCCAGACCCCCGCGGCGGCGCAGATGTCGGCGATCTCCGGCAGCGGGTCGACGGTGCCGAAGTCGGTGGTGCCGGCGGTGGCGACGACGGCCATCACCACCTGACCGTCGCGGTGGCAGCTGTCGATCGTGCGGGCCAGCTCGTCGGTGCGCATCCGGCGGGTGGCGTCGGTGGGCACGGTGAGCACCGCGTCGGCGGCCAGGCCGAGCAGCTTGGCGGCCTTCTGCACGCTGAAGTGCCCGGCCGCGGAGGTGAGGATGCGCAGCCTGGACAGCACCTGCGGCCGGTCCGGCCGGCCGGTCGCGCCGCCGCCCACCACAGTGCGGTACGCCTCCTCGCGCGCCAGCAGCATCGCCTGGAGGTTCGACTGGGTGCCGCCGCTGGTGAAGACCCCGTCGGCGGTGGCGCCGAGCCCGATGCGCCCGGCGGTCCACTCGATCAGGCGCCGCTCCATCAGCGTCGCACCGGCGCTCTGGTCCCAGGTGTCCAGTGAGGAGTTGACGGCGCTGAGCACCGCCTCGCCGAGCAGCGCCGGGATGACCACCGGGCAGTTCAGGTGGGCCAGGTAGCGCGGGTGGTGGAAGTAGACCGCGTCACGCAGCCACACGTCGTGCAGCTCGTCCAGGGCGGCGTCGGTGTCGCCGAGCGGCCGGTCCAGGTCGATGGCACCAATGAGCGGCGCCAGCTCGTCGGGCGTGACGCCGGTGAACGGCCGGTCCGCCTCGCCCACCCGGCGGGCGACCCGGTCCACGCCGCGCGCCAGCACGTCCCGGTACCGACCGAGCGAGCCGGCGTTGAACAGGTGGCCGCGTGCCGTGGCGGCGGCGCTGCCGGTGTCGGCGGGCGCGGCGCCGGTCGGGCTCCCGATCGAACTCATGCGACTTCCCAGCGGTCGTACGGACAGGACGCGCGGCGATCAGCCGCGGCGATCAGGTTAGGTTAGGCTGGCCTAACTAGCAAGCACGACTCGGGGTGCTTTGTCCCGCATGTACCGCCGGTTGGCGCCCCGCCCGCGTCGCGGTAAGGTCGCCCTCGGTTAGGGGAGGTTATCCTAAGTTGACTGTCGAACGGAACCGTCGCCCGGCGCGCCGAGGCGGCGCGAGACGATGACACACGTCGATCGCGACAGGTGGGGTGTGCCCCAGATGTGGGCCGCCGACGTCGACGCGCTCGCGCGTCTGCAGGGGCGAGTCGCCGCGCTGGACCGGGCCTGGCAGATCAGCGTCGAACGATGGCGTGCCGAAGGCCGCCTGGCCGCCCACGTCGGCCCGGCCGAGCTGGCGTGGGACCGGTTCGCCCGCCGCGTACGGCTGGACGACACCGCCCGGCGCTGCTACGAGCGGCTGGACCCGGACACCCGGCGGTGGGTCGAGGCGTACGTCGACGGGGTCAACTCCGGACTCGCCGAGGGCGCCGCCGCCGCGCCGGAGTTCGCCGCCACCGGCACCGCGCCCGAACCCTGGCGGCCCTGGTCGCCGCTCGGCGTCTTCCTCGTCCAGCACGTGCTGTTCTCCACGTTCCCGAACAAGCTCTGGCACGCGCACGTGGCCCGGACTCTCGGCCCCGACGCGGCCGGGCTGTTCGCGGTCGAAGGGCCGGCGTCGTCGGGCAGCAACGCCTGGGCGCTGCCCGCCGACCCGGCCACCGGGCGCGGCCCGGTGATCGCCGGTGACCCGCACCGGCTGCTCGAACTGCCCGGCGTCTACCAGCAGGTCCGGCTTGCCTGCCCGGAGTTCGACGTGGTCGGCCTCGCCTTCCCCGGCGTGCCGGGCGTGCCGCACTTCGGCCACACCGGCCACGCGGCGTGGGCCGTCACCAACGCGATGGCCGACTACCAGGACCTCTACCGCGAACGGCTGCGCTGCGACGGCGACCGGGTGCTGGTGCGCGACGCCGACGGCTGGACACCCGCTGCGCGCCACGTCGAGGAGATCGAGGTCCGTGGCGGCGCCCCGGAGGCGGTCGAGGTGATCGAGACGCCGCGCGGCCCGGTGATCGACCACGACCGGGTCACCGGCGAGGCGATCGCCCTGCGCACCCCGAGCCGGGTCGAGGCCCGTCTCGGCTTCGAGGCGTTGCTGCCGCTGCTGCGCGCCCGGAGTGCTGGCGATGTCGCCGACGCGCTGCGCCACTGGGTCGAGCCGGTCAACAGCGTGCTCGCCGCCGACACCGAGGGCGGCCTCCGCCGCCTGGTCGCCGGTCTGGTCCCGGTACGCGACGAGCGGTGCCGCCGGGAACCCGTGCCCGCCTGGGAGCCGCGGTACCGGTGGCGGGGCGACTACCTGCCGCTGGTGGACGAGCCGGTCGACGGCGTGGCGGTGTGCGCCAACGACCGCCGTGACGACGTGGCCGCACACGGCGCCGACTTCGCCCCGCCGCACCGGGCCCGCCGGATCCGGGCCCTGCTCGCCGAGGGCGCCGAGCCGCCCACAGTGCACACCGACGATCGGCTCCCGGCCGGCCCGCTGTACCGGCTGCTCGACCGGCTCGACCCCGGCCGGCTCGACGAACCCGCCCGCGCGCTGCTGCTGCGGCTGCGCACGTGGGACCGGGCGATGGCGGCCGGCTCGGCCGAGGCCGGCGTGTACGCGGCCTGGCGGGCCGCGCTCACCCGCCGGTTGCGCGTACACCCGAGGTTGCGTGCCCTCGACGAGCCGTGCGGATTCGACGAGCTGTTCGCCCCCTGGACCGACCCGGCGGCCCGGATCGGCCTGGCGCTGGACCACCTCGCCGCCGAGTTCGGCGCCGACCTCGCGGGACCGGCGGCCGAGGCGCTGGCCGAGGTGGCCGCCGGCCCGGCGCCCGGTGAGTGGGGCAGCCGGCACCTGCTGTACCCGGTGCACCTGGGCGTCGCCCCGGCGGTCGCCGACGCGGTGACCGCGATGCGGCAGCGGGTGGCGCTCGCCGGTGACACCGACTGCGTGCTGGCCACCTCCAGCGTGCCGGGAGTCTCCGACGCCTGCTGGCGTGGCCCGGTGGCCCGCTACGTGTGGGACCTGACCGACCGGGCGGCCAGCCGCTGGATCGTCCCGTTCGGCGCCTCCGGGCGCCCCGGCGACACGCACTTCGCCGACCAACTGACCCACTGGGCCGCCGGGACGCTGATCCCGGTGCCCGCCAGCCCACTGACGGGAGACGAGACGACGTGATCCACCTGGAGCGGATCCCCGGCCTCGGCGAGCTGGCGCTGGAGCCGGTACGCCCCGACCGGCACGCCGAGCTGCTGCACGGCTGGGTGGTCCGGCCGCGCAACCGGTTCTGGGGCATGGGCTCGCACACGGTCGACGAGGTACGCGAGATCTACGCGTTCGTCGACGGGCTGGACACGCATCACGCGTACCTGATCCGGCTCGACGGCGAGCCGATCGGGCTGTTCCAGACCTACCAGCCGGAGGCGGACCCGGTCGGCGAGCGGTACCCGGTGCAGCCCGGCGACGTGGGGACGCACCTGCTGCTCGACGCGCCCCGGCCGTACCCGGGTTCGCTGACCGGCGCGGTCTTCCCGGCCCTGATCCGGTTCCTGCTGCGCGACCCGGCCGCGCGCCGCGTGGTGGTCGAGCCGGACGTGCGCAACGACGCGATGCTGCGCCGCCTGCGCATCGAGGGCTTCACGCTCGGCGACGAGATCGACATGCCGGACAAGCGGGCCCGGCTGGCGTTCCTCACCCGGGACCGGTTCGAGGCGGGCCACCCTCCGGCGTGACCCGTCCGCGTCACGGTCCGGTGGCGCGCAGCCGCCCGGCCAGGTCCCGCACCGTCTCGGCGTACGCCGGGTCGTCCTCGGACGGGAGGTGACCCTGGATCGGCGGCGGGACGCTGTCCCAGGCCGGCGCCACCAGGCTTTCCGGATCCCGGAGACGGCGATCCACCGCCGCCTCCGGGCCGCTGACGCGGGCCGGCTCGTCCGCGCGGTGCGGGGAGAAGATCCATCCGCCCAGCGCGTCGGTGTCCCGCCACAGGTTGCGCCACCGCCACCCCACCCGGCCGCCGATCCCGCGCAGCATCTCGTCGCCCACGTAGGCGGGGAACAACCGGGCGTAGAGCCGGCGCAGCGGCGAGCTGTAGGTGAGCAGGGCGACCCGTGCGCTGATCTCCGCCGGCAGTTGCAGGACTGTCGCGGCGACGAGCACCGATCCGTGGCTGTAGCCGGAGAGCAGCACCCCGCTGCCGCTGTGCACCAGGTACGTGATCCGCCGGGCCAGCTCCGGCACGGCCCGTTCGGCGTAGCAGGGCGGTGCGAACGGGTGCGCCGCCCGGGGCCAGAACGTGGCCAGGTCGAAGAGCACGCCGACGTGGTGCCGGAACCCGGGGCTGCGGTAGGCGAAGACCCCGGCGAGGATGAGGGCCAGCACCGCCGCCGAGATCGCCACCCCGCCCACCTCGATGCCGAACATGACCAGCTCGGCCGGGACGTGCGTGCGGCGTTCCAGCGTCTCGCCCGGCTCGGGACGGACCAGCGCCATCGCGGTGGTCGCCGCGCCCGCCCCGGCCATGACGGCGAACAGCACCGCCAACGGCACCATCAGGTCGGTGAACCGGGCCCGGACGATCATCGTCCGGACCTGCCGCAGCCGTGGCGCCGCCTCGGCCGGCGGCGCCGGGAAGTCCCGCTCGACGATCGCCTGGGCGGCCCGTGTCCGGCCGCGCCGGGACACCAGCGCCACCACTGCGGCGGCCGCCAGCGTGACCAGCAACGCCCGGAAGAAGCCGTAGATCGCCCAGGTGTACGCGCGCGCCGGACCCGGTATGTCGTCCGCCGGGGACACGCCCCGGTCCAGCAGGTCGGCGGTGCGCTGGACCAGCTCGGCGGAGTACGCGACCGCGAGCCCGCCCGCCGCCGCCGCGACCACGAGCGCGCCGAGCCCGTTCGGCGGCCGGTGGCCGCGTACCCGCAGGCGGTGCCAGAGCAGCACGGCCCCCAGGGCGCCCAGCAGGACCGCGTGCGTCACCAGCAGCCAGGTCAGGATCGAGCCGTAGCCGGGCAGGCCCCCGCCGGTACGCCAGCGGGCCGGGGCGAACAGCAGGTACCCGGCCACCACGACGGTGAGCCCGACCGCTGTGGCGCGCAGCGCACGGGCGACCCGGTCACGTCGCGGGTCGGTGGGCGCCCGGTCGACGAGCGGCGGAACGCAGACCAGTACCACGCAGGCGAGCAGCACCGCGCCGGTGACCGCCAGCAACGCCGCCACAGTGGGCGGGACACCCTGCGCGGCCCGGGCGGCCAGCAGACAGCCGTCGAGGGTGGCGAAGGCCGCCGCGATGTGGATCGAACGCAGCCGGCCCATCAGCGGCTCGGTGTCCCACTGGCCGATCGTGCTCAGCGGCGGCCCGGCGGACGCCCGCTCCGGCGCCCGGAACGCGGTGAACGAGCGACCCGGCCGCCGGGCGCCCCACCAGACCAGGCTCACCGCGGCGGCCGGGACCAGCGCCAGCACCACGAGCCGCAGCCCCACCGGCCGCCCGCCCATCCAGGACAGCCACTCCCGGTCGGCGATGCAGGCCGGGACGGACAGGCACTGCCAGGCCACCAGGTCCAGCGCCACCCCGGCGCCGGCGAGCACGTACAGCGCGGTCAGGCTCAACCCCAGCACCCGGCACAGCGCCCGCACGACCGCGCCGCCGACCGCGTCCCCCGGCCGCATCCACACGGCCACGTTGAGCAGCATGAAGGGCATCAGGAACAGCAGCGAGAGGGTACGCAGCGCGGTGCCGGAGGGCAGGTCGTTCCACTGGTACGCCTCCAGCGTCACCCCGCCCGCCCCGTGCTCGTCGGCGTGTCCGTGACGGGGACGGTAGAAGCCGGCGCTGCGGTCACCCGCGACCTGCCGGACCAGCGGCCGGCCCAGCACCTCGGCGGCCCCGCCCGCGGAGACGCCGTGCACCCGCAGCTCCACCACCTCGCCCGACGGCGCCTGTGCCCGCCCTGGTCCAGCCGTCATCGACCCTCCGCGACGTCCCGGCCGCCCACGCCGCCTGCACGGCCCGCCCTCGGGTGGCGCAGCGTCCTACCCGGCCGGGCCGGGGGCAAACGCCCGCGGGCCGGGCGGGCGGCCCGTTCGAAGCCGCGCCCTCCGGGTAACCGCCGCCGGACGTACTCGGAAGGGAGCCCGCATGACCGGCACACCATCACCGCGCGGCGTGGCCGGATGACGGGGGCCGCGGTGGCGACCCGGCTGCCGCCGATCGACGTCCACCGGTGGGTGAACTCCGCGCCGCTGACGCCGCAGGAGCTGCGCGGACGCGTGGTCCTGGTGGACGTCTGGGAGTACACCTGCGTGAACTGGATCCGCACCGCCCCGTACGTGCGGGCCTGGCATCGCGACTACCGCGACCTGGGGCTCACGGTGATCGGCGCGCACGCGCCGGAGTTCGCGTTCGGCCGGCTGCCGGAGAACATCGACCGGGCGATCCGCGACCACGGGCTCACCCACCCGATCGCGATCGACGACGACTACACGTTCTGGCGGGCCCTGCGCAACGACGCCTGGCCGGCCAGGTACCTCTTCGACGCCGACGGGCGGCTGGCCGACCGCTGGATCGGCGAGGGCGGCTACGACCGGACCGAGGCGCTGATCCGGCGGCTGGTCGAGGCCGCCACGCCCACGCCCGCGCTGCCGCCGGTCACCGCGGAGGTGACCGCGTTCGTGACCAGCCCGCAGCCCACGTACGCCGGGATCACCCCGGAGACCTACCTCGGCGCCGACCGGGGTGTGCCCGGCACGTACGCGCTGACCGGCGACTGGCGGGTCGAGGGCGAGTACGTCGAGACGGGCGGCGCCGGGGCGGAACTGGTCCTGCCGTTCACCGCCGGTGAGGTGAACCTGGTGGCCGACCCGGGACCGGAGGGACCGGCAGCGGTTCGGGTGCTGCTGGACGGGAAACCGGCCGGTGACGCGCGCGGCGCCGACGTGGACCCGGACGGCACGGCCGTCGTCGACCGGGCCGCGATGATCCGGCTGGTGGACGGCGCGACGCCGGGGGAGCACCGGCTCACCCTGCGCGCCGAGCGGCCCGGTCTCCGCGCGTACGTCTTCACGTTCGGTCCCTGACCCGACCTGAGGAGGACAACCCGTGGCCGTCAAGACCATGACGCCGACGCGTACCGCCGCCGGCATCCGCGACTTCCGCGTCGACGTGCCGGAGGCGGACCTGGAGGACCTGCGGAACCGGATCGCGGCCACCCGCTGGCCGGAACGGCAGACCGTGGACGACCAGTCGCAGGGCGTCCCGCTGGAGACCAGTCAGGCGCTCGCCCGCTACTGGGCCACCGGGTACGACTGGCGCAAGGTCGAGGCGCGGCTCAACGACCTGCCGAACTTCGTCACCGAGATCGACGGCCTGGACATCCACTTCATCCACGTACGCTCGCCGCACCCCGACGCGCTGCCGCTGATCGTCACGCACGGCTGGCCCGGGTCGGTGATCGAACAGCTGAAGATCATCGGTCCGCTCACCGACCCGACGGCGCACGGCGGCCACGCCTCGGACGCGTTCCACCTGGTGATCCCGTCGATGCCCGGCTACGGCTTCTCCGGCAAGCCGGACCGGCCCGGCTGGGATCCGCAGCACATCGCCC
This sequence comes from Micromonospora sp. CNZ296, assembly GCF_007827635.1. NCBI lineage: Bacteria > Bacillati > Actinomycetota > Actinomycetes > Micromonosporales > Micromonosporaceae > Micromonospora > Micromonospora sp. CNZ296. The sequence goes on from NZ_VISW01000002.1 coordinate 294,373, forward strand.
GCGCCTGGACCGAACTGATGCGGCGGCTGGGCTACACCCGGTTCGTGGCCCAGGGTGGCGACTGGGGCGCGCTGATCACCGACATGCTCGGCGTGCAGGCGCCGCCGGAACTGGCCGGCATCCACACGAACATGCCGTGCGTGGTGCCGCCGGACATCGACGCGCTGTTGCAGACCGGCATCACCGGCGTGAACAACCCCCTCGCCGACCTGCCGTCCGGGCTCTCGGCCGAGGAACGGGCCGCCTGCGAGCGGATCGACTTCTTCTGGAAGCACTCCGCGTACGCGCTGATCATGACCACCCGCCCGGAGACCCTGACCGCGCTCGCCGACTCGCCGGTCGGGCTGGCGACGTTCATGCTCGACCACGACGCCGCGAGCCTGGACCTGATCTGCGCCGCGTTCGCCGGCCGGCCCGGCGGCCTGAGCCGTGACGACATCCTGGACAACGTCACGCTCTACTGGCTCACGAACACGGGTGTGTCCTCGGCCCGGCTCTACGCACAGAACGCGCTGTCGTTCTTCGCCGCCAAGGGCGTGCAGGTCCCGGCCGCGGTGAGCCAGTTCCCGGACGAGATCCTGCTCGCGCCGCGCAGCTGGGCCGAGCGGGCGTACCCGAACCTGATCCACTACAACACGCTCGACCGGGGCGGGCACTTCGCCGCCTGGGAGCAGCCGGAGCTGTTCGCCCAGGAGATGCGGGCCGCCTTCCGGTCGCTGCGCTGACCGACGGCGGACGCGGCCGGGTGGGGCGCCCACCCGGCCGCGTCGGTACGCCCGGGGTCAGACCTCGGTCAGCCGGACCGCGTCGGCGATGACCAGGCCGGCGGCGGAGCTCCATCGGCTGACCGCGACGCGGTTGGCGTCCCCGGCCGGCAGCGTGAACGTGCCGAGCGAGCGCCACTGCCCGCCGGTCGCCCGCTGGTCGACCACTACCGTCCGGTTGCCGGTGGTGGTGGCGACGACGTACGGCGTGGCCGCGTTGTAGCCCGCGTTCGCCGGCCACCACGCCTCGACCCGGTAGTTGCCGGTGCGGGGAACGTTGAACTTGTACCAGGCCGCGTCGCTCGCGGCGACCGGGTCCGCGTAGCGGTAGTCGGCGCCGTAGCGCTGCCCGGAGTACGTCGAGGTGCCCCAGCTCGCGCTCGCGGTGAACCGGCCCGCCGTCGCGTTGTCCACGATCGACGTCCAGCCGGTGCCACCGCCGGCCATCTTGGCGGCGACGTCGGCGCGCATCGTGTTCAGGTCGATGAAGGACGGGTCGATCTTGCCGGTGGTGCTGGTCTCCCGGTGGCCGCGGGCGTAGCTGGAGTCCCGGCCGAGCCGCTTGAGCACGGCGGCGGTGGCCGCGATGCTCGCGTTGTACTGGGCGGTGGTCATCCGCTGGTCGACACCGTTGTAGTCGATCTCCCACCCGATCATCAGGGTGTTGCCGTCCCCGGCCGGGATCGGGCCGCTGCCGCCGCTGGTGCCGGCGTGGTTGCACCGGCCGGCGGAGATCACGTGGAACACGCCGTGGTAGTCCACGAGGGCCTGGCAGAGCGGGCCGGGCAGGTCGGACCGGCCGTTGATGCAGATGTTCAGCGCCGGGTGCGGGTTGGTGGCGCTGGACGTGGCGGCGGTGTGGTGCCAGAGCACGCCGATCGGGTCGAACGAGCCGGAGCGCATCCGGTTGAGCCAGTCGCCCTCGACCACGACCTGTACGCCGGCGCCACGCAGCACGTCCACCAGCCAGGGAATGGTGGCCATCACTGCTCCCCGAGCAGGTCGGCGAGGCACTCGGCCTTCGGCGCGGCGTGCGCCGTACCGGGACGGACGGCCACCGCGAGGGCGGCGGCCACCAGGGCGGGTACGCCGAGCAGACCTCGGCGTCGCAGACGGGGGGATCGTGACGTGGGCATGGCGCTCCTCGGGTGACGGCGCTTCACCGATCGACGGATGTGAGTGCGGGCACGCTATACCGGCACCTGCCGTTCTGTCGATACCCTTCAATGATCGTTTCCGTCGTGAAAACTTTCGCCACCGCCGTCTGTCGTCATCCGTCGATGCGTGGTAGAAATCCTGCCCAAGTCTCGCCGTCGAGCGAGGAATCCTTCACAGGAGGGGCGCCGATGAGAGCGATCGCCACGGCCCTGTCACTTCTCGCCGTGCTCGCGGCCGCGGCCGTACCGGCGCAGGCTTCGGCCGTCCCGGCCCGCGCCGGGACACCGGCTGTCGCCGAGCCGCAGCCCGCCGCCGGGACAGCGGCCACCGTCGCCGCGGTCGGCCCGCAGCCCGGCACCTTCACCGGCAAGGGCTTCGACACCTGCACCGCGCCGTCGCAGGCCGCGATGGACGCCTGGCTGACCGCGTCGCCGTACCGCGCGGTCGGCGTCTACATCAGCGGCGGCAGCCGGACGTGCGCCCAACCCAACCTGACCGCGACCTGGGTCGCCGACCAGACCCGCAAGGGCTGGCGGCTGATCCCCATCGAGCTGGGCTACCAGGCGCCGTGCGGCACCCGTACGCCGAAGATGTCCGCCGACCCGGCCACCGCCCGCGGGCAGGGGAGGACCGCGGCGGACAGCGCGGTCGCCGCGGCGGTGGCGCTCGGCATCGGCGCCGGCAGCACGCTCTACAACGACATCGAGCAGTACCCGTCGAACGCGAGCTGCCGGGCCGCGGTGCTCTCCTTCCTCTCCGGCTGGGTCGAGCGCCTGCACACGCGCGGCTACCTCGCCGGCATGTACTCCAGCGGCTCGTCCGGCATCACCGACGTCTGCGCCGCCTACCACGACACCCGGTACCTGCGCCTGGACCAGATCTGGATCGCCTGGTGGAACGGCGTCGCGGACACCGACGGGGGCACGTACTGCGCCGACGACCGCTACGCCGACCAGCAGCGCCTGCACCAGTACGCCGGGGACGTCACCGAGACGTGGGGCGGCGTGACCATGAAGATCGACCGCAACTACCTGGACGTACGGGCCGGCACCCCGCCCGCGACGTGGAGCGTCACAGTCGACAACGCCACGTCGGGCGGGTTCAGCGCGGGCGCCGCCTGGGGCACCTCCGCGTACTCCGGGCAGCGCTACGGCGCCGATTACCGCTTCGCCGCGCCGGTGGCGTCCAGCGACGTGGCCTGGTTCCGGGCGAGCCTGCCCGCGACCGGCTCCTACGAGGTGTCGGTGTGGTACCCGGCCGACCCCGGCTACAACGACCGCACCCCGTACCTGGTGGCCACCACGACCGGCAACCGGTCGGTGGCGGTCGACCAGCGCACCGGCGGCGGGCGCTGGGTCTCGCTCGGCGTGTTCACGCTCGCCGCCGGGACCGGCGACAAGGTCGGGGTGAGCCGCTGGAGCGCCGGTACCGGGTACGTGGTCGCCGACGCGGTCCGCATCACCCGGGCGTGAGGCCGCACGCCGGTGAGCCGGTCCCGCCCGAGCGGGACCGGCTCACCCGGGCCGGGTCAGCTCAGGTGCGCCAGCAGGGCGGTGGCCATGCCCTGCTCTCCCCGGGCGTTGGGGTGGAACGGCGCGGCGGCGTTCTGCGGCACCAGCCCCTCCACCCAGCGGGTGCCGCTGCCCTTGCACGAGTCCCGGCCGATCGACGGGGTGTAGACGTCGGCGTAGCTCGCGCCGCCCGCCGCCGCCGTGTCGGCCAGCATCGTGTTGAGCGCCTTCTGGACGCCGCGCAGGTACGGCACGTCCTGGTAGGCGATCGGCACCACCGGCCAGCAGCCGTAGCCGCTGTCGGGCAGGATCGCCGGGTACCCGAGCACCACCACGCGCGCGTTCGGCGCGGCCTGGCGGACCGCCCGCAGCACGGCTGCCACCTTCGGCGCGGCGGCGGCGATCCGGGCCCGCAACTGGTCGGTGCCGCCCGCGGTGAACCGGTTCTTGCAGGGCGAGCCGAGCGGGCTGCTCACGCTCGCCTCGGCGCAGTCGCTGATGATGCCGGAGAAGCCGATGTCGTTGCCGCCGATCTGGACGGTCACCAGCGCGGTGGCCGACGTGACGGCGTTGACCTGCGGCGGCAGCGCGATGCCCAGCGCCCCGTCGCCGCCGTACAGGATGTCCTCGGTGGTGGCTCCGGAGCAGCTCACGTCGGCGAACGACGAGGAGCCGGCGGACGCCGCCACCAGGGACGGGTAGTTGCGGTTGGAGCGCAGGCAGTTCAGGTCGACCTGGGTGGGCACGAGCGGTGCGGAGGTGTAGGAGTCGCCGAGCGCGACGTAGCGACCGGCGGGCGCGGCGGCGACGGCGGGTGCGGCGGCGGTGAGCAGCATGCCGGCGGCGGCCGCGACGAGCGCGGTCATCCGGCCGGCGGTCCGCAGGAGCGGCAGGCGGGGACGGTTCATGGGGCCCTCCCGGAGGGGTCCTGGTGGTGGTGCTGGGATTCTGTCCGCGCCTGTGACGTGCGTCAATATCGATGAACCTCATTAAATGACGGTCCAGGATGTGGTCCGCCGCCGTCCGGCCGAGCGGCCGGAGGTGTCGCGTACATCACACTTTTCGGCGTCGCCGATGTCGGGTACAGGTCGGTCGCCGATCGGTCGATCCGTTGCGTCCCAACGGTCCCCGGCCCGTCACGCCTGATGGGCGGCCGGATGCCGGATCCGGGCACGTACGCACCGGAGTGACCCCGGCACGGCTGGTGAAGAACGTATCGAATGTCGGCGATCGTGAATTTGCAGGCGTCATTACGCTGCGGGGTGGTTGATCGCCGGAACCACGGACGACAGGTGGAAGAACCTCAGATGAGTGACAATCACCCTCCCTACGGAGGCTATCCGGACCCGAACGCCGGAGCGTGGGGCAACCAGCCCGACCCGAACGCCCCGTACGGCGCGCAGCCGGCCTCCGGCGCGCCCTACGGTTCGCAGCCGGCGTCGGGTGCGCCCTACGGTTCGCAGCCCGCGTCGGGCGCCCCCTACGGCGCCCAGCCCGCGTCGGGTGCGCCGTACGGTGCCCAGCCCGGGTCGGGTGCGCCGTACGGCGCGCAGCCCGCGGCGCCGTTCCCCGGGCAGCCGGGCTACCCCGGGCCGGCGCCGTACGCGCCCACCCCGCCGCCCCCGAGCGGAGGCAAGAGCAAGGGGCTCATCGTCGGCCTCGCCGCGGGCGCGGTCACGCTGACGCTGCTGTGCTGCGGCGGCGGGCTCGCCTACGTCGCCTTCAACGGCGACGAGGAGGACCCGAAGCCAGTGGCGTCGGGCAGCGCCACCCCCGGGCCGGACACCAGCCCGTCCGCGACCCCCAGCGCGGACGGCCCGGAGTCGACCGGGCCGGACGGGCCCTCCAACAACAACTCGATCACCGCGCGGTACGCCAGCGAGATGTCGGCGGTCTGCGACGGGGGAGCGATCCTCAACGCCGCCCCGTACACCGCGCCGGCGGGCTCGAAGGCGTACGTCTTCTCCAACTCCCCGGACCGGCCGTCGTTCTGGTCGCAGAAGACGGTCAGCTCGGCCAAGCCGTACTACGCGAAGTCGGCCGACTTCGCCACGGTGTCGGTCATCGGCTGCCTCAAGATGGTCGAGGGCAGCGAGGGCACGCCGAAGAAGTGCCAGTACAAGAACAGCGAGGACAAGGTCGTCACCGTCGACTACATCTCCTCGCGGTACACCCTGACCTTCCACGCCGCCAAGACCGGCGAGAAGGTCGGCGACGGCGGCACGGTGACCGCGCCCGCCGCCCGGTGCCCGAGCTTCATCTCCTACAACAAGGTGACGATGAAGTCGTACGCGTCCCCGGACAGCGGCACCATCGAGGCCGCGCTGGACCGCTTCCTCAAGTAACGACACCCGGATCGCGGTGTGCGGGTCTCACCGACCCGCACACCGCGATCGGTTTTCAGGCCGGAAGCGGCCGGCCGTGCGTCTCCACGCACTCGCGGGCGAAGAGCCGCAGCAACTCCGGCAGATGGAAGCGCTCGGCCGGGGCGCAGGAGTCGACCGGCACCAGCAGGTTGTGCTGGATCAGGTGCTCCACCATCCGGTTGGCCTGCTGCCGGGGCAGGCGCAGGATCTCCACCGCGCTGGCCGGGGTGATGAACGAGTCGGCGCGGGCCAGCGCGTGCAGCGCCAAGCGGGCGTCGACGTCCAGCGCCTGGTAGCTGACCGACAGGCTGCCGCGCACCGAGATGTCCCCGACCGCCAGCTCCGACAGCCGGTTCTCCTCGTCCTCCAGGTGCGCGGCGAAGCCGGGCAGGGCCACGTCGGGCTGGGTGACGAGCCGGCTGCCGACGATCCGCAGCGCCAGTGGCAACCGGTCGCAGGCCGCGGCGATCCGGCCGAACACCTCCGGCTGCTCACGTACCCGGCGCTCGCCCGCGATCGTGGCCAGCAGCTCCACCGCGTCGGCCCGGTCGAGCGCGCCGAGCGTCAACCGCCAGCCCACGTCCAGGTCCAGCAGGCGCTGCCGGCTGTTGATCAGGACCAGGCTGCGGCCCGCCCCGGGCAACAGCGGGCGCACCTGCTGCGCGCAGTCGACGTCGTCGATGATGAGCAGCAGCCGCCGGCCGGCGAGCGCGCACCGCAGCACGGCGGAGCGCTCCCGGATGTCCTCGGACACGTCGGTCAGCGGTACGCCCAGCTCGACCAGCAGCTCCCGGATCAGCTCCCCGCTGCCGCGCGGCGGCTCGTCGCCGCTGTCGAAGCTGACGAAGAGCTGACCGTCGGGAAAGAGGTCGGCCAGGTCGTACCCGCTGCTCACCGAGAACGACGACTTGCCGACGCCCGGCGCGCCGGAGACGAGCACGACACCGGCGTGCTCGTCGGCGCCGGCCGGGTCGGCGATCCCCTCGGCGATGGCGCGCAGCTGGCCCGCAGTGGTGTCCCGGCCGACCAGGGACGGCGGCTTCATCGGCAGGGCCTGCGGGCTGGTCGGCGGGCCGGGCGGCGACACGGGCCCGGCGCCGAGGGCCGTGGGCCGGCCGGACGGTGGGCGGACCTCGGCGGAGTCCGCGTCCAGCGCGGTCTGGAGGGCGCCCTGGAGCGTGGGGCCGGGGTCGACGCCCAGCTCGTCGATGATGCCGCGCCGGGCCTGCTGGTACGCGGCCAGCGCCTCGGCCACCCGCCCCTCCCGCGTCAGCGCGGTCACCAGCTGCGCCTGCCGGCGTTCGTCGAGCGGCTCCTCGGCCACCATCCGGCGCAGCGACGGGATGACCCGCGCCGGCTGCCCCAGCCGCAGGCGCAGGTCGATCAGCTCCGTCGTCATCTCCCGGTGCTGCTCCCGCAGTGCCGTGACGGTCGCGCCCAGGTCGGTGCCCAGATCCGTCAGGTCCTCCAGCGGGTGCCCGCCCCACAGGTCGACCGCCCGGTCGAACAGGTCGGCGGCGGCCTGCGGCCGGTCGCTCCGGGCGGCCCGGCGGGCCTCGTCGGCGAGCCGACGGAACCGCAGCAGGTCCAGCTCGTCCTCGTCGACCCGCAGGTGGTAGCCGGTGCCGTCGTGGACCAGCCGGCCGGCCGAGTCACCGCCGCGGTCCAGCGTCTGCCGCAACCGGTGCACGTACGTGCGCAGGTTGCGTACCGCCGACGCGGGCGGCGACTCCGGCCAGAGGCCGTCGACCAGCCGGGAGGTGGCGACCGTGCGCCCCGGACTCAGCAGCAGCACGGCGAGCAGGAGGCGGGGCTTGGTGCCGGTCAGCATGACGGGGCGGTCGCCCGCGTACAGGCTCAACGGACCGAGAACACTGAACCGCATGGATGTCGTCCCCCGCTCCGGCGCACCGTCCACAGTGTGGTGTGTAAGGCTGGGTTTCCCACCTTCGGCCGGGGAATGCATCGCTCCCAGATGGTGCAAGTAATCACTGATCGGTGTGTACTTCGTGACCCGGAGTCAGTTGCGCCGTCGCCCGCCGCGCCGCGTCGAGCACCGCCACCGCGTCCGTCACCCCGGCGCCCGCCGACCGGCCCTCCCGGACCAGCACGGCGAAGTCCTCCGCCTGGCGGGCCAGGGCCGCGTACATGGTGGCGTCCCCGTCGGCCGGGTCGAGGAAGGCCAGCCGCTCGTGGTCGCGGGTGCCGAAGACCTCCACCGTCGCCATGTCGCCGCCGCGGTGGTGCCGGCCGAGCGAGACCAGCGCGGTGCCGCCGCCGGACAGGCCGAGCAACGCCTGCGCGCTGTCCACGTCCCGGCCGCGTACCGCCGGGTCGGTTACCGGACCGGCCGGCTGCACCGCGACCCGGTCGATCTCCTGCCCGGTCAGCCACCGGATCTGGTCGAACTCGTGCACGCCCATGTCCACGAAGATCCCGCCGCTGCCGGTGCGGAACGCCGCCGCGGGCGGCTCGCCGTCCCACTGCGCCGCGGCCACGAACAGCACCTCGCCGAGTTCGCCGCCGGCGATCCGCTCCCGCAGCCGGCACAGATGCGGGACGAACCGGCGCCAGTAGGCGACCTGGAACGGGATTCCGGCGGCGGCGGCGACCCGCCCCGCCTCGGCCGCCCCGGCCGGGTCGAGCCCGGCCGGCTTCTCGCACAGCACCGGCAGCCCGGCCTTGGCGGCGGCCGCGACCAGCGCGCCGTGCCGCCCGGTGGGCGCGGTCACCAGGAGACCGTCCGGCACGGCGTCCGCGAGCAGGTCCTCCACGCTCGGGTACGCGGGCAGCCCGGCCGCGGTGACCGCCTCCCGTGCCGCCGGAACCGGATCGACCACGTACCGGATCCGGACGCTCCGGTGGTCGGCCAGGGCGCGCAGGTGGTGGTGGCCCATCCGGCCCGCCCCCACCAGCGCCAGCCGGAACTCATCGCTGCCGGTCATCGTCGGTTCCCCTCTCCTCGTCGGTGTCGATGTCGTCGGTGCCGTCGCGGCCGTCCGTACCGTCGTCGCCCAGCCAGCCGGCCAGCGCGGCCACCACGGCCGGCGCGCCGGTGCCGAAGACCTCGAACCCGTCGTGGCGCCACCGCCGGCTCACCCCGCCGGCGGCCTCGACCAGCGCCGCGCCGGCCGCGATGTCCCACGGCGCGGGGTCGAAGCTGACGAACGCGTCCAGTTCGCCGCGGGCCACGGCCGCCAGGTCGCAGACGGTGGAGCCGGTGTTGCGCAGGTCGGCGACCCGGGGCGCGACGCCGACGAGCGCCTGGTACGCCCGCCGTCGCGGCCCGGGCGCGTTCGGCACCGCGAACGCCACCAGGGCGTGCCCCGGCCGGGCCTCCCGGTTGACCGCGACCGGGGCGTCGCCGTCGAGCGCGCCGCCGTCGTCGAGCACCAGGCAGGTGCCGGTGGCCGGTTGCAGGACGGTGGCCGCGACCACCTGGCCGTCGCCCACGTCGCAGCCGGTCGCCACCGCGATGCTCACCGCGTACCGGCTCGCACCGTGGCTGAAGTTCAGCGTGCCGTCGAGCGGGTCGACGATCCAGCGCAGCCCGGAGCAGCCGGCGCTGGCACCGGACTCCTCGGCCAGGACGGCGTCCTGCGGCCGGTCCCGGGCGAGCAGGCCGAGGATGGCCCGCTCGCTGGCGTGGTCGGCGGTGGTCACCGGGTCCTGGGCCGCGCCGCCCTTGTGTTCGGTCTGCAAGCCCCGGCCCCGCGCCTCGCGGATCGCGTCCGCCCCGGCCCGCGCCGCGCGCAGGCTCAGGTGGCGCAGGTCGCCGGGAGCGGCGCCGATGCTCATCGCGCCACCTGCGCTTCCCGCGGCGCGGCGACCTTTGCGTAGTCGCCGTCCACGAACAGCAGTGGCGGGGTCGGCCGGAGCAGGCCCGCCGAGCGGACCGCGCCCATCAGTACCGCGTGGTCCCCGGCCGGGTCGGCGGAGACCGCCTCGCAGCCGAAGTACGCCACCCCGTCGGTCAGCCGCGGGCAGCCGGTCGCCCGCTCGTCGTCGTAGGCCACACCCGCGAAGCCGTCGGCGCCCGCCGGGCGGCCCCGGCTGGCGAACCAGGCCGCCTCCTCGCGCTGGTCGTCGCCGAGCACAGTCACCGCGAACCGGCCGGTACGACGCACCGCGCCGAGCAGCCGGCAGTCCCGCCGCAGGCAGACCAGCAGCATCCGGGGCGACAGCGACACGGTGGTGAACGAGTTGACGGTCATCCCCACCGGGCCGTCGGGCCCGACGGCGGTCGCCACCGCCACCCCGGTGGCGAAGCGCCCGGCCACCGACCGGAACGCCCGCTCCTGGTCCTGTCCGTTCCCTGTGCCGGTCATCACCGTGCTCCTCTCGTCGCGCTGCCGACCAGGTCGGCGGCCCGCCGCCGGTCGGTCTTGCCGTTGGCGTTCGTGGGCAGCGCGGCCACGTGGTGGATCCGCGCCGGCACCATGTAGGCGGGCAGGCGCTCGGCGCACCTGCGGGTCAGCTCGTCGGTGATCCCGGCGGCGCCGGTGTAGACCGCCCGCAGGGAGAGGTCGTCACCCGTGCCGAACGCCAGCACCACCGCGTCCTGCACCCCCGGGTGGCCGCGCAGGACCATCTCGATCTCGCCCAGCTCGATCCGGTAGCCGCGCAGCTTCACCTGGTCGTCCAGGCGCCCGTGGTGCACGAACGTGCCGTGCTCGCGGCGGACCCGGTCACCGGTGCGGTAGTACCGGCGGTCCGCGTACGTGACGAACCGGCCCTCGTCGTCGGCCGGGTCGAGGTAGCCGTCGAACCGCTGCGGCCCGTGCACGCACAGCTCACCGTCGTCCACGCCGACGGTGCCGTCCTCGGCGCGCAGGATCGCGTCCAGCCCGGGGTGCGCGTCGCCGATCGGGACGGTGCCGTTGGAGGTCGCCGGCCAGGCCGCCGGATCCGCCGGCAGCCGGTGACCGGTGCACGTCACGGTCAGCTCGGTGGGACCGTAGAGGTTCTCCACCACGCTGCCCGGCGCCGCGTCGGCCCACGCCCGCGCCTGCTCCAGCGTCAGCGGCTCGCCGGCGAAGAGGCTGTGCCGCAGGCCGGGCATGGCGCCGGGGGAGAGCATCCGCATCCGGCGGGCCAGCGAGACCACCGAGGGCACCGAGAACCAGTGCGTGATCCGTCGTTCGTTGACGAACCGCACCGGCGTCAGTACCTCGTCCGGCTGTGGCACCACGAGCGTGGCGCCGCCGCCCCAGGCGACGAACATGTCGAACACGGACGGGTCGAAGGTCAGGTCGAAGGTCTGAGACAGCCGGTCACCCGGGCCGACCGGGTAGCGGTCCCGGCAGTACGCGAGGAACGCGTCCACGTTGCGGTGCCGGACCGGCACGCCCTTGGGCCGCCCGGTCGAGCCGGACGTGAACAGCAGGTACGCCACGTCGTCCGGTGCCACCGGCGCGGCCGGCGGCGGGGCGGCGGGCGCGCCGTCGAGGCGTACCGTCACCGCGTCGCCCGCGACCTGCGCCGCGGTCGCCGCGCCCGCGTCGTCGACCACGAGCGCGTCCACGCCCGCGTCCCGGCACAGCCGGGCGGTGCGGGCCGGTGGGAAGGCCGGGTTGAGCGGCACCACCACCGCTCCGGCGCGCAGCGCGGCCAGATAACCGGCGTACGCGGGCAGGCTGCGGGCGGCCAGCAGGCCGACCGCGCGCGGACGGTGGCCCACCTCGGCGTGGATCCGCCCGGCGAGGCCGTCGGCGAGGTCGCGCAGCCGGCGGTAGGTCACCGGCTCCCCGCCGACCTCCAGCGCGACCGCTTCGGGCACGCGTGCCACGGTCCGCTCGAACCAGGAGTAGAGACTCACGGCGTTGCTCCCTTCACTGTGCTGTCGTCGATCGGTCTTCCGGCGCCACCGCGCGCGGGACGCCGCGCTCAGGTCACCGCGCCCACCAGCTCGTCGGCGTGGTCGGCGATGCCGGCGAGCATCGCGCCGGTGGCGCCACCGGCGATGCCGAACATGGCCGCCTCGGTGCGCAGCTGCGCCTCCCCGCCGTCGCGGAACGCGTCCGCGCCGCGCAGGCGCACCGCCTCGGCGGCGACCCGGTCCACGGTCTCGGCGGCGCTGACCTTGAGCAGCATCCCGGTGACCGCGGACGGGACGGCCGCCGGCGCGTCCAGCAGCGGCGCGCACAGCGCGTCGAGCTGGTGCGTGGCGACCAGGCACCGGGCGTACCGCTCGCGGACCGCCGGGCGGTCCCACAGCGTGCCCGTCCCGGCCGGCCGCCGCCGCAGCCAGTCGTGCAGGCCGCCAAGCATCCGGTGGCACATCGCCCGGGCCCACAGCGCTCCGGCGACCCGTTCGACGCCGACCTGCCGGGCGAACCCGGCCAGCGCCCGGCCGGGGCGGCCCAGCACGGCTTCCGGGTCGAGCGCGACGCCGGCGAAGCGCAGGTGGCCCACGCCGGACCCGGCGAACGCCCGGCCGGCGGACTCGGCAGTCACGCCGGGCGCGGCGGCGGGCACCAGCACCCAGCAGAAGCTGGTGAAGTGCCGCGCCTCGCGGTGCCGGGCCAGCACCAGCGCCGCATCGCAGCTCGTCGCGTTGGTGATCCAGTCCTTGCCGCCGTCCAGGACGGCGCCGTCGTCGCCGGGCTTCACCCGGGTCGTGGCGTCGAGCAGGTCCGAGCCCGACCCGGCGGCGTCGGTGACGGCCAGCGCCACCACCGTCTCGCCGCGCAGCATCCCGCGTCGCGCGGCCTCCGCCGGGCCGGTCGCGCCGGCCAGCAGCGGCAGCACTGTGGCGACCTGGACGCAGACCGACAGCGTCACGCCGAGCGGGCACCGGGCGTCCAGCTCGGTGAGCAACGCCGACAGCCGCCGGGGGTCCGGCTGGACGCCGTCCGGGTAGAGCGCCTCGATGATCCCGGCGACGCCCAGCGCGCGCCACACGGCGCCGGAATCGGTGGGGTCCACCCCGGACAGGGCCGCCCGCACCGCGGCGGCGTCGTCCCCGGCGGGCGTCGGCTCAGGCAAGACGCACCCCCGGGTCGCGCAGCGACAGCGCCCCGTTGGCCAGGCGCAGCCGGTCGTTGGCGTAGTTCAGCGAGGCCGAGCGCAGATCCCGGAAGGTGCGCTCCAGCGTCAGCGGCGAGTCGGTCAGATAGCCGTGGCGCAGGCCCGTCAGCTCGACCAGCTCGTCGGCGGCGGCGAAGGACTCCTCGGCCGCCCGGATCTTCAACGTGTTGAGCAGCAGTTGCACCGGCGCCGCCGACATGTCCGGCGCGTCGGTGACCACCGAGACGGTGTGCCGCAGCAGCGCGTGCGCCGCGTCCAGCCGGGCGCGGATGTCGGCCAGCCGCAGCAGCACCAGCTCGGAGGAGGGGGCGAACTGCCGCCGTCCCGCCTCGCTGCGGGCGTGCCGCAGCACCCGGCCGTACGCCCCGGCCGCCGCCCCGATCCAGGCCGCCGACCAGCCCACGTGCGCCAGCGGCGCGAAGACCCGGGTGGCGATCTCCCGGAACCCGCCGTGCTCGCCGATGACCTGCCACTGCGGCACCGCGCCGCGCAGCCGCATCGGGACGCTGTGCGTGGCCCGCATGCCCAGCGGGCGCCACCCGCCGGTCACCTCGATCTCCACCTGGTCCCGGTCGGCGTAGACCAGGTCCACCTGGGCGGCCGAGCCGGCGCCCGGCGCGCGGGTGGTGATGAGGAAGGCGTCCGCGTACGGGCCGCCTGTCACGATCGGGGCCTGACGGTCGATCCGCAGCATCTCGCCGTCGTGCTCCAGCGCCGACTCGGAGGTCAGCAGGTGGCCGCCCTTGCCGGCCTCGGTGGTGACCGAGCCGAGATACCGCTCGCCCCGGGCCACCGCCGGCAGCACCTCGGCACGCAGCTTCTCCCCGCCGTACGCGGTGATCGCCGCGACCTGCTGGCAGTGCATGGCGAAGACCATCGCCACCGACATGTCCACCCGGCCCAGCGCCAGTGTGACGTCGACCAGGTCCGGCAGTGTCCCGCCGGCGCCGCCCTCGGCGGCCGGGACCAGCAGCCCCAGCAGCCCGGTACGGCGCATGGCGGCCAGCGCCTCGGTGGGGAAGGCGGCGTTCTCGTCGGCCTGGCGGGCGTGCTCCGCCGCGATGTCGGCGACGGTCTCGACGGCCGGGGCGTACCCGGCGGCCGCGGTCATCGGGAACCACCGCCGACCGGGGTGCGCAGCTCCTCGACCACGCTCCACAGTCCACCGGCGGTGGCGAAGGTGGAGTCGACCAGCTTGTCGTCGGGCACGGCGACCCCGAACGTGTCCTCGATGGCGAACAGCAGCTCGATCTCGCGCATGGAGTCCAGGCCGAGGTCGCGCAGGCGGGCGTCCTCGGTGATCTCGTCCGGCCCGGCGAACTTGAGGAACGGGCGGAGCAGTTCGGTGAATTCGGCGTTCATGACGTCACCTTTCTTCTCGGGGTTCGGCAGTGGCGCCCGGTGTGTCGACCGGGTGCCGCGTCAGGGTCAGCCGGGACGTCTCGACGACGCGGTCGCCGTCGCAGACGACCTCGACCGGCGCGGGGTGGCCGAGGAAGGCCAGCAGGCTCGCCGAGAGCCCGTACGCCCCGACGTTCGGCACGGCGAGCACGTCGCCCGGCCGTACGTCGGGCAGGTTCGCGGCGCGGGCCCAGGTGTCCAGCGGTGTGCACAGCGGCCCGGCGACGATCGCGGCCTCCAGCGGCGCGCCGTCGCGGCCGTCGGCGGTGTGCAGGGCGGGTACGAGCGGCGGCAGCCGGCGCAGGCCGGACATCCCGCCGAGGTGGTTGATGCCTGACTCCAGCACCACCACCGGCGTGCCCTGCGACCGCTTGACGTCCAGCACGCGGGTCAGCAGCGTGCCGGCGGTGGCGGTGAGGAACCGCCCCGACTCGAAGGCCACCTCGGGGGTGCCGTCGCGCCAGGCGGGGAAGAGGTCGTCCAGCGCCGTGGCGACCTGGTCGGCGAGGCCGGTCAGGTCCGCGTTCTGGCCGGGCCGGGCGAACGGCGCGCCGAAGCCGCCGCCGAGGTCGAGCAGGGTGAGGTCGATGCCGAGCAGGTCCCGCAGCCGCCGGGCGGTACGCGCCGCCGCGGTGAACTGGGCCACCAGCGCGTCCACCGAGTCGACGTTGCTGCCGGTGTAGAGGTGGAATCCGCGTACCGGGGCCGACGGGCGGGAGCGGAACCGCTGCGGTTCCTGTTCGATCCAGTCGACGTCGGCGCCGAACTGCGACGCGACGCCGGTCATGGTCAGCCCCTGGCCCGGGTTGGGCACCCGGTCGTTCACGCGCAGCAGGCAGTGCACTTCGACGCCGTGCGCGGCGGCGATCCGGTCGGCCTGGTCGAGGCCGGCCGGCGAGTCGACGGAGAACCAGCGGACCCCGGCGCGTACCGCCTCGGTCACCTCGGCGTCGCGCTTGCCGGGTCCGGTGTAGAGCATGCGGTCGCCCGGAACGCCGGCCCGCAGCGCCGCGGCGAGTTCGCCCGGCGAGCAGATCTCGGCGTCGCAGCCGGCGGTGTGCAGCGCCGCGACCAGCGCCGGGTGCGGGTTGGCCTTGAGCGAGTAGAACAGCCGGCTGGGCGCGGGCAGCGCGGCGACCAGGGTGGTGTGGCTGGCGCGTACCCGGGCCAGGTCGTAGCGGTACGCGGGGGTGTCGAAGGGCAGGTCAGCCACGGTGCTCACCCGCCAGCCGGGCCAGCGCCCGCCGGTCCACCTTGCCGTTGCCGGTCAGCGGCAGGTCGGGCAGCACGACGCAGCGCGCCGGCACCTTCATCTCCTCCAGCTGTTCCCGCAGCCGGCGCAGCACGTCGGCGGGGGTCAGCTCGGCCACCACGAACAGCGTCGCGCCGTCGCGGCCGTCGGCCGGCGGCAGCACCCCGGCCGCGTCCACGCCGTCGACCCGGTACGCGGCGGCCTCCACCTCGGTGGCGCTGACCCGGGTGCCCTTCTCCTTGTAGACGTCGTCGCGCCGGCCGGCGAAGTGGACGTACCCGTCGGCGTCCACGTGACCGTGGTCGCCGGTGTGCAGCTGCGGGAACAGTCCGTGGGCGCGGCGGAAGCGTTGCGCTGTCAGTTCGGGCCGCCGCCAGTAACCGGCCATCACGTGCGGGCCGCGTACGACCAGCTCGCCGCGGACGCCCGGTGGCTGACGCCGCCCCTCGGCGTCGACTGTGAAGATCTCGGTGCCTGGAAGCGCCCGCCCGCAGGCGCCGGGCCGGCGCAGGTCGGCGTCCGGCGGCATGATCGCCGCGCGTTTGCACTCGGTGAGGCCGAACATCAGCTGGACGCTCAGGCCGGGCAGCAGCCGGCGCAAGCCGGCCAGCACCTCCGGCGGCATGGCCGCGCCGGTGTTGGTGAGCAGGCGCAGCGGCGGGCGCGGCGCGCCGGCCCGGCCGAGCAGCCGCAGCAGGTTGATCGCGAGCGACGGTACGCAGGGCAGCACCCTGGCGCCGGACTCGACGAGGGTCGCCAGCAGGCGGCCACCGGTGTCCCCGGGATCACCGAGGCGCAGCCGGGCGCCGGCCACGGTGCTGAGGAAGATCTGGTAGAGGCCGTAGTCGAACGACGGCGGCAGCAGGACGTGCACCACGTCGTCGGGCCGGTAGCGCAGCTCCGACTGGATCGCCCGGACCGCGAACGTGACCTGGGCGTGCGTGGACACCACGGCC
Organism: Micromonospora sp. CNZ296; assembly: GCF_007827635.1. Classification (NCBI taxonomy): domain Bacteria; kingdom Bacillati; phylum Actinomycetota; class Actinomycetes; order Micromonosporales; family Micromonosporaceae; genus Micromonospora; species Micromonospora sp. CNZ296. The sequence continues at coordinate 310,810 of NZ_VISW01000002.1, forward strand.
TTCGGCATGCCGGTGCTGCCGGAGGTGTAGATCAGGCAGACCGGGTCGACGGCGAGCGGGGCCGGACCGGCGGGCGCGCCGCCGATGGCCACGCCGGACGCGGCGCGGCGCGCCTCGGCCGCGCCGCGCACCGGGACGCCGCGGGCGCGGGACAGGCCGGCCAGGACCGGGTCGTCGGTGAGGACCAGGGCCGGTTCGGCGTCGTCGAGCACGTGGGCGAGGGCGACCTCGGGGGCCGGCGTCCGGAGGACGACGAAGACCGCGCCGGCCCGGGCGACCGCGTACAGCAGCGCCGGCAGGGCCGCGTCGGCGGGCAGCGCCACCAGCACCCGGTCGCCGCGCCGGACGCCCTGCCCGCGCAGCCAGCCGGCCAGGCGCAGACTGTCGGCCCGCACCTGACGGTACGTGAACTCGACGGTCCCGTCCCCGACGGCGGGCGCGTCGGGGCGCGCGTCGGCGGTGCGGTCCAGCAGGTCGTGCAGCAGTTCGGTACTCATCGGGCACCTCCGGTGGCGGCGCCGAACATGGCGCACAGGGAGCCGACGTCGCGCAGGTCGGCCGCTGACAGCGCGGTGGCCGGCACCTCGACGCCGAGCCGGCGTTCGACCCGGTCGATGACGTCGACCAGCCGGAACGAGTCGAAGCCGGGCAGTTCCCGGAGCACGTCGGTGGTGCGCAGGGCCGAGCCGTCCAGGTCCAGGGTGTCGCCGAGCGCACCGAGCACCGCCGCCCGTACCCCGTCGTCACCGGCCCTCTCCGGCGCGGGCGGCGCGGCGGCGTCGCCGGTCGTGCCGGGCGGCCCGGCGATCGACTCCAGCGCGGCCAGGTGGTCGGCGATCAGCTCGCCGAGCGCGTCCGCCAGTTCCGGCGCGGCCGGCCGGCCCGCCTGGGCCCGCCGCAGCGCCACGTAGCTGCGCGTGGCGAGTTGCTGCCAGCGCGCGGCCTGCCCGGCCAGCGCGGCGGCGGCCTCCGGCGCGACCGCGGCGAGCCAGCGTTCGTGCAGGTCGCGGGCGCGGGCCAGCAGCCAGACGTCGAGGACGAAGCGGTGCAGCCCGGCCACGGTGTCCAGGGCGGCGCCGGTGCGGGTCAGGTAGTTGTCGATCTCCGGGCGGGCCCGGCCGGCCCGGGCGGCGTTGCCGGCGAGCATGGCGGGCACGTCGATCTCCGGGGCCGGGTGCGCCGTCACCGCCAGGGTGTGCGCGCCGCCGGCCAGCGCCGTGTCGAACGCGGCGGCGGGCAGCCGCCACACGCCGGGACGCGCGGGGCCCCAGGCGGTGTCGTTGTGGTACGCGTCGACCACTGTGACCTCGTCCGGCGCGGCGGCCGTGACGAGGAAGCTGTGCCGCATGTGTTCGTGTTCGTGGTAGGGGCACCAGGGCAGGTCGTACGCGTCGGCGGTGACGTAGAGCGGCTGGCCGGGCGCGCACAGCCGCCGCACCTGCGGGCCGTCGAGCTGCATCCACCGGCCCTCGACCCGCAGGCCCAGCAGGTCGACCGCCTCGGCGGCCCGGTCGTCCGAGGTCGCCTCGACTGTGACCAGGCCGTCCTGGTCCCGGGTGCGGAACCCGTACCGGGCGCCGAGGGCGAGGTGGCTGCCGGACCCGTTCGCGTGGTCGGCCAGCAGGGCGAAGCTCGTCTGGAGACAGTCCAGCGCGGTCGCGTGCAGGCCGGTCAGGATCGGCGTCCACACCGGATCCGTGGTCGGCCGGTCCGGCGCGTTCGGGACGTGGTGGGACATGGGGGACTCCTCGATGCGGGTACGTGGGGCGGGGCCGCCGGCGCGGAGGGTGCCGCGCCGGCGGCCGGTACGAAGGTCAGCTGCCGGCGCGGCCGTCCAGACCGTTGGCCCAGGAGGCGAGTGCCTGCGCCTGCTCGGCCAGCGCGTGCTCGTCGGTGCCGATCGGGTCCTTGAAGAAGAACCCCAGCTCCTCGATCGGGCCGACGTGGCCGGCCCGGTGCGCCGCGGCGGTCAGCCGGGCCAGGTCGAGCACGAGCGGGGCGGCCAGCGTGGAGTCGACCCCGCTCCAGGTCAGTTGCATGGACATCCGAACGCCGAGGAACCCCTCGAACGAGACGTGGTCCCAGGCGGTCTTGTGGTCGCCCAGGTCCGGCACGTTGTCGATGTGCAGCGGGGCGGTGACGTCCTCACCCAGCAGCGCGGGCAGCACGCCCGACTTCGAGCTGAGCTTGCTGCGGGCGTTGCGCGGATCCTCCAGCGTCGCGCCGTCGCCGCCGCCGAGCAGGTTCACCCCGGCCCAGGAGAGCACGTGCAGGGCGCGGGAGGTGAACATCGGCGCCAGGGCGGTACGCAGCAGCGTCTCCCCGGTCTTGCCGTCGGAGCCGGCGAACGGCACGCGCTCCCGCTGCGCCATCATCTCCAGCGCGGGCAGCCGGGCCCCGGTGGACGGGGTGAAGTCGACGAAGCCGCAACCGGCCTGGAACGCCGCGTACGCGACCACCGAGCTGGCCGGCAGCGCCTTGTCGTCCGGGTCGGCCATGGCGCGGGTCAGCGCGTCCAGGTCGTCGTACTCGGGCCGGTGGTCGGCCGGCGGCTCGGTCGAGGACACGTTGATGACGACGACCCGGGACAGCCCGTAACGGCTGCGGAACTCCTCGATGTCGCCGGCCAGCCGGTCGACCACCTCGGCCAGCGGCGCGGTCTCGGTACGCGCGTCGTAACCGGTGCGCAGGTTCTGCTCGACCTCGGGCAGGCTGCCGCGCACGGCCGCCAGCACCGGCGCCGGGATGACCCCGGAGTCGACGAGCGACTCGGCCTTCTTCTCCAGCGGCGTGTCGACGATGTCGTGCCCGCCGACCACCAGGTCGTTCCAGCTCGCCAGCGGCGCGTCGCGCAGCATGCCGGTGTCGGTGACGCAGCCGGTCGAGTCGGCCATGCCGGCGCGCAGCGCCAGCAGACCGGTGATCGCGGTGGTGGCGACCGAACCGCGGGCGCCGTTGAGCCACACGCCGACGGGCGCGTCCGTGTCGGGGGACGGGGTCGGGGCGTGCGAGGTCTCGCGTTGGGTGACGGTCACGGGAAGACTCCTTCTCTGGGTGCGCCGGGACGGCGCGGTTCAGCGGGTGAGCACCTTGGTGACGGCGGCGGCGATGTCCTCCATGTCCTGTTCGGCGCCGAGGAAGGTGCTGTGGTGTGTCTGGACGGTGTGGGCGGCGAGCCACTCGGTGTTGGGGTACGTGCGCTCCCGGTGGATCGCCGCGAAGCGTTCGGCCAGCGGCGCGAGCAGCGGCTTCGTCCACGGCTGGAGCAGCCGGCTGCGGTGCAGCGGCTCGTCGGTGCAGTAGAACCGCCGGCTCAGCTCGGCGGTGAGCGCGGCGGCCACGGCGGCGTTGTCCATGCCGGCCGGCAGCTCGTCGAAGACGATCGTGCCCTCGTAGATCGAGATGCGCGTCTGCCCCGCCGCGGGTCGCAGCAGCCGTACGCCGTCCACGCCGTCGAGCAGCTCGCCGAGCAGCCGGTAGTTGTGGTTGCGTACCTCGTGCTGCTCGTCCAGGGTGGTCAGTTGCGCGCAGGCCACTGCGGCGGAGAACTCGTCCAGGCAGAAGTTGGCCCCCTGCACACCGGCGCTCTCCTCCAGGTCCAGTTCCCCCGGGGGCGTCCGGTCGCCGCGGTAGCGGCGCGAGTCGGCCCGCAGCTCCTGGAGCACCGGCGCGAGCGTGTCGTCGTCGGTGACCACGGCCCCGCCCTCACCGCAGGTGAGTACCTTGCCGTGCTGGAAGCTGAAGCAGCCGATCCGGCCGAGCGAGCCGGCTTGACGGCCCTGCCAGGTGGCGCCGTGGGCCTGCGCGCAGTCCTCCACGACGGAGATGCCGCGCGGCCTCGTGACCGCGTCGAGCGCCGGCACGTCGGCCATGTTGGAGGCCCAGTGCACGGCGACCACTGCACGCGGGTCCACCGACAGGTCGAGGTCGTCCGGCCCGACGCAGCCGGTGTCACGGTCGACGTCGACGAGCACCGGGACCAGGCCGGCGCGCAGCGCGGCGGTTGCGGAGGCGGTCCAGGTCAGCGCCGGTACGAGCACCGTCTCGCCGTAGCCGAGGCCGAGTGACTCCAGGGCCACCACCAGGGCGCTCGACCCGTGGTCGACCGGCACGCAGTGGCGGGTGCCGACGTAGCGGGCGAAGTCGGCCGCGAAGCGGCGCTCGAACAGGACGGCGTCGCCGACCGACGGGCTGCTGATCGCCCACCGGCCGCCGGTCAGCACCGCGGAGAGGTTGCCGGCGGCGTCCGGCGCGGGGATCGGCCAGCGTGGCCATGGACGGTCGGGCGGGCGGACCGGCCGGCCACCGTCCACGGCGAGCCGCCGGTCGAGAGGGATGGAGGTCGTCATGCCTTCGACCTTGATGCTCATCGATACATCAGCGGTACACACGCGATAGCCGGCACGGCCGGTGCCGTGTATCGGCGTTGTATCCCGGTGGTCGAACCTCGGGGTATGAGCCGATCCGCATCGCCCGTGGGCGAACCGACCGAACCTCGCGCCGTCGCGCGTGGCGTCTCCGTCGTCATCCCGGTCAAGGACCGGGTGGCGGAGATGCGCCGCCAGCTCCGCAGCCTGCGCGACGCCGCCCCGAACTGCCCGGAGCCGGTGGAGGTGGTGGTCGTCGACGACTCGGCGCCCGCCGCGGCCGCCGCGCACCGCGCCGCCTGCGCCGAGTACGGCGCCCGCTACGTGCGCGGCCCCCGGCACGTCGGAGCCAAACGGAACCTGGGCGTCCGGCACGCCCGCTACGACCTGCTGCTGTTCACCGACTCCGACTGCCGCGTGCCGGCCGACCTGATCACCCGGTACGCGGCCCGGCTGCGCGCCTCCGGTGACGAGGTCGCCGGCGTCACCGGCCCGGTGATCGTCGAGCCCGGCGACAGCGCGTTCTTCCGCGTGATGCGCCGCTCCTACCTGCTGCTCGGCGACCTGACCCGGCCGCTGCACTACGAGCGCGTGTCCTGGGGCGCCGGGGCGAACATGGCCCTGAGACGCTCAGTCTTCGAGGCGGTCGGCGGATTCCCGGAGGACTCCCCGATGCCGCTGGGCGGGGAGGACCTGCACCTCGGGCTGCTGCTCACCGACGCCGGCTACGCGCTGCTCACCGACCCGGGCGGGGTGATCACCCACGACACCGGCGTCGCCGACACCTTCCGCGCGGTCGCCTACCGGTTCACCACGTACGGGCGCTCCGAGCAGTGGCTCTGCCTCGCCCACCCGCACCGGCGCCGGTTCGTGCTCAACACCGCCAGCACGCTCGCGGTGACCGCCCTGGCCGGGCTGCTCACCGCCCGGCGCAGCGGAGGGCGCAGTCTGCTCGCGGTACCGGCCGTCGCGGCCGCCGTGATCGCCGCGAAGACACCCGGCCGGCTCGGCGGTGACCGGGGACCGCGCGCGGTGGCCGAGTCGGTGGCCTGCGCGGCGATCGAGACGCTGTTCGACGGGGCCGCGTTCGTCACCTCGCTCCGGCTCGGCCGCCCCGACCTGCTCTTCACCGGTTTCCGCGCGCCGGACGAGGCCGACTACCAGCCGGACGGGACGGACTACCGGCCGGACGGGGCGGACCGCCGGCCGGACGAGGTGGACCGGCGACCGGTCCCGCCGGTGGCCGCGCCGCCGGTGGCGGCCTGACGGGGGGAGCCGCAGTGCCGACGACGTTTCCGCTGGCCCCCGGCCAGCAGATGATGTGGGAGTTCATGACCGCGCTCGACCCGGCCCGTCCCGGTGCCGCCCGCCTCGTGGTGGTGGAGTTCCGCCGGCTGCGGGGCACCCTGCGGGTCGACGTGCTGCGGCAGGCGATGCAGGACGTGGTGGACCGGCACGACGCGCTGCGGATGCGGTTCGACCGCATCGGCGTGGAGCCCGAGGTGCGGATCCTGCCGCACGTCGAGTCGCCGCTGGAGTACGTCGACCTGTCCGGCCTGCCGCCGGCCGAGCAGCAGGCCCGCGTCGAGCGGATCGCGTACGCGCACCGCAACGACGAGTTCGACCCCGGCCGGGCGCCGCTGTGGCGGGCCGCCCTGGTCCGGCTCTCCGAGACCGAGCACGTGCTCGCGCTCTGCTTCTTCCACATGGTCTCCGACGGCTGGTCGTGCCGCGTCGTGGTGGAGGACCTGTGCCACGCGTACGCGGCCCGGCTCGGCGCAGCCGATCCGCAGCCGCCGCTGGGCGTGGACCACACCGCACTCGCCGCGCTCCAGGAGGCGGAGCAGGCCGGGAACGGCGTCGACGCCGCCGCCCGGGCCGCGTACTGGCGGGACCGGCTGCGGCCGGTGGAGCCGTACCAGTTGTTCCCGGCGTCGCCACCGGCGCCGGACGTCGCGCTCAGCGCGGAGGTGGCCACCCGCTTCGCGTTCCCGCCCGAGGTCACCGCGCGGCTGCGCCCGGCCGCCCGGCGGGCCCGCACCAGCCCGTACGTGCTGCTGCTCGCCGCCTACCTGGTGCTGCTGTCGCGGCGGGCCGGCCGGCCCCGGGTGGTGCTGGGCACCACCACGCTGGGCCGGGAGAGCCCGCTGTCCCGGCAGCTCGTCGGCCAGTTCACCAACAACGTCTACCTGCCCGTCGCGGTCGCGGCGGACGCGCCGATGAGCGCGGTGGTAGACGCCGCGCACGCCTCGCTGGCCGAGGCCGTCGCGCACGCCACCGCGTTCCACCGGCTGGCCCGGGCGGTCCGCCACGACTTCGCGGCGATCCGCCCCTGGCCGGACAACCACCTGTTCGACGCCTGGTTCCAGTCCGCCGCGTCGGCGTCGCCGGTGCTGCACTGCCCGGGGCTGCGGGTGGAGCCGGTCGACATCACCGCCCGGCCCGCGCCCGGCACACCGCCGCCGGTGGTCGCCGCCGACGTGCCGCCCGAATGCCTGCCCGTCTGGGTCAAGCGGGGCTCACCGATCGTCGTGGTGGACGACGACCGGGCCGGCGGTGTGGTGATCCGCAACCGGGGTGTCTTCGGCGACGACCTCGTCCGCGGGCTCGTCGACGACTACGTCGCGGTGGTCTCGGCGCTCGTCACCGACCCCGGGACCACCCCGGCGGAGGTACACCTTCCTGACGGTGCGTGCTTCCTCGACCACGCGATCGGGTAGGAGTTCCGACGGACCGATCGGAGAGAGGTACGACGACCATGACGGACACCTCGACGAACCAGCACACGACGGAGCAGCCCGCGCCGCCGGTGCCACGCTCGGCCGTACGGGCCCGCTGGTCGGTGGCGCTGCTCTTCGTCATCATGGGCCTGGCCATCGGCGGGTGGTCGGCCCGCGTGCCGGAGGTGCGGGACGCGGTAGGCGTCGGCAACACCGGCTGGGGCCTGGCCAACATCGCCACGAACGCCGGGGAGCTGGTCTCCCTGGTCGTGGTGGCGGTGCTGATCAGCCGGATCAACACCCGCCGGCTGGCGCTGGCCGGGGCCGCGCTGATCCTGGTCAACGCGCCGCTGCTGGCCGCGTCCACCACAGTGGTGGCGCTTGTCGGCGGGCTGGCGGTCTGGGGCTTCGCGGCGAACCTGCTGGCCACGCCGATGAACGCCCAGTCGGTCGAGGTGCAGAAGCGCTACGGGCGGCCCATCCTGTCCACCTTCCACGCCGGCTTCAGCATCGGCATGCTGGCCGGCGGCCTCTGCGGCACCGGCGCCGCGGCGATCGGGATGTCCCCGTCGGCGCAGATGGCTGTCACCAGCGTCCTGCTGGGAGCGCTGCTGGTCGGTACGCACCGCTGGCTGCCTGATACGCCCCGGCAGGAGACGAAGGACGGCGAGGACCGGCGGCGGCTGCGCGACCGGTTCACCCCGCAGCTGCTGCTGCTCGCGGTGATCGCCTTCCTCGCCTCGTTCATCGAGATGGCCGGCGCACAGTGGAGCGCGCTGTACGCGACCGAGGTCGCGGGCGCTGCCGCGGTGCTCGCCGCGGCCACGTACACCTGCCTGTCGCTGGCCGCCACCGTCGCCCGGCTGTTCGGCGACCGGCTGGCCGGCCGGTTCGGGCGGATCCGCTTCGTCCGGCTGTCCGCGCTCGTCGCCACCGTCGGCGTGGCGCTGCCGGTGGCGTACCCCCATCCGGCCGCGGTGATGGCCGGCTTCGGACTGCTCGGCTTCGGCCTGGCGTGCGTGACCCCGACGGTGCTCGGCTTCGCCGGCGAGCAGCCCGGCCTCACCTCGGGTGAGGGCGTCTCGGTGGTGGCGATGGGCCAGTGGCCGGGCGCGTTGCTCGCGGCGCCGGTGATCGGCCTGCTCGCCGGCGCCCTGGACCTGCGCAGCGCGTTCGTGGTGGTGGCCGTGATGGCGATCGCCGTGGTGGCGCTGATCGGGCGGGTCCGGGCGACGGCGCTGCCCGGCGAGAGCCCGGTCCCGCCCCGGCCGTGACGGCCGGGGCGGGGGTGGCGCTCAGAAGTCGTCGTCGAAGGTGACCGAGCCGGTCACCCCGACCTGGTACGCCGACACCCGGCGCTCGAAGAAGTTGGACAGCTCCTGCACGTCCTGCAACTCCATGAACGCGAACGGGTTGCCGCTGCCGTACATGGGGGCGATGCCGAGCACTGCGAGGCGCCGGTCGGCCACGTGCTGGAGGTACTCGCGCATGTCGGCCAGTGACATCCCGGGCACGCCCTGCCCCAGCAGGTCCTCGGCGAAGCTCACCTCGCACTCCACCGCCTCGGCCAGCATCTCCTTCACCTGCCGCTCCATCTCGTCGTCGAACAGGTCCGGCTCCTCGGCGCGTACGGTCTCCACCACGTCGAAGGCGAACGCCATGTGCATCGACTCGTCCCGGAACACCCAGTTGGTGCCGGAGGCCAGCCCGTTGAGCAGGCCCCGGGAGCGCAGGAAGTAGACGTAGGCGAACGCGCCGTAGAAGAACAGGCCCTCGATGCACGCGGCGAAGCAGATCAGGTTGAGCAGGAACGCCCGCCGGTCCGCGCGGGTCCGCAGCTCCCGCAGCTCGAAGACGGAGTCGATCCACCGGAAGCAGAACTCAGCCTTGCGGGCGATCGACGGGATGTTCTCCACCGCGTCGAACGCGGCGAACCGTTCCTTCTCGTCCGGCACGTACGTGTCGAGCAGGTTCAGGTAGAACTGGACGTGCACCGCCTCCTCGAACAGCTGCCGGGACAGGTAGAGCCGGCCCTCCGGGGAGTTGACGTGCTGGTAGAGGTTGAGCACCAGGTTGTTGGCGACGATGGTGTCGCCGGTGGCGAAGAACGCCACCAGCCGCGACACCAGGTGCCGCTCGGCCGGGGACAGCTTCGCCAGGTCGGCGAGGTCCGAGTGCAGGTCCACCTCCTCGACCGTCCAGGTGTTCTTGATCGCGTCCTTGAACCGGTCGAAGAAGCGCGGGTAGCGCATCGGCCGCAGGGTCAGGTCCATGCCGGGGTCGAGCAGCATGTGCCGGGTCGGTGCGGTGGTGGTCACTGGCATGCCTCGCAGCTCTCGGGGTTCTCCAGGGAACAGGCCAGCGCCTCGTCGTCGCTCACGGCGGAGACCACGCCGGAGACCGGGGCGAGCACCGGCGCGACGGTGGCCTGCTGGATGCGGGTGGCGGGACGGGAACGCAGGTAGTAGGTGGTCTTCAGCCCGGCCTTCCAGGCGTACAGGTACATCGAGGAGAGCTTGCCGATGGTCGGCGCGCTCAGGAACAGGTTCAGCGACTGGGACTGGTCGACGAAGGGCGCCCGCGCGGCGGCCAGGTCGATCAGCGCCCGCTGCGGCAGCTCCCAGGCGGTGCGGAACAGCTCCCGCACCGGCGCGGGCAGCTCGGTGATGTCCTGCACCGAGCCCTCGGCCCGCTTGATCCGGTCGCGGACCTGCGGCGTCCACAGCCCGCGCGCCTTCAGCTCCCGCACCAGGTACGTGTTGACCTGGAGGAACTCCCCGGACATGGTCTCGCGCTTGAACAGGTTGGACACCTGCGGCTCGACGCACTCGTAGCAGCCGGCGATGGACGCGATGGTGGCGGTCGGCGCGATCGCCACCAGCAGCGAGTTGCGCAGCCCGTGCGCGGCGATCCGCTCGCGCAGCGCCGCCCACCGCTGCGTCTGCGCCGGCTCCGCGCCCCACAGGTCCGGGTGCAGGTCACCCTTGGCGGCCCGGGTCTGCGGGTACGCCGGATGCGGGCCGAACTGCTCGGCCAGCCCGGCGGAGGTCTCCAGCGCGGTCAGCAGGATCTCCTCCTGCACGCGGGTGGACAGCTCCCGGGCCTGGGCCGAGTCGAACGGCAGGCGCAGCGTGAAGAACGCGTCCTGCAGGCCCATCAACCCGAGCCCGACCGGCCGCCAGCGCGGGTTCGACGCCGCCGCCTGCTCGGCCGGGTAGTAGTTGATGTCGATCACCCGGTCGAGGAAGACCACAGCCGTACGCACGGTGGCGCGCAGCCGCTCCCAGTCCACCCCGTCGGCGGTGACGTGGGCGCCGAGGTTCACCGAGCCGAGGTTGCACACGGCGGTCTCGGTGTCGTCGTTCACCTCCAGGATCTCCGTGCACAGGTTGGACAGGTGGATCACGTTGCCCGGCTCACCGGTCTGGTTGGACAGCCGGTTCGCGGCGTCCTTGAACGTCATCCAGCCGTTGCCGGTCTGCGCGAGCGTGCGCATCATCCGCCCGTACAGATCCCGGGCCCGCACCGTGCGGACCGCGTTCTTCTCCGCCGCCCGGTACGCGGCGTCGAACGCCTCGCCGTACAGGTCGGGCAGTTCCGGGGCGTCCGACGGGTCGACCAGCGACCACTCGCCGTCGGCCTCGACCCGGCGCATGAACTCGTCCGGGATCCAGTTGGCCAGGTTGAGGTTGTGCGTACGCCGCGACTCCTCGCCGGTGTTGTCCCGCAGCTCCAGGAACTCCTCCACGTCCGGGTGCCACGGCTCCAGGTAGACGCAGGCCGCGCCCTTGCGCCGGCCGCCCTGGTTGACCGCGGCCACCCCGGCGTCGAGCGTCTTGAGGAACGGCACGATGCCGTTGGACCGGCCGTTGGTGCCCCGGATCAGCGCGCCCCGGCCGCGCACCCGCGACCAGGCGATGCCGATGCCGCCGGAGAACTTCGACAGCTTCGCCACCTGGTGGTACCGCTCGTAGATCGAGTCCAGCTCGTCGCGCGGCGAGTCGACCAGGAAGCACGACGACATCTGGGTGTGCCGGGTGCCGGAGTTGAACAGCGTGGGGGAGCTGGGCAGGTAGGCCAGACTGGACATCAGCCGGTAGAACCCGACCGCCTCGCCGGGGGTGCGGGACAGCCCGCACGCCACCCGCAGCAGCCAGTACTGCGGCGTCTCCACCACCAGCCGCGACTGCGGGTGCCGCAGCAGGTAGCGGTCGGCCACCGTGCGCAGTCCGAAGTACTCGAACCGCAGGTCGCCGTCCGGGTCCACGGCGTCGTCGAGCTTGCGGGCGTGCCGGGCCACGAACGCGGCCGTCTCGTCGCCGATCAGTCCCAGCCCGTGCGCGTAGGCGATCGACTGGCTGAAGCTCGCCACGCCCTGTCCGCGGACCTCCTTGTCCACGTACCCGGCGAGCAACCGCGCCGCCAGCTTCGAGTACTGCGGCTCCTCGCCGATCAGCTCCGCCGCGGTCTGGATCGACAACCGGTCCAGCTCGGCGGTGGTCGCCCCGTCGTAGAGCCCGCTGATCGTCTTCGTGGCCACCCGCAGCGGGTCCACCTCGTCCAGGTCGGCGACCCAGCGCTCGACCGCCCGGACGATCTTGCCGACGTCCACCGGCTCGGTGTCGCCGTCCCGCTTGCGTACCCGCATCGCCGGCCGGCGGGTCTCGGACCCGCCGGTTCCGGACGGGGGACTCTCCTGCACGACAGTCATGACCTCTCCTCGCTGTCACCGTCTGGAGACGGCGGGAGACGCCAACGGGCGCGGCGCACGGCCGGCCCGGCTGCTGGCGTCGGTCGTCCCGCGCGACCTCCGGCCGCCGTACGCGGAGGCGTACGGCGCGCTGGCAGGTCTTCGGACTCGCGGGCCCGACCGGGGTCGCCGGTCGCCTACCGGCCGTCGCTTCCCAGGCCGGTGGCCCAGTGCTGTTGACGGCTGTCGTTCCCACTCACCGCTGCGGGGCAGTCCCGGATTCCCACCGGGTTCCCTCTTGCCTCGGCCCCGCCCCGGAGGGTTCGGCCGAACCAGCTGCGGCAACACCATATATGGCGGTGAGGGCTTGCGTGCAACACCAGATGTCGTGTCGGCGTGTCGGAATGATCTCACTGTCCACAGTGCCTACCCCCGATTCCGGCGCGAGCCGGCGGGCGCGATACTCGGCGGTATGGGGAATACCGGACGCCGCTGGGCGTGGGTGGCGGTCCTGCTCGTCGGCGTCGGGCTTCATCTGCTGGTGCTGGAGACACTCGCCGGCACCGGGACCGTCACGTTCGTCCCGGCGCTGATCGTGCTCGGCGCGTGCGTCGCGCCCGCCACGTTCCTGGCCTTCGCCCAGGGACGGCCGGCCCGCCGCCCGGTCCCCGGCTCCGTCGTCGGCGTCGCCGCGCTCCTCGGCGGCGTGGTCGGCGTGGTCGCCGCCGGCTGGCTGGAGTACGGCACCCTGCACCGCCTCGGCGTCCTGCCGATGGCGCTCGTCGGCCTGGCCGAGGAGACCGCCAAACTGATCGTGCCGGCCGGCATCCTGCTGCTGTGGCGGCGGCACCCGTCCCCGGCGCAGGGCCTGGTGATCGGCGTGGCCTCCGGCGCCGGGTTCGCCGCGCTGGAGACCATGGGCTACGCGTTCGCCGCGTTCGTCGGGTCGGAGGGCAACCTCGGCTCGGTCGAGCGGACGCTGCTGGTACGCGGTCTCACCGCGCCCGCCGCGCACCTGGCCTGGACCGGGCTGACCGCCGCCGCGCTGTTCACGTTCGCCGCCGCGCCCGGCGGCCGGAAGCTGGCGGCGTTCCTGCTCACCTTCGCCGCCGCCGTCACGCTGCACACCTGCTGGGACACGTTCGGCACCCAGCCCGCGTACGTGTTCATCGGCGCCGTGTCGCTGGGCTGGGTGCTGCTGCGCCTGCACCTGGACCGCGAGCGGCCGCCCGCGTCCGGGACGCCGGCGGAGCCGAACCGGGACCGGCCTCATGATCATCGCCAGTTCGCCGAGGTGGCGGGGTCGGAGCACTTCTGATGCCGCCACCTCGGCGTGATGGAGTCGATCAACCGGCCCGGGCATTGCCGACCCCCGACCAGCCGACGCCCGCACCGCGCCCCGGTGCGTCTCAGCCGGCGGCCAGCCGGACGCCGAGCGCGACGAAGGCGACAGCGCAGAGCCGGTCGACGCGCCGTGACCAGCGGCTGTCGCCCCACCGCCTGGCGAACCGCCCGGCGCCCACCCCGAGCGCCAGGTCCACGGCGAGTTGCACCGCGACGAACAGCGCCCCGAGCAGCACCAGCTGCGCCGCCACCGGGCCCGCCTCGGGCCGGACGAACTGCGGCAGGAACGCCACACTGAACAGGATCATCTTCGGGTTGAGCAGGTTCGTCAGCAGCCCGCGCCGGAACGCCCGCCCGGCGCCGCCGTCCGGCCGGTCCGCCGGTGCGCCGGGCCGGGCGGTGCCGCGCAGCGCCCGCAGGCCCAGCACGATCAGGTACGCCGCACCGGCCCACCGGATCGCGGTGAACAGCACAGGGGACGCGGCGATCAGCGTGGCGAGCCCGGCCACCACGGCGGCGACGTGCACCGCCTCCCCGGCGGCGACCCCGAGCGCGGCCACCGCGCCCGCCCGTGGGCCGTACCGGCTGGCGTTGGCGAGCACGAACATCATGTCCGGCCCCGGGGTGAGCATGAGCACCACGATGGCGGCCAGGTAACCCGCGAGCGTGGTCGCCGACAGTCCGAGCACCGGTCAGCCCTCCCCGGCGCCGTCGAGCAGCGCCCGGCGCAGCGCCAGCCGGTGTTCGCGCCGGATCTGCGCCTCCCGGTAGCGCCGCCGGTCGCCGTCGGTCTCGGCGTGCAACGGCGGCACCGGCCGGGGCTGCCCGTCGTCGTCCACCGCCACCATCACCAGGTGCGCGGTCGCCACGTCCACCGGCGGCACCGCGCGGTCCCACCGGTCCGCGCTGACCTTCACCGCCACCTCCATCGAGCTGCGGCCGGCCCAGGTGATCCGGGCGTCCACGTGGACCACGTCCCCCACGCGTACCGCCCGCAGGAAGGCGGTCTCGTCGATGGCGGCGGTGACGGCCGGGCCGTCGGAGTGGCGGGCGGCGACCACACCGGCGACCGAGTCGATCAGGTTGAGGATGCGCCCGCCGTGGACCGTGCCCATCAGGTTGGTGTGGTGCTGGTCCATGATCTGCGACAGGGTCAGGTGCGAGGCCGACGGTGGTCGGCCGGTGAGCATGATGGTGTCGGGCACTGTGCGGTTCCGTCCTCGCAGAAGCGGACCGCCGACCGGCCGGGGTGTGCACGTCGAGGACACGCCGACGGCCCTGCGTACGACGTGTCACCCGCCCGACCCACCCGCGAGGTCGACGGCGGCGCGCACCGGTGGTACGCGCGACGCGGGCAGGTCTTCGGACTCGCGGGCGTGACACGAGGTCGCCTACTGGCCGTCGCTTCCCAGGCCGTGGCCCAGTGCTGTTGACGGCTGTCGTTCCCACTCACCGCTGCGGGGCAGTCCCGGATTCCCACCGGGTTCCCTCTTACGACACCCGGCCGTCGCCGACCGGGTGAACCAGCGCTTCCCGCAGCGTAGCCCAGCGTCCGAGGCCGGCGGCACAGGCGTCAGGCCGGCGCCGATCCCGTCACAGCGGCAAGCGGCGCCGCGCCGAACGACACCGCGAACCGCTTGCACCAGATCGACACGCTGCGCAGACCGTCCAGGTCCACCGACGCCGGGATGTCGTACGCCTGGTCGCCGATGTTGCCCTTGAGCCGGCCCAGCTCGACCCAGCGGCCGTCGTCGAACACCTGCCAGCCGGCCCGGCCGGGCAGCACCTTCCGGTCGGTGAGCCACACCCGCAGATCGGGTCCGTCGGAGGTGTCCAGTCCGCGCAGGAGCAGCTGGCGGCGGCCGTCGGCGAGACGGACGAGCTGCGCCCGGCCGGACGTGTCGTGCTCGTGGGTGACGAAGTCACCGGCGGCGAGCACCACGTCGGCGGGCGCCGCGCCGGTCGGCGACGAGCCGGTCGTGCCGGCCGGCGCCGGTGAGGGCTCCGCCACAGTGGGCAGCGTCTCGCGTACCTCGCGGTCGGTCACCAGCCGCCACGGCTGGAACAGGTACAGGCTCACCCCGAGGCCGGTGACGGCCACCACGGCCAGCACCGACGACACCACACGTCTTCTGCCCATGCTCCGACGGTAGGCTCGTAGCCGGCGGAAAGATCTTTCCGTCCGCTTACGGGTCGACCGCGGGCCGCCGCACCGGGACGCCGATGGGTAGCGTCTGGCCCATGGGGCGCTACGTGCTCGTCGTCGACGACGACCGGACGGTGAGCGACGTCGTCCGGCGCTACCTCGAACAGGACGGCTGCCGGGTCCGGTTGTCCTTCGACGGGCCGGACGCGCTCGCCGCGGCCGAGGAGGAGCCACCCGACCTGGTGGTCCTCGACCTGATGATGCCGGGTCTCGACGGCATCGAGGTGTGCCGGCGGCTGCGGCGCCGGCTGCCCGGCCTGCCCGTCGTCATGCTCACCGCGCTCGGGGACGAGGCCGACCGGGTCGCCGGGCTGGAGGTCGGCGCGGACGACTACGTGACCAAGCCGTTCTCGCCCCGTGAACTCGTGCTGCGCATCCGGTCGGTGCTGCGGCGCGCGGCCCCGCAGGACCGGGGACCGACAGGGGTGCTGCGCGACGGCGACCTCACCGCGGACACCGACCGGCGCGTCGCCGAGCGCGGCGGGCAGCCGCTGTCGCTGACCGTACGGGAGTTCGACCTGCTCGCGTTCCTGCTGGCGAACCCGGGACGCGCCTGGTCGCGGGCCGAGCTGCTGGACCGCGTGTGGGGCTGGCGGTTCGGCGACCAGTCCACAGTCACCGTCCACGTCCGGCGGCTGCGGGAGAAGATCGAGGACCACCCGGCGCAGCCGCGCCGCATCGTCACCGTGTGGGGCGTCGGTTACCGGTACGAGCCGTCGGAGGCGTCCCGGTGAACGAACTGATGGTCATCGGGCTCTACGCCCTGCTCGCCGGCGCTGCGGTCGGCGCGCTCGGCGTCGGCGCGCTGCGGCTGGTGCGCCACCGGTCGATCCTCGCGCACATCGCGGTGCTGCTCGCGGTCACCATCGCCTCGGTGACGGCCGGCGTCACCGCCGTCGCCCAGGCCATGTTCCTGTCCGCGCACGACCTCCAGGTCGTCCTCGTCACGGTCGCGGCGTCCGCGGCGCTCAGCCTGGCCGTCGGGGTGGCGTTCGCCCGCCGCCTCGCCCAGGCGGCGGTCTGGGCCGACCAGGCCCGGCAGCGGGAACGGCAGCTGGAGGCCGGCCGCCGCGAGCTGGTCGCGTGGGTCTCCCACGACCTGCGTACGCCGCTGGCCGGGCTGCGGGCGATGGCGGAGGCGCTGGAGGACCGGGTGGTCGACGAGCCGGCGGCGGTGGCCGAGTACCACCGCCGGATCCGGGTCGAGACGGACCGGATGACGCGCCTGGTCGACGACCTGTTCGAGCTGTCCCGGATCACCGCCGGAGCGCTGCGGCCCGCGCTGTCCCCGGTGCCGCTCGGCGACGTGGTCTCCGACGCGATCGCCGCCACCGCGCCGCTGGCCGCCGACCGGCGGGTCCGGGTGCTCGCCCCGGAGACCGGCTGGCCGACCGTCCGGGCCGCCGAGGCCGAACTCGCCCGCGTCGTGACGAACCTGCTGGTCAACTCGGTGCGGTACACGCCACCGGAGGGCACTGTCCGCATCGACGCCGGACGGGACGACGCCGACGCGTGGCTCGCCGTCTCCGACACCTGCGGCGGCATTCCGGAGGCGGACCTGCCCCGGGTGTTCGACGTGGCGTTCCGGGGCACCCGGGCCCGTACCCCCGCACCGGCCGGCGCCGACGAGGCGGCACCGGCCGGCGGCGGGCTGGGTCTGGCGATCGTGCGCGGACTGGTCGAGGCGCACGGCGGGCGGGTGCACGCGCACAACGTGACCGGCGGGTGCCGGTTCGTGGTCCGCCTGCCGGCGGTCTGACCGGGCCGGTCAGCCGGCGTCCGGGGGACCGGTCTCCACCAGGCGCCCGTCCGCCAGGCGCAGCCAGCGGCCGACGTCGATCGCGGCGAGGAACCGCTCGTCGTGGCTGACCACCAGCAGCGCGCCCCGGTAGGCGTGCAGCGCGCTCTCCAACTGCCCGACGCTGACCAGGTCGAGGTTGTTCGTCGGCTCGTCGAGCAGCAGGAGCTGCGGGGCCGGTTCGGCGCCAAGCACGCACGCGAGCGTGGCGCGCAGCCGCTCCCCGCCGGAGAGCACCCCGACCGGAAGGTGCGCGCGCGGGCCGCGGAACAGGAAGCGGGCGAGCAGGTTCATCCGTTGCGCGTCAGGGGCCTGCGGCGCGAACGCGGCCAGGTTCTCCGCCACGGTACGGTCCAGGTCCAGCAGGTCCAGCCGCTGCGACAGGTACGCGATCCGGCCGTCCGCGCGGGTGATCCGGCCGCTCTCCGGCTCCAGGTCGCCGTCGATCAGGCGGAGCAGCGTGGACTTGCCCGCGCCGTTGTCGCCGAGCAGGGCGATCCGCTCCGGACCGCGGATCGTCAGGTCGACACCGTCGGCGGCGAACAGCGACCGCTCACCGTGCCGGACCCGGACCCGTTCGGCGGTCAGCAGCGTGCGTCCGGCCGGGACGGTGGTGGCGGGCAGCTCCACCGTGATCGTCTTCTCGTTGCGCAGCGCCCGCTCGGCCTCGTCCAGCCGTGCCCGGGCGTCGTCGACCCGCCCGGAGTGCATCTCGTTCGCCTTGCCCGCCGCCACCTGCGCGTCCCGCTTCAAGCCGCCGGCGACGATCCTCGCCAGACCCGCGTTCTTCAGGTTCCGGGCGGCGTTGCCGGCTCGCCGGGCCGCCCGTTCGCGGGCCTCCTGCAACTCCCGCTTCTCCCGCTTGAGGTCCTGTTCGGCGCTGCGGACGTTCTTCTCCGCCACCTCCTGCGCGGCCCGCACGGCCGCCTCGTACGAGGTGAAGTCGCCGCCGTGGAAGCGCATCTCACCGCGATCGAGTTCGGCGATGCGGTCCATCCGGTCCAGCAGAGCCCGGTCGTGACTGACCAGCAGCAGACAGCCGTGCCACTGTTCCAGCACGTCGTAGAGCCGGTGCCGGGCGCCCAGGTCGAGGTTGTTCGTCGGCTCGTCCAGCAGCAGCACGTCGGGCTGCTTGAGCAGTTGCGCCGCCAGGCCGAGGGAGACCACCTGCCCACCGCTGAGCGTGCCCAGGCGCCTGTCGAAGGCGAGGCCGCCGAGGCCGAGCCGGTCGAGTTGCGCGCGCGTGCGCTCCTCGATGTCCCAGTCGGCGCCGATGGTGGTGAAGTGCCTCTCGTCGGCGTCGCCGGCCTCGATGGCGTGCAGCGCCGCGATCAGCGGTGCGATCTCCAGGACCTCGGCCACGGTGAGGTCGGCGGCCAGCGGCAGGCTCTGCGGGAGGTAGCCCAGCACGCCGTCGACGGTCACCGACCCGGCGGCCGGGCGGTACTCGCCGGCGATCAGCTTGAGCAGCGTGCTCTTGCCGGCGCCGTTCGGCGCGACCAGTCCGGTCCGGCCGCCGCCGAGGGTGAAGGAGAGGTTCTGGAAGACCGGGGTGTCGTCCGGCCAGGAGAAGGTCAGGTTCGAGCAGACGACGAAGGAATCGGACATCAGGAAGACGACCTCGAAGATGAGGGCGGGCGGACCTCAGCCGCCCGGCGGGGGACACGGTCTCGGGGTACGACGACACGACCACGGCGCTCGCCTGCGGTCGGTCACATGTCCGGTCTCACCCGGAGATGTCGTCGTCACCCGCCATGTCTGGTCTCCCTGCCTGCCTGATCGCCACTGGATCACTCCGGTCCACCGTAGCACCGGCGGCGGTCGCCAGGCGGTCCTGCAGACGGGCGTGCCGGAACTGGTAGACCGGCCCCACCGTGCGCAGCACCGACCGGCGGTGCGCGTCGTCGAGGAACCGGAGCAGCCGCAGCGGCGCCACCCCGGTACGGCGCAGCTCGACCATGACGAGCAGGGCGCGCCAGGTCTGCGAGGACGTCACGCCGAGCAGGAAGCCGCCGACGATGCCACAGGCGATGCCACCTTCCGCCGACCCGGCGAGCCGCCCCACCAGGCCACCCAGGACACCGAGCACGGACCCGAGCCAGAGGCCGCCGCCCACCGCGGACCACAGGTCCCGCCGCCAGGACAGCCGCGACGACACCGGGTCGTCCTCGCCCGCCGAGCCGGCCATCGCCAGGTACAGGCCCAGGGAGAGGCAACCGAGAAAACCGGTCGCGGTGAAGGCGAGGAAGACCGGGAAGGCCCGGCCGGACCCGATGCCTGTGACATCGGCGCACGCGGCGACGAGGAGCCCGAAGAAGCCCAGGAACAACGCACCGGTGAGCCCGGCGCCGAGCACGCTCTCCATCCGCTGACGGCTGACGACCCGGCTCCACCTGATCCGGCGGAGCCGCAGCGGACGTCGGCCGATCAGCACGTCCCGGGACAGCTTGGCGGTGAACGTGAGCACCAGCCCGAACGCCAGCCCGGCCAGGATGCCGAACGCCGGCCCGGCGAGCAACCCCGCGCTCAGTCCGGCGCCGAGACCGGTGACGAGCACCGTCGTGACCGCGTACAGGTCCCAGGAGGTGAACGACGCCAGGTGCCACCACACCAGATCGCGGCTGCCCGCCCGGTTCATCAGGTGGGCGAGGTGACCGAGCCAGCGCGCCGCCTGCGCAGCCGTGTAGCGCGGCTCCGGCACGCCGGGCTGGACGGCGTACGCCGCGGGAAGCACCCGGTCGAGCAGGGCGTCCTCCACCGCCTCCCGGCTGTGGTAGCTGTCGAGCAGCTCCGCGGCATCGTCGTCGGTGGTCACCGTGTCCCGGAACAGGCTCAGCATCAGCGGGCTGCGCAGCGCCTGCGCGACGGGACTCTCAGGCCGGTCGCGCACCTCGTCCACCAGCCGCTGCCACCCCGGCGGCAACGGCTGGGTCCGGCTCCGGGTGACGTACGCGGCGATGTCCGCGCCGGTCAGCGGCTCCAGCTCCAGGGCGGCGGCGCCGGAGAGGTGCCGGGCGGCGGCCACCGCCTCCACCAGCTCGCGGCTGCGGGTCGTCACCACCAGCCGGAACGTGGTCTGGACGTCGAGCGCGCGCAGGGCGACCGGTCGCAGGTCCGGCGGCAGTTCGTCCAGCCCGTCCAGGAAGAGCGCCACGTGCCCGCCCGTGACGAGCCGGCGGGCCGGTTCGAGCCCGCCGAGGACATCGTGATCGGCGGCCAGCCGGGCGGCCAGCCAGTCGGCGACCGGTTGCCGGCGTGGATCCCAGCCGGACACGGTCAGCAGCACCGGCACGGGTATCCGTGCGCGCTCCTGCTCCGGCAGGCTCTGCCGGTGCTCCAGCGCGTCGATCAGCAGCAGGACGACCGCTGCCGACTTGCCCGCCCCGGGCCGGCCGAGCAGCAGGAGGCGGCCGGAGCCCAGGCCCGCGTACACCCGGAACAGGTCGTGCAGGTCGCCGTGGGCGAGGTCGGCCGCCCGCACCGGCGGGACGGCCGGCAGGGGCGGGAACCGGACCAGGTCGCCCTCGGTCGCGGCGGCGTCCACCGGCCCGGTGACCGGCCGGTCCGACCACCGCCAGTGGACCCGGATCGGAACCGGCGCCCACAGCCCGCGCTCGGTCGCCGCGCGGCTCCACTGCGCGAGGACGGCGGCGGCCAGCTCGTCGGCCGCCCGCTGCGCCTCGGGGCCGGGACGGCGTGCGCCCCGGTGGTTGCGCCGCCACAGCCAGCCCAGGATCGGCCCGCCGGCCGCCAGGACGGCGAGGACCGACTGCAGCAGGGTGAGCTGCCGGTCGGTGGCGTTCGGCAGCCAGGCGACCGACGCGCCGAGCCCGGCCGCGACGAGCATCGCCAGCACCGACCAGACCCCCCGTCGCATCCCGGTAGTGTGCCAGCCGGCCGGCTGTCCACACAGGCCCGTCCGCCGAGCCGGGAGTGTTCCGGCCCTATGCTCCTGGCCATGTCCCAGGTGAGTGCGAGCCGCTGGTTCGGGCCGGCCGGTTCCCCGACCGGCGACGCCCAGGTGTTCGTCTTCCCGTACGCCGGTGGCGTCGCCGCCTCCTTCGCGCAGTGGCGGGAACTGGCCGCGCCGGAGCTGTCGGTGCAGGTCGCGCTGATGCCGGGCCGGGGCGCCCGGCTGCACGAGCCACCCGTGGACGACCTCGCGGAGCTGGTGGACGCGCTGGCGACAGCCGTCGTCGAGCGGGCGTCCGGGCCGTTCCAGCTGTTCGGCCACAGCCTGGGGGCGCTCGTGGCGTTCGAGGTGACGCGGGAGCTGCGCCGCCGGGGCGCGCCCGCGCCGCTGGCGTTGCTGGTCGGCGGCGCGGAGGCGCCGCAGACCCGGCTGGTGCGGCGGCGCGTGCACGACCTCGACGACGCCGGTCTGATCGAGGCGTTGCGCGACTTCGGGGCCACGCCGGCCGCGCTGCTGGCCGACCGCGACCTGATGGAGCTGATCCTGCCCGGGGTACGCGCCGACTTCGCGCTGTCCGAGCGGTACGCCTACCGTCCGGAGCCGCCGCTGGAGGTGCCGGTGCACGTGCTGCTCGGCGACGGGGACGAGCACGTGGACCGGGACCGGGCCGCGGGGTGGGCCCGGGAATGTGTCACCGAGCCGCGATGGCACGTGTTTCCCGGCGGGCATTTCTTCCTTACCGACCATCTGCCGGAAATCATCGACCTAATGCGACACATCGTCGCCAGTCACACCCCTGTGGCGGAATAGGCGACAAAGAACGGGTAAGGACTCGTACCCGTACCGGACCTTCCACAATGTCCGGTATTCGACCTGGTGAACGGCCGAGAAGCGGTGTTAAAGTTCGCCATCCGTTCGCCGAAGGGACGTCGCTGACGAGGCGGCATACTGTCGCGTGCGCCGAGGTGTTCATGAGCCGGCCGTACCTTCCGTCCCTGGTCCTGCGCGATTACCTGCACACCGTGGCGACCCTCCACCCGCAACTGCGCGAGCTGCTCGACTTCGGCCGCCCCGGCGCCGACGAGGCCCTCGCGGAACTGGCCGGCACGGTCAGCGAGTTCGACACCGACTCCACCGGCCGGGGCGATTCCTACCGCCGGGCGCAGCGGGACACGCTCGTCCGCTGGACCGGCATGCGGCGGCTGCTGGACCTCGCCACCCCGGACGCCGCCGCCCCGGTCACGCTCATCCTCGACGTGCTCGGCGGCGACGGCACAGTGGCCCGCGCCGCGAGCAGCCAGTCCGCCTGCTTCGAGTCCAAACTGGCGTTCATCACCGGCGACCTGTCCGGCCACATGGTCGACAAGGCACTGGCCCACGGCCTGCCCGCCGTCCGCCAGGCCGCGCACTTCCTGTTCCTGCGCGACGCCGGCGTGGACGCGGTGCTGCTGGCGTACGGCACGCACCACATCCCGGCGGCCCGGCGGCCGCAGGCGGTGGCGGAGGCGGCCCGGGTGGTCCGCCCCGGCGGCCGGATCGTGCTGCACGACTTCGACGAGTCCAGCCCGATGGCCGGGTTCTTCGGCGAGGTGGTGCACCCGCACGCCGCCGGCGGCCACGACTACCGGCACTTCAGCCGCGCCGAGCTGACCGGCCTGTTCACCGCGGCCGGGCTGCCGGTACGCGTCGTCGACCTGTACGACCCGCTGATCGTGCGTGCCGACAGCGCCGAGTCCGCCTCCGCGGGCATGCGCGACTACGTCGGCGACATGTACGGCGTGCGCGACTACTTCGCGACGCTCACCGACGACGAGGTATGGGGGCTGCTGACCCGCCACTTCGACCACACCGGCTACCTGGCCGGGATCGGCCGCGACGACGTGCCGGCCCGTCCGCTGGTCTACCGGGCCGACGGGCAGTTCGTGGCCGAGGTGCCCCGGATGGCGATCGTCGCGGTCGCGACGAGGACGCAGGTAGCGCCGTGACCGGCCCGCGCTATCTGACCGACCTGGTGCACCGGCCCGCCGGCGCCGGCGGCGACCGGCCCGCGATCGTCGGCCCGGACGGCGAGCTGAGCTACACCGCGTTGTGGGAGCGGGTCGGCGCGACGGCCGAGCTGCTGCGCCGCGCCCGCGTGCAGCCGGGTGACCTGGTGGGCCTGTACCTGCACCGGTCCGCCGACTACGTGACAGCGTTGCTGGCGACGCTCGCGGTGGGCGCGGTGGCGGTCCCGATCGACCCCGAGCTGCCCTCCGGCCGGGCCGAGCAGATGCTCGCGGCGGCCGCGCCCCGGCTCGTCCTGTACGCCGACCGTCCGCCCGCCGTCGCCGCGCCCGCGTCCACCGGGTGGCGGGACGTGCGTACCGCGCGGGCCGGGTCGCCGGCCGACCTGACCGATCGCACCGGCTGGCTGCCGCCGGGTGAGCACGCCGCGCTCGTGTTGTTCACCTCCGGCTCCACCGGCCGGCCGAAGGGTGTCGTGCTGCACCACGCCGGGCTGGTCAACCGGCTGGCCTGGGGCCACGACCGGTTCGGCTTCACCGCCGACGACCGGGTGCTGCACAAGGCGTCGATCGGGTTCGACGCGTCGGTGCACGAGATCCTCTCGCCGCTGATCGCGGGCGGCGCCGTGGTCGTCGCCGGGCCGGGCCTGCAGTTCGACAGTCTCGGGCTGGTCCGGCTGATCCAGCGGGAGGCGGTCACCACCGCGCACTTCGTACCGACCATGTTGCGGCACGTGCTCGACGAGCCGGAGTTCGCCGGCTGCGTCACGCTGCGGCGGGTGCTGTGCGGCGGCGAGGCGCTGGACATGCGGCTGGTCCGGCGGCTGCGCGAGCTGCTGCCGTGCGGGCTGTTCAACGGGTACGGCCCGAGCGAGACCTCGATCAACGTGTCCTACTGGGACTGCGCCGAGCCGTACGCGGGCAGCATCGCCCCGATCGGCCGGATCATCGACGGCGTCACCGCCCACGTGCTCGACGACGACCTGCGCCCGGTGCCCGAGGGCGGGACCGGCGAGCTGTGGATCGGCGGGGTCGCGGTCGGGCTGGGCTACCTGCGCGACGCCGAGCGGACGGCGGAGCGCTTCCGACCCGACCCGGCGCGGCCGGGCGCGCGGCTCTACCGCACCGGTGACCTGGTGCGGATCGCGCCGCAGGGCTTCCTGGAGTTCCGCGGCCGGGCCGACGACCAGGTCAAGATCCGGGGGGTCCGGGTGGAGCCGGGTGAGGTGGCAGCCGTGCTGCGCGAGCATCCGGCCGTGCACGACGCGGTGGTGGTGACAGTCCCCGACGCCGAGGACGGCCCACGCCTGGTCGGCTACGTGGTGCCGCAGCCCCGGCAGGCCCCGGCGGCCGGCGGGTTGCCGCGGTTCCCGCTTCCGAACGGCATGGCGGTCACGGCGGCGTCGCCGGACGAGGCGGTCTTCCTCTACCGGCAGATCTTCGACCAGGCCGAGTACGCCCGTTTCGGCGTCCGCGTCGGCGACGGCGCCGTGGTCCTCGACGTCGGCGCCAACATCGGGCTGTTCTCGCTCTGGGCGTCCCGGCAGGCGCGCGACGTGCGGCTCGTGGCGGTCGAACCGAACCCGGACACGCTGCCGTACCTGCGCGCCAACCTCGGCCTCTACGCCGGGTCCGCGTCGGTCGTCGAGGCCGCCGTGACCGACGCGGCGGGCACCGCCGAGCTGACCTCGTTCCCCGAGCTGAGCTACCTGTCCGGCCTCGGCGCCGACCGGGCCGGCGCCGCCTCCGACCTGGTCCGGTCGCACTACCGCCACGGCGGCGGCGACGCCGACGAGACCGAACAGGCAGCGCTCCTGGCGGACGCCCGCCGCCGCCTCGCCCCGGTGGCGCACGTGGTGCCGACTGTGACGCTGTCGGACCTGCTGGACCGCTTCGGGCTGGACCGCGTCGACCTGCTGAAGATCAACACCGAGGGTGCCGAGCTGAGCGTGCTGCGCGGGCTGCGCCCCGAGCACTGGCCCCGCATCCGCCAGGTCTGCCTGGAGGTCGAGCGCAGCAGCGTGACCACGCCGCGGGTGCGCGAGCTGCTGTGCGCTGCCGGGTTCGAGGTGCACGACATCGGCGACTGGAACGTCGGCGCGGACGCCGACGTCAGCTACGTCTACGCCGTACGGCCGCAGGACCCGCCGCCCGCGGCGACGCCCCGGGACGAGCCCGCCGACCACCTGCTGACCACCGGGCTGCTCCAGGGCTACCTGGCCTCGGCGCTGCCGCCCGCGATGCGCCCGGACCAGATCGTCCTGGTCGACCGGCTGCCCCGCCTGCCCAACGGCAAGGTCGCGCGGCTGGAGCTGCCACCGCCACCGCCCCGGCCCACCGGGCCTGCTGCGGAACCCGGCGGCGGCGCCCTCACCGACCGGTTGCGCGAGGCGTGGCGGGCCACGCTCGGCGTCGACGCGGTGCACGACGACGACACGTTCGTCGCGCTCGGCGGGCACTCGCTGACCGCGCTGCGGATGGCGCTGCGGGTACGGGAGATGGCCGGGCTGGAGGTGTCCCCGGCGAGCTGTCTGCGCGCCGGGTCGTTCGCCGACTGGGTCGACCGGGTCACGGAGGCGGGACGCGATGTCAGCCCGGTCCGCTGACGCGCGGCACGTCGTCGTGGTGGGCGCCGGCCGGCTGGCCCGCTCGCTGTGCCACGCCCTGGCCGCGACGCCCACCCCGGCGCCGCTGCGCGTGACGGTCCTGGCCCGCGACCCGGACGCGGCCCACGCGCTCGCCCGCGCCGCGCGGGTGCGCGCCACAGTCGCCGGAACCCCCGTCGCCGTCACCGCCCGGCCGTTCACCGCCGAACCCGGCACCGACCCGGGGGAGGGGTACGCCGCCGACGCCGCCTCGATGGCCCGGCTCCGGCCCGACGTGCTGGTCTGCGCCGCGTCCGCGCAGTCGCCGTACGAGCGGGCGGCGGCGCCGTCGGCCTGGACGGACCTGATCGCCGCGGCCGGCTTCGGGGTGACGCTGGCGTTGCAGGCCGAACTGGTGTCCCGGCTGGCCGCCGCGCTGGCCGGCGGCGCGCCCGGCGCCACGCTCGTCAACGGCGCGTTCCCGGACGCGGTCAATCCGCTGCTCGCCGCACGGGACCTGCCGGTGCGCTGCGGCATCGGCAACGTGGCGACGCTCGCCGCGTGCCTGGACGCCGCGCTCGGCCGTCCCGGCCAGCGCCGCCTGGCGGTGCTCGGCCACCACGCCCACCTCGCCGCGCCCGGCCCGGACGACGAGGACACCGCCGAGGTACGCGCCTGGCTGGACGGCCGGCCCGTCCCGGACGTCACCGGGCTGCTCGCCGGGTACCGCGCGCTTCCCCGGCCGGAGCTGAACGCGCTCGCCGGGCACGCCGGGGCCGCCCTGGTGGTTGCGCTCGCCGCCGGTGACGAGGTGACGGCGAGCCTGCCCGGCCCGCTGGGACTGCCGGGCGGCTATCCGGTCCGGCTCACCGGCGGCCGGACCGAGCTGCGGCTGCCGGCCGAGCTGCCGGTGGCGCAGGCGGTCGCCTGGAACACCGCCGCCGGGCGCCGCGACGGCGTCGAGGTCGGCGGCGGCCACGTCCGCTACCCGGAGCGCGCCCGGGCCGCGCTGGCGGCGTACCGGCCCGACCTGGCCGGCGGCTGGCACGCGAGCGAGCTGCCCGAGATCGCCTGCCGGTTCACCGCCCTGCGTGACCATCTGCGAACGGTGCCGCCGGCGCCGGCCCGGAGTGTGTTGGAGGAAGCCCGATGACCGTGACCACCCCGGCCACCCGCAACATGATCACCGACTACTACGACGTCATCGCGTCGGCGGTGCGCCGGTGCGGCGCGGTCCCCGGCGACGCGCCCGGCACGCCCGGCTTCGCGCCCGGCTTCGACCTGCCCGAGCTGACCCTCGCGGTACGCGAGTTCTACGCCGCCGCCACGGTCAACTGGTCCCCGCTGGGCCACTACGGCGGGCACGACCTGACGATGCTCGACCTGACCGCCAACCCGGGCACCCGGACCACGAAGACGTTCGCCTCGATGGTGATCGTCGCCCGCGCGGTGGAGCACATCCGGCGTACCGGCGAGCGGCTGTGCATCGTCACCCCGACCTCCGGCAACAAGGGCGTCGCGCTGCGCGACTCGGTGGCGCGCGCGTACGCGGCCGGGCTGGTGACCCCGGAGCAGCTGTCCATCGTGGTGCTGGCGCCGGCGGCGACCCGGCACAAGTTCCGCCACGACGCGCTCGCCGCCGATCCCGCGACCCGTGCGGTCAACCCGCTGCTGCGGTACACCGGCGCGGATCCGGAGGGCGTGAAGGCGCTCGGCCGCGCGTTCGTCGACGAGTACGCGGCCACCGCGTACGACAAGCACGGCGTCACCCTCTGGTACACCCTCGACCTGCGCAACTACCTGGTCGCCGACGCCGCCCGGGCCGCCTTCGAGGCCGACGTGTCGCCGGCCACCGGTTCCCGCTGGCACGCGCACGCAGTGTCCAGCGCGTTCGGCCTGCTCGGCTACAACCTGGGCCGCGACGTGCTGGAGGCGACCGGCGACGCCGACCCGGCCGACCGGCCCGGTTTCCTGCTCGTGCAGCATCTCGGCACGCCGGACATGGTGCTCAACCTGCGCCACGGCTCGTTCGAGCGGGACCACTGCCCGGCGTACACACTCGACGAGAACCGGGGCGTCTGGACGCAGGACGCCGACCTGCGCTTCCCGGCCGTCACCGACGACCCGGCCGAGGTGCTCGACCCGACGTTCTACACCCACCGCCCGGTGACCTCCCCGGCCATGAACGCGCTCGTGCGGCGGCACGGCGGCGACGGCATCGTGGTGTCGCGGCGCGAGTGCGTCCGGCGCTACCCGGTCGCCCGGCAGTGGCTCGCCGACGCCGGCCTGACGCTGCCCGAGGACCCGGCCCGGCTGCGGGAGTGGTCGATCCTGATGGCGCTGACCGGCGTCTGCAACGCCGTCGACCGGGGCCTGGTGCCGGCCGGGCACGAGATCGTGGTGCACGGCACCGGCAGCTACTGCGACGACTTCCGGATCGCCGAGCCCGACGCCGAGGTGTCCACGCTCGCCGACGTGGTCGCCGCCGTCCTGGACCAGCGGTGAGCCCGTCCCCGCAGCCGCTCGGCCCGCCGCCGCGGCTCGCCGCCCGGGCGCAGGCCGCGGGCGTCGACCCGGCCGCCGTCGTCCTCACCGCCACGGCCCTGGTGGTACGCCGGTACACCGGATCCCCTGTGGTGACGCTGCGGCACGGCGACGACCCGGTGACGCTCGACCTGACCGCCGACGCGCCGATCCGGGAGTTGTGCCGCTCGCTGTGCCCGGCGCCGCCGGACCAACCGGTCGACGCCACCGTCGAGGTGAGCGCCGACCTGGCCGGCGTCACCGTGTCCGGGCTGCCCGCCGCGTACGCCGACGACCTCCGCGCCGACCTGGCCGAGTTCCTGTCCACGCTGGACCCGGACGCCTCGTCGGCGGGGGTGCTGCCGTCGGCTCGGTACGAGCGGCGTCCGGCGCCGGACCTCTGGCGGCTGCACGGCGGTGACGGCACCGAGGCCGATCGGGTACGCGGCGACACCATCCCGGCCGCGTTCGCCGCGGCGGTGCGGGCGTACCCGGAACGGCCGGCGGTGCTCGCCGACGACGCGACTGTGACCTACCGGGAACTCGGCGCGGCAGTCGCCGCGACCGCCGAAGCGCTGGCCGGGCCGGGTGACGTCACGGCGCCGGTGGCGGTGCTGTGCCGCCACGGCGTCGCCACGATCACCGGCATCCTGGCGGCGCTGGCGTCGGGGTCGCCGTACGTGCCGCTGGACCCGGCGTACCCGGCGGCCCGCCTGGCCGCGATGCTGCGCGACGCAGGCGTCCGGGCGATCGTCGCGGACCCCGGCCACGAAGGGCGGGCCGCCGCGCTCGCGGCCGACGCCGGGCTGGAGCTGCCTGTCGTGTCGTTGCGCCGGGGCGAACCCGGCGTGCCGGTGCCGTCCGGGCCCGCGCGCCCGGACGACCCGGCGTACGTGCTCTACACCTCCGGGTCCACCGGGAAGCCGAAGGGCGTGGTGCAGAGCCACCGCAACGTGCTGTTCGGCGTCCGCAACCACGTGCGCAACTTCGCCGTCCGGCCGGACGACCGCACGAGCGTGCTCACCTCGTTCGGCTACGACATGGCCGTCACCGACACGTTCAGCGCGCTGCTGTCCGGCGCCGCCGCCGTCCCGGTCGACGTCCGCACGCACGGCCTCGGCCACCTCACCGGCGCGCTCGCCGACCGGGGCGTCACCGTCTACCACTCCACCCCGACCGTCTTCCGGTACGTGGTGGCGAGCCTCGGAGAGCACGGGCGGCTGCCGTCGGTCCGCGCGGTCGTCCTCGGCGGCGAGGAGGTCACCCGGCACGACGTGACGCTGGCCCGGCGGTCGTTCGCGCCGGGCGTGGTGTTCGTCAACGGGTACGGCACCACCGAGATCAGCTTCGCCGCGCAGCACCACCTGCCGCCGGACGCCGACCCGGGGCGCGCAGTCGTGCCGATCGGGCATCCGTTGCCGGGCGTCGAGGTGGTGCTGACCGACCCGGCCGGACGCCCGGCCTGCCTCACCGGCGAGGTGGTCGTGCGCACCCCGCACGTCGCGCTCGGATATCTGGGCCTGCCGGAGCTGACCGCGGCCCGGTTCACCGAGCAGGACGGGGTGCGCGCGTACCGGACCGGTGACATCGCGCGGCGGCTGCCCGACGGCATGCTCGTCTACCTGGGCCGCGGCGACCGGATGGTGAAGATCCGCGGCTACCGGGTGGAGCTGGGCGAGATCGAGGCCTGCCTGGCGGCGCTGCCGAGGGTGGCCCACGCGGCGGTGGTGGCGCGGCGGGGCGCGTCCGGCGCGGGCGAGCAGGAGATCGTCGCGTACGTGGTCGGCGCCGCCGGGACGGTCGTCGAGCCGGGAGCGCTGCGGGAACGGCTGGCCGCTGTGCTGCCGGACTTCATGGTGCCCCGGGCGGTGGTGGCGGTGCCGGAGTTGCCGATCGGCCCGACCGGCAAGCTCGACCAGGCCGCCCTGCCCGACCCGGACGCCGGCCGCCCGGACGTCGGAGGGCCGCACGCGGGGCAGCCGGCCGCCGGACGCCCGGCCGCCGGGGGACCGCCGGCCGGGCCGGTCGAGCAGACCATCGCCGCAGGCTGGTGCGCGGTGCTCGGACTGCCCGCAGTGGACCGCCTGGTGAACTTCTTCGAGGCGGGCGGGCACTCGCTCCAGCTCGCCCTGGTGCAGGGGTACCTGGAGGAACACCTCGGCCGCCGGGTGCCGCTGGCCCGGCTGGTGGAGTTCCCGACGGTGGCGGCGCTGGCCGCGTACCTGGAGAGGGCCGGGGACGCCGCGGGCGTACCGGAGGACGGCCGGCTGACCGCGGTCGGACGCCGGATGGCCCGCCGCGCCGCCGCGCGGGCCGCCGGCGGGGAGGGACGGGCGTGAGCGAGGACGACCGGATCGCGGTGGTGGGCCTGTCCTGCCGGGTACCCGGCGCGGACGACGCGCCGGCGCTGTGGCGCAACCTGCTGTCCGGGGTGGACTCGGTGCGCCGGACCCCGGCCGGCGAGGGCGTGCCGGGCGGACCGGACTGGGTACCGGCGTTCGGCCGGCTCGACGACCTGGAGGGTTTCGACGCGGACCTGTTCGGCTGTCCCGCCGCGGCGGCGGCGCTGCTCGACCCGCAGCACCGGCTGTTCCTGGAGGTCGCCTGGCACGCCCTGGAGGACGCCGGGATCGACCCGGACCGCGACCCGGCCCAGATCGGCGTGTTCGCCGGATGCGCACCCAACCGCTACCTGCACCACCACCTGCTGGGCAACCCCGCGCTGGCACCGGCGGCGGGCACGCTCGCCGAGGACTGGGACGACGCGCTGACCGGGTCCGGCTGCGACTACCTGCCGACGCGCACCGCGTTCGCGCTGGGGCTGTCCGGCCCGGCCGTGGCGGTCCAGACCGCCTGCTCGACCTCGCTCGTCGCGGTGTGCCAGGCCGGGCAGAGCCTGCTGGACTACCGCTGCGACGTGGCGATAGCGGGCGGCGCGGCGGTGGTGTCCACCCGGCAGGCCGGGTACCGGCTGCGGCCGGGCGGGCTGCTGGCCGCCGACGGGGTGTGCCGCCCGTACGACGCCGCCGCCACCGGGCAGGTGTTCGGCAACGGCGCCGGGGCGGTGGTGCTGAAGCGGCTCGCCGACGCCCGCGCCGACGGCGACCACGTGTACGCCGTGCTCGCCGGGTGGGCGGTGAACAACGACGGCGCCGACCGGCCCGGATTCACAGTGCCGGGCGTGTCCGGCCAGGCGGCGGTGATGGCGGAGGCGCTGGCGTCGGTCGGCTGGGACGCGGCCGACGTGGGCTACCTGGAGGGCCACGGCACCGGCACGCCGGTGGGCGACGCGATCGAGGTGGACGCGCTGGCCCGGGTACGCCGGAGCGCCCGCGCCCCGCTGCTGCTCGGCTCGGTGAAGGGCAACCTCGGCAACCTGGACGCCGCGGCGGGCGTGATCTCCCTGATCAAGGCCGTGTACGCGGTCCGCACCGGGCAGGTGCCGGGTACCGCGCACTTCACCGCCGCGCACGACGACATCGACCTGGCCGCCGCGGGCGCCGAGGTGGACGCGCAGACCCGGCCGTGGGCCGGGGAGCGGCGCGCAGGTGTCAGCTCGTTCGGTCTCGGCGGCACCAACGCGCACGTACTCGTCGAACCCGCGCCCGCGACGGACGAGCCGGACGCCGGGGCACCCGGCCCGGTGGTGCTGGGGCTGTCCGCAGGCAGCCCGGCGGCGCTGCGGGAACTGGCCCGTCGGCTGGCCGTCCGGCTGGCCGACGGCGACCTGGCGGTGGCCGACGTGGCGCACACGCTCGCGGTGGGACGGCGGCGGCTGGCGTACCGGGACGCGGTCGCCTGCGCCGACGCCGGGGAGGCGGTGGCCGGGCTGACCGCGCTCGCGGCCGGCGACCCGGTCGACGGCGACGAAGCAGTCCGCGCCTGGCGTGCCGGTGCCGACCTGCCCGTGCCGCCGGGGCGGCGGGTGCCGCTGCCCGGCTACCCGTTCCGGCGGACCCGGCACTGGATCGAGGCACGACGATGACCGGCCGCGACGATCAGCGCGACCAGCAGGTCGGCCCCGAGCTGCCCTACCCGCAGGTGTGCCTGCCCGACCTGGTCGCCGCGCACGCCCGGCGGCGTCCCGGCGCGCCGGCCGTGGTGCAGGGTGACCTGACGCTCAGCTACGCCGACCTGGCCGGCCGGGCCGCCGCGCTCGCCGCGTCGCTGCGGGACCACGGCATCGGCGCGGACGACCTCGTCGGCGTCTGCGTGGACCGCCGCCTGGACCTGGTGGTCGCGCTGCTCGGCGTGCAGGCCGCCGGCGCCGGGTACGTCCCGCTCGACCCGGCGCTGCCGCCCGGACGGTTGCGGGAGCTGGCCGCCGAGGCCCGGCTGCGCGTCGTCGTGGGTACGCCCGCCGCCGAGACGTTCACCGGCCGCACCGTGCTGGACGTCCCCGCCGCCACCGCGCCCTGGCAGCCGACCCCGGCGACGCTCGCCACCACGGCGTACGCGATGTTCACGTCCGGGTCGACCGGGCAGCCCAAGGGCGCGGTGATCGAGCACCGGGCGCTGACCGAGAAGGTCACCTCGATCGCCGAGTTCTCCGGGTTCGGCACGGCGACCCGGTGCCTGGCGTTCGCCTCGATCGGGTTCGACGCGTCGGTGGTCGACATGCTCGCCCCGCTCGCCGCCGGGGGCACAGTCGTGCTCGCCGGTGACGCCGAGCGGGCCGACCCGACCCGGCTCTACCGGATCTGCGCCGATCAGGCAGTCGACGTGGTGGTGCTGCCGCCGCCGATCCTGCCGCTGCTGGACCCGGACCGGCTTCCCGGCGTACGGCTGGTCATCACCGGCGGCGAGGCCACCGGCCCGGAACAGGTCGGCCGCTGGACCGCGGGTGGGCGCCGCTTCATCAGCGTGTACGGCCCGACCGAGGCGACGGTGCTGGTGACCTGGTTCGAGGGCAGCGGCGACTGGACGCGGCCCATCCCGATCGGCCGGCCCGCCGCCAACCACCGCATCCACCTGGTCGACGACGAGCTGCGCGAGGTCGGCCCGGGGGAGATCGGCGAGGTGCTCGCCGGTGGTCCCGGGCTCGGCCGCGGATACCTGTTCGACGCCGCCCGTACTGCGGAACGGTTCCTCCCGGACCCGTTCTCCGGCCGGCCGGGGGAGCGGCTCTACCGTACCGGTGACCTGGCCCGGTGGCTGCCGGACGGGAGCCTGGAGTTCCTCGGCCGGGCCGACCGGCAGGTCAAGATCCGCGGGCAGCGGATCGAACTGGGCGAGGTCGAGGCCGTGTTGCGCCTCCACCCGGACGTCGACCTGGCCAGCGTCCAGGTCCGCGCCGGCGCCGGCGGTCAGGAACTCGTCGCGTACGTGGCGACCGGCCTCGACACTGCCGAGCTGCGCGACTACTGCGCCCGGCTGCTGCCGCCCGCCGCCGTACCGGCCCGGATGCACACGATGCCCGCGCTGCCCATCACCATCAACGGCAAGATCGACACCGAGCGGCTGGCCGAGCTCGACGTCGCCGAACCGGCTTCCGTGCCGTCCGGCGAGCCGCCCGCCACCGACACCGAACGCCTCGTCGCGCAGGCGTGGGCGGCGCTGCTGGACGTGTCCACTGTCGGCCGCGACGACGACTTCTTCCACCAGGGCGGGCACTCGATCACCGCGATGCGGCTGGTCGCCGACCTGCGCGAGCGGCTGGGCCGCGACCTCGCCATCGAGGACGTGCTGGTGGGGCGGACGCCACGCGGCATCGCCGCCCGCGCCGACGCCGCCGCCGGAACCGGCCCGGCCGACGCCGCCGCCGTCCGGGGACGGCCACCGGCGCTGTCCCCGGCGCAGCAGCGGCTGTGGTTCCTCGACCGCTACTTCCCGGCCGCCGCGTCCGCGTACAACGTCGCGTTCGCCGAACGGATCACCGGCCCGCTCGACGTGGCGGCGCTCGCCACGGCGCTCACCGCCGTCGCGGACCGTCAGCAGATCCTGCGCTGGCGCATCCCGGAGCGCGACGGCGTGCCGTACGCGGTCGCCGACCCGTCCACACCGGTGCCGCTGCCGGTACGTGACCTCGCCCCGGGCACGGACCTCGCCGGCCACCTCGCGGCGAGCGCCGCCACGCCGTTCGCGCTGGCGACCGACACGCTGTGGCGGGCCGAACTGATCCGCACCGGCGACGACGAGCACGTGCTGGCCGTCTACGCCCACCACGCCGTGTTCGACGGCTGGTCCCAGTCGCTGTTCTACGCCGACCTGGCCGCCGCCTACCGGGCCGCGCTCGGGGACGGGCCGCCGCTGCCGCCGCTGCCCGCCACGTACGGCGACTACGTGGCCTGGCGCGCCCACCGTGCCCGGCGCCGCGCCGCCGCCGACCTGGAATGGTGGCTGGACCACCTGACCGGGGCGCCAGTGGTGCTGCGACTCCCCGGGGGACGGGACCGGCCGGCCGAACAGACGTACACCAGCGCGACGGTGCGTACCCGGCTGGACCGGGCCGCCACCGCCGCGCTCACCGACCTCGCCGCCGGGCTCGGTGCGACCCCCGCCGCCGCCGTGCTCGCCGCGTTCGCGCTGGTGCTGGCCCGGCGCACCGGCCTACCTGACCTGGTGGTCGGCACCCCCACTGTGGACCGGCGCGCCGCCGACTTCGAGGCGATGGTCGGCTTCTTCATCGAGATCGCGCCGCTGCGGCTGCGGCAGACGCCCGGGGCCGGGTTCGCCGCGCACGTCCGCGCCGCCTGGGAGGAACTG
Organism: Micromonospora sp. CNZ296; assembly: GCF_007827635.1. Taxonomy (NCBI): domain Bacteria; kingdom Bacillati; phylum Actinomycetota; class Actinomycetes; order Micromonosporales; family Micromonosporaceae; genus Micromonospora; species Micromonospora sp. CNZ296. Next base: position 345,664 of record NZ_VISW01000002.1, read on the forward strand.
CTCGCCGCGCTCGCCCACCCGGAGGCACCTGTCGAACGCATCGTCGGCGGCCTCGGGCTGGGCGGCCTGCTCGACCGCAGCCCACTGGTGCAGGTGCTGTTCAACATGTACACGTTCGACGAGCCCCGGCTGGACCTGGCCGGGCCGGCCGCCGAGCCGGTGCCGGTGCCCGCGCCCGGCTCACCGTTCGACCTCACGCTCTACGGCGTCACCCGGGACGGGCGGCTGCGCGTGGAGATCGTCTTCAACCCGGACGTCTACGGCGAGACGCTGATCACCGACGTGCTCGCCGACGTCGAGCGGTTGCTGCGGGCCGGCGCCGCCGACCCGGAGCGGCCGGTGGCCGAGCTGCCCGCCTGGACCGCCGTCCCGGCCGGAACGGCCGACGACGTGCCCCGGGCCGCCCGGGTGAACCGGACCGGAGGCCGCGCCGGGGTGCCCGCCGCCCGCCCGGCCACCGCCACCGAGCGGCGAATCGCCGCGGTCTGGTGCGACGTGCTCGGCGTACCGGAGGTGGCCGCGACTGACAGCTTCTTCGACGTCGGCGGCGGCTCGCTCGCGGTCGCGGTCGTGCAACGGCAGCTCAACCGGCTGCTCGGCACGAACCTGCGGGTCGTGGACCTGTTCCACCACCCGACCGTCCGCGCGCTCGCCGCGCACCTGGACAGCCTCGGTGCGGCGTCGTCCGGCGAGGACGCCGAGGACGCCGAGGACGAGGCGGTGGAACGCGCGGCACGCCGGGGCGCGCTGCGCCGCCAGCGGGTCCAGCGCCGCCCGGTGGCGGAGGAGGAGCCGCGGTGACGTACCTGGTCCCCCTCGGCGACACCGGCTGGTCGGTGTGGCGGGACGTGCTGCTGCGCAGCGCCGGGTTCCCCGCCGACGGACTGGACCGGTTCGCCGCGCCGGACTGCGCCGACGCCGCCGACCGGCACCTGAACGGCGAGCTGGACGAGACGGCGTTCACGGCCGCGTACGCCACCGCCGTCCGGGCGTCGTCGGCGGCGCTGTGCGGGATCGCCGCCGACCCGCTGTTCCGCGAGGCCGTCGCCTGGCAGAACCCGGAGGTGCTGGTGGCGCTGGACGGGCTGCTCCGCGACGGACCGGACGCACCCCGCAACGTCCGCCGCCGGGGCCGGGAGAACGTCGTCGCCGGGTACTGGCAGCGCTACGTCGCCAAGTGCGAGACCATCGGCTTCTTCGGGCCGGTGTGCTGGGGCGCCGTGGCACCGGGTGCGCCCGGTGTCACCGCCGTGCCCGGCCCCGGGCTGCTCCGTCACCGCGCCGTCCACCTCGAACACTGGGCGCTCGCCGCGTACGCGGACCGGCTGGCCGCTGACCCGCAGGTCCGGCAGTGGCTGGCACCGGTCCGGGCGCCGCACGTCCACCTGGAGGGCCGGGTCGTGCACCGGCCCGCCCAGCGCCCGGAACCGGTGTCGCTGAGCGAGTCGATCGCGCTGTGCCGGTGCGACGGCACCCGCCCGGCCCGGGACGTCGTCGACGACCTGGTGCGCGACGGGCAGACCGGCGTACGCCGCGCCGAGGAGGGGTTCCTGCTGCTCGCGCAGCTCGTCGAGCGAGGGCTGCTGCGCTGGGACTTCGACCTGCCGCAGGGCTTCGCCGCGCAGGACCACCTGCGGGAGCGGATCGCGGCGATCGGTGACCGGGAGTGCCGCACGCGGGCGCTGGACGGGCTGGACCGGCTGGCCGCCGCCCGCACCCGGGTCGCCGACGCCGCCGGTGACCCGTCCGCGCTCACCGGCGCGCTGTCCGCGCTGGACGCCGAGTTCACCGCGCTCACCGGGCTGCCGCCGCGCCGCCGGGCCGGGCAGAACTACGCCGGGCGGGCGCTGTGCCACGAGGAGACCGCACGCGACGTGGACCTCACGGTCGGCGGCGGCCTGCTCGACTCCCTGGCCCCGGCGCTGGACCTGCCGCTGCGCGCGGCACGCTGGCTCACCGCCGAACTGGCCACCGCGTACGGCGACGCGCTGCGCGACCTGTACGACGACCTCAGCGGCGACGGACCGGTCCGGCTCGGCGACCTGTGGTTCGTCGCGCAGGGGCCGCTGTTCGGGCCCGGCGACCGGCCGGTGGACCGGGTCGCGGCCGAGTTCGCCGCTCGCTGGGAACGGGTGCTCGGGCTGGCCGGACTGCCCGAGGGAACGGCCCGGGTGGAGTTCGCCGCGGTCGAGCTGGCGCCCCTGGTGGCCGACCGGTTCCCGGCGACCCGCCCCGGCTGGAGCGCCGGCCGGGTGCACAGCCCCGACCTGCAACTGTTCGCCGAGTCACCCGAGGCGCTGGCCGCCGGCGAGTTCGGGGCGGTGCTCGGCGAGCTGCACGCCGCGTACGCCACGTTCAACGCCGAGCTGTTCACCCACTGCCACCCCGACGTGGACCGGCTGCGGCGCGCGTACGCGGCCGACCTGGGCCCGGGACGGTTGCGCCCGCTCTACCCGGTCGACTTCCCCCGCGTGGGCGGACGGTTGTCCGCTTCCCTGCACGGGCCGGACGACCACCGGCTCGCGTTCGCCGACGCGCCCGGCGCGCCGCGCGACCGGCTCGTGCCGGCGAACGCGGCGATCGTGTCCGAGGTGGACGGCGTGCTGGCGGCGACCGGCCCGGACGGCACGCGCTGGCCGCTGGTCGAGGTGTTCTCCGACCTGATCGCGGTGCACGCCGGTGACGCGTTCAAGCTGATGACCGACCGCCCGCACAGCCCCCGGGTGACAGTCGACCGGCTGGTGCTGGCCCGGGAGACCTGGCGCACCACTGTCGGGGCGACCGGCCTGGCCGACGCCGTCGACCAGGCGCGGCGCTACCTCGCGGTACGCCGCTGGCGGGCCACGCTGGGCCTGCCGGAACGGGTCTTCGTCCGGGTGGCCACCGAACTGAAGCCCACCTACGTGGACCTGACCAGCCCGCTCTACGCCAATCGGCTCTGCCTGCTGCTGCGCGCCGCCCGGCGGGCCGGCGGCGACGACGTGGCGGTGACCGTGTCGGAGCTGCTGCCCGCGCTCGGGCAGGCGTGGCTGCCCGACGCCGCGGGCCGCCGCTACGTCAGCGAACTGCGCCTGCACATCAGCGATTCGGCCGAGCCGGAGGTCATGGCGTGAACGAGACAGTGGAGCCGATCGCGATCGTCGGGCTCAGCCTGCGCGTGCCGGGGGCGGCGTCGGCGGAGGAGTTCTGGCGCAACCTGGTCGTCGGCGCCGAGTCGCTCACCCGGTTCACCCGCGCGGAGCTGCTGGCCCGGGGCGTCCCGGCGGAGCAGCTCGACGACCCGGCGTACGTGCCGGTGGCCGCCGTGCTCGACGGCGTGGACCGGTTCGACGCGGAGCTGTTCGGAATGAGCCCCCGCGACGCGGAGCTGACCGACCCGCAGCAGCGGCTGTTCCTGGAACACGCGCACGCCGCGCTCACCGACGCGGGCTGCGACCCGGCCCGCTACGACGGCGAGATCGGCGTGTACGCGGGCGGCAACGCCGACCTGTACCAATGGCTGAACGTCCGGCGGAACCCGCGGGCGCTCGCGGACGCCGGTGAGCTGCGCGTGTCGCTCGGCAACAAGCCGGACTACCTGGCCAGCACCGTCGCATTCCGGCTCGGCCTGCGCGGCCCGGCGATGACGGTGCAGACCGCCTGCTCGTCGTCGCTCGTCGCGGTGCACCTGGCCGCCGAGGCGCTGCGCAGCGGCGAGTGCGACACGGCGCTCGCCGGCGGCGTGTGCGTGGAACTGCCGCACGGCGTCGGGTACGTCGCCGACGAGGGCTACACCTCCGCCGACGGGCACTGCCGCCCGTTCGACGCGGACGCCGACGGCACCGTCTACGGCAGCGGCGTCGGCGTGGTCGTGCTCAAGCGGCTCTCCGACGCGCTCGCCGACGGCGACGACATCAGGGCGCTGGTCATCGGCAACGCGGTGAACAACGACGGCTCGGCCAAGGCGAGCTTCACCGCGCCGAGCGTCACCGGTCAGGTGGAGGTGGTCACGCAGGCGCTCGCGGTGGCCGGCGTCGCCCCGCGTTCGGTCGGGTACGTCGAGGCGCACGGCACCGGCACCGTCCTCGGCGACTCGATCGAGCTGGCGGCGCTGAGCACGGCGTACGGGCGGCGCACCGCCGAGCGGGGCTGGTGCGGCGTCGGCTCCACGAAGGCCAACATCGGTCACCTCAGCGCGGCCGGCGGCGTGATCGGCCTGATCAAGACCGTGCTGTCGATGCGGCACCGGCTCATCCCGCCCACAGTCAACCACGACCGGCCGCACCCGGACATCGACATCGAGGCGAGCCCGTTCTACGTGGTGTCCACGCTGACCAAGTGGGAGCCCGAGGACCAGCGACCGCTGCGGGCCGGCGTCAGCTCGCTCGGCCTCGGCGGCACCAACGCGCACCTGGTGCTCCAGGAGGCGCCGCCGCGCGTACCCCCGGAGCCGGATCACGGCGGCGGCGAACTGCTCCAGGTGTCCGCCGCGACCCCCGACGCGCTGGCCGCTGCCTGTGCCCGGCTGGCCGAGCGGCTCACCGGCGCGCCCGATGTGGAGCTGCGCGACGTGGCGTACACGTTGCGGGAGGGCCGGCCGGCGTACCGGCACCGGGCCGCCGTCGTCGCCGTGGACCGGGGCCGGGCGGCAGCGGCGCTCACCGACCCGAAACGCCGCGCCACCGGGGACGCCGCCGCGCCGCCCCGGGTGGGCCTGCTCGTGCCCGGCCAGGGCGCGCAGCACCCCGGCATGGGCGCGCACCTGGCCGTTACCGAGCCGGTGTTCGCCGCCGCCGTGGACGAGTGCGCCGCGATCCTCGGCTGGGACGCGAACGAGATGATCTTCGACGCCGGACCCGGTGCGGACGAACGGCTGGCCGGACCGGCGGTGGCGCAGCCCGCGCTGTTCGCCGTCGAGTACGCGCTGGCGACGTTGTGGCGGCACTGGGGCGTCACGCCCACCGCGATGATCGGCCACTCCGTCGGCGAACTGGTCGCCGCGACCGTCGCCGGGGTGTTCGACCTGCCGGACGCGCTGCGGCTCGCCGCCGCCCGGGGCCGCCTCGTGCAGGCCGCGCCGGAGGGCCGGATGCTCGCCGTGCAGCGCGGCGCCGACGAGATCGCGGCGCTGCTGCCCGACGGTGTCGCGGTGGCGATCAGCAACGGCCCGCACACCTGCGTGGTGGGCGGCACGCCGGAACCGGTCGCCGCCGCCGAGGTCCTCCTGCGCGAACGCGGCATCGGCTGCACGCCGCTGCGGTCGCCGTACGCGATGCACGTGCCGCTGCTGGCGGCGGTGCGCGACGAGTTCGCGGCGCTCGTGGCGGCGGTGCCGCGCCGGGCGCCGGACCTGCCGGTGTTCTCGGCCGCGACCGCCGCGCCGTTCACCGACGAGCAGATCACCGACCCGGCGTACTGGGCCGACCAGCTCTGCCGGCCGGTGCGGTTCGGCGCCACAGTGGCCGCGCTCGCCGCGACCGGCGCCGCCGACGACTGGCTGCTGCTGGAGTGCGGTCCCGGCCGGCAGCTCGCCGGTCTGGCCCGGCTCAGCCTGCCGGCGGGGGCCCGGGCGCCGCTGCGCACGCTGCCCGCGCCGGGGGAGCGGCTGACCGACAGGCAGACCGCGTACGAGGCTGCCGGTCGCCTGTGGTCGGCCGGGGTGCCGGTGCGGCTGCCCGCCTCCGGCACGCCGCGCCGGGTGCCGCTGCCCGGCTACCCGTACGAGCGCGCCCGGTACTGGATCGACCCGGAACCGGTGGCCGCGCCCGCCGCACCGGCCATCGACGAGCGGTACGACGACGGCGTGGCCGAGGTGCCGGTCTGGCGCCAACTGCCCGACCTCGCGCCCGTCGAGGCGCCCGGCCCGCTGCTGCTGTTCGCCGCCGGGGAGCGCGGCACGGCGCTCGCGGACCGGCTGCGCGAGCGCGGCGTGGACGTCACAGTGGTACGTCCCGGACCGGCCTTCGCGGTCCGCCCGGACGGCTACCGGCTGCGCCCGGCCAGCGTCGCCGACCACCAGCGCCTGCTCGACGAGTGCGCCGACGACGGCCGGGCCGCCCGGATCGTGCACGCGTGGGCGCTCGACGGCGACCCGGCCGGCCCGGACGCCGACGCCGTGGCGGCGGCCCAGGAACACGGGTACCTCGCGCTGCTGACCCTGCTGGAGGCGCTGCCGGCCGTTGACGTGACGCTGGACGTGGTGACCGCCGGGACGGCCGACGTGACCGGCTCCGACCTGCTGCGCCCGGAACACGCCACAGTCGCCGGGGTGGTGCGCTCGGTGCCGCTGGAACGTCAGGGACTGCGCTGCCACTGGGTGGACGCCGACCCGGCCGAGCCGGGCGCGGACGCGCTGGCGGACGAGCTGCTCGGCGCCGAGCGGGCCGAGGCGGTCGCGCTGCGGCTGGGCGGGCGCCGCTGGACGCGCGGGTTCGCGGCGGCACCGGCGCGCCGCCGTACCGGGCCGGCAGTGCGCGACGGCGGGCGCTACCTGATCACCGGTGGACTGGGCCGGATTGGCGGGGCGTTCGCCGCCGAACTGGCCCGCCGGGGCGCGCGGCTGGTGCTGGTCGGCCGGACCGCCCGGCCGGACCTGGTCGAGGCGCTGGAACGGGCCGGGGCGCAGGTCCGCCACGTGCGCGCCGACGTGACAGACGTGGACGCGCTGCGGGCGGTACGCGCCGACATCGAGGACGACCTCGGCGGACTCGACGGCATCGTGCACGCCGCGCGGCTGCCCGACACCGGGCTGTCCACCGGGTCGCGGCCGGCCGAGGCGACAGCCGAACTGCTGCCGAAGGTCACCGGCGCGCTGGCGCTGCGCGCGGTCTTCGGCGATATGCCGCTCGACTTCGTGCTGCTCAGCTCCTCGGTGACCGCGCTTGCCGGTGGCCTGGGCCGCGCCGACGACACGGCCGCCAACGCGTTCCTCGACGCGTACGCGCGCAGCCCGCACGGCTGGCGGTCGCCGGTGCTGTCGGTGGCCTGGGGCGCGTGGCGGGAGGAGGGCGTACCCGACCACGACGGGCTGGCCCCGGACGCGGCGGTGCGCGCGGCGTGCCGGGTCCTCGCCGAGGGACGGACCGGCTCGGTGGCGATCGGCGCCTACACGGTGGAGGCGGTCGCCGGGCACGAGCGGCGGCTCGCCGCGACCACGGCGGCCACCGCCTCGACGGTGACCGCCGCCGACGGCGACCTGCAGGACACCGTCGCCCGGATCTGGCGTGACGTGCTGGGCGTGACCGAGGTCGGCCCGCACGACGACTTCTTCCGGCTCGGCGGCACCTCGCTCGTGGCCGCCCAGCTGGTGCTGCGCATCCGGCAGGCGGTGGGTGCCCGGCTGTCCATGCGGGTGCTGTTCGACGCGCCCACCGTCGCGGCGATGGCCGCCCGGATCGAGTCGCTGCGCGCCGCCCCACCGGCCGAGGCGCCCATCCCGCGCCTGCGCCGGCCGGGACGGCCGGGATGACCGAGTCACGCCACGACGTCACGCCTGTGGACGACGTCTACACCGTTCCCGCCTCGTACGCCCAGGAGCGGGTCTGGTTCACCGCCCAGCTCAGCCCCGGGCAACCGCTGTTCACGATGACCGACGCGGTCACCCTGCCGGCGGGTGCCGGGCCGGAGCAGGCGCTCGCGGCGCTGCGGACGGTCACCGACCGGCACGAGGCCATGCGCACCACGCTGCGCCTGCACGACGGACGGCTCTACCAGGACATCCACCCCACGGTCCCGGTGGAGTTGCCGGTCACCGACCTGTCCGCGCTGCCCGGGCCGGAGCGGGACGCCGCCCGCGCCCGGATCGTCGCCGAGTACGCCCGCCTCGACCTGCCGATGGACGCGGCCCCGCTGTGGCGGGCCCGGCTGCTGCGGCTCGACCCGGACACCTGGTGGCTGCTGTTCGCCGGGCACCACGTCATCCTCGACGGCACGTCCCTGCTGCACCTGCGCGCCGAGCTGACCGAGCTGTGCGCCGCCGCCGTCGCGGGCCGCGCGCCGGACCTGCCCGAACTGCCGATCCAGTACGCCGACTACGCGGCCTGGGAACGCGACCGCCTCGACGGGCCCCGGTGGGACGAGCTGCGCGACCACTGGCGGGAGGCGCTGACCGGCCTGCCCGCCGTGCACGCGCTGACCACCGACCGGCCGCGCCCGGCGACGCTCACGTTCGACGGCGCCGACGTCCGCCGGACGCTGCCCGGGCCCGTGACGGCGGCGCTGCCGGAGCTGTCCCAGCAGGCCGCCGCGACCCCGTTCATGGTGCAGCTGGCCGCCTACGTGGCGCTGCTGCACCGGCTGTCCGGAAGCGACGACGTGGTGGTCGGCATGCCGGTGGCCGGCCGGGACCGGGCCGAGCTGGAACCGCTGCTCGGCATGTTCATGAACATGCTGGTGCTGCGCGTCGACGTGTCGGGCGATCCACCGTTCCTGACGCTCGTGCGCCGGGTCCGCCGGGTCGTGCTCGACGCCTGGGACCACCAGGACATGCCGTTCCAGAAGCTCGTCGAGGAGCTGGCGGTACGACGCGACCCGGGCGTACCGCCGCTCTACCAGCTCACGTTCCACCACCTGCCTACCGGCCGGGGTGAGGCGTTCGGCGGCGCCATGGACGACCTGTCGCTGGAGATCGCCGGGGACGAGCTGCGGCTGGAGTACCGCACCGCGCTGTTCGAGCGCGCCGCGATGGAGGCGTTCGCGGACCGCTACCTGCTGCTGTTCGCCGCGGCCGTGGCCGCGCCCCGGACCCGGGTCAGCGCGCTGCCGGTCATGCCGGACGCCGAGCACGCCGCGGTCGTGACCGGCTGGAACGCCACCGCCGCCCCGGTGCGCCGGACCACGCTGGCGGAGCTGTTCGACGCCCAGGCCCGCCGCACGCCGGACGCGGTCGCGCTGGTCGACGGCGACAACCGGATGACGTACGCGCAACTGTCCGACGCCGCCGAGCAGGTGGCGTCGCGGCTGGTCGCGCACGGCGTGGGACCGGAGTCGGTGGTCGCGATCCACGAGCCCCGCTCCCGCCGCCTGATCGCCGGGCTGCTCGGCATCCACCGGGCCGGTGCGGCGTACCTGCCGCTGGACCCGGACCACCCGCCGCAGCGGCTGGCCTTCATGCTCGCCGACGCCGGCGCCGGGGTGCTGCTGGCCGACGAGCTGCCCGACGGGCTGACCGTCCCGGGCACAGTGCTGCCGCTGACCGCGCCGGACCGGCCGCGCACCGCCGGGGGCACTGCCGCCGGACCGGGGAACGCGGCGTACGTGATCTACACGTCGGGCTCCGCCGGGCGGCCGAAGGGCGTGGTCAACGAGCACGCCGCGATCGTCAACCGGCTCGACTGGATGCAGGACGCCTTCGGGCTCGGACCGGACGACGCGGTACTGCACAAGACGCCGATCGGGTTCGACGTGTCGGTGTGGGAGGTGTTCTGGCCGCTGCTCGTGGGCGCGCGGCTGGTGCTGGCCGCGCCGGGCGGGCACCGCGACCCGGCGTACCTGCGGGAGCTGATCGAACGGGAGCGGATCACCACGGTCCACTTCGTGCCGTCGATGCTCGACGCGTTCCTGTCCGCCGCCGGCCCGGCCGACCCGGCCCGCTGCGGGTCGCTGCGGCGGATCGTGTGCAGCGGCGAGGAACTGCCCGCCGACCTGGCCCGCCGCGCCGTGACCGCGATCCCGTCCGCGGCGCTGCACAACCTGTACGGACCCACCGAGGCGGCGATCGACGTCACCGCCTGGGCGGCCACGCCCGACGCGCTGACCGGCGTGACCCGGGTGCCGATCGGCGGGCCGATCCGCAACGTCCGCACCTACGTGCTCGACGAGGCGATGCGCCCGGTCCCGGCCGGCGTGGCCGGGCAGCTGCACCTCGGCGGCGTGCAGGTGGCCCGCGGCTACCTGAACCGCCCCGGACTCACCGCCGCCTCGTTCGTCCCCGACCCGTTCGGCGAGCCCGGCGGCCGGCTGTACGCCACCGGCGACCTGGCCCGCTGGCGTACCGACGGGACGCTGGAGTTCCTCGGCCGCATCGACGACCAGGTGAAACTGCGGGGCCTGCGGATCGAGCTGGGGGAGATCGCCGCGGTGCTGCGCGAACAGCCGGGCGTCGGCTCCGCCGCCATCGTCGTCCGCGGCGCCACGCCCGCCGAGCAGCGTCTCGTGGCGTACCTGACGGGGGAGGCCCCGGACCCGGCGGAGCTGCGGGCGGCGCTGAAGCGGCGGTTGCCCGAGTACATGGTGCCGTCGGCGTTCGTCACGCTCGACGCGCTGCCGCTGTCCGCGAACGGCAAACTCGACACCGCCGCGCTGCCCGCACCCTCGTCCGGCGTCGCCCCCGCGCAGCGCCGTCCCCCGGTGACCCCGGTCGAGCAGACCGTCGCCGCCACCTGGCGCGACGTACTGGGCGTGCCCGAGGTCGGCCTGGACGACGACTTCTTCGAGCTGGGCGGTCACTCGCTGCTGGCGATCCGGATGCTGGCGCTGCTGCGCGAGGCGTACGGGCAGGTCGACGTCGGCGTGATGGACGTGTTCGCGCACCCGACGGTGCAGGGGCTGGCCGCGCTGATCGACGCCCCGGCGGACCAGGAACGGCAGCGTCCGCTGCTGTACGAGCTGACCCGGCCGGTCCCGGCGGCCCAGCGGGTGCGCTCGTACGTGTGCGTGCCGTACGGCGGCGGGCTCGCCAGCATCTACCAGCCGCTCGCGGACGCGCTGCCGGCCGGGCACACGTTGTTCTCCGTGGCGATCCCCGGCCACGACGTCGGCGTCCGCGACACCGAGCTGCCCTTCGACGAGCTGGTCGAGCGGTGCGTGACCGAGATCCAGGAGCGGGTGGACGGCCCGCTGGTCCTGTACGGCCACTGCGTCGGCGGCGCGCTGCTGACCGGCATCGCCCGGCGGCTGCACGAGCGGGGACGCCCGATCGAGGCGATCTACGCCGGTGGCGTGTTCCCGACCGCCCGGCCGGACAACATGCTCGGCCGGCTCGTCGACTGGGCCGACTCCCGGGGCGCGGACCGGCGGTACGAGACGTTCCTGCGCTCGATCGGCGCGGAACTGGCCGACCTGGACCAGGCGCAGGTCGACCGGTTCGTGCACCACGTACGCCGGGAGGCCGCCGAGGCGCAGGAGCGGTTCACCGAGTGGCTGGACGGCGAGCCGGTCCGGGTGCCCGCACCGGTGATCTCCGTCGTCGGCACCCACGACGTGCTCACCGAGTACTACGAGGAGCGGTACCGCGAGTGGAGCTTCCTCGGCGAGTCCACAGCGCTGGTGGTGCTGGACGAGGCCGGGCACTACTTCGTCAAGCAGCGGGCCGAGGCGCTCGCCGAGGTGCTCACCCGTACCCATCCCCGGCTCGCCGAGCCGTCCGCCGCGCCGCGACAGCTCGCCGGTAACGGATGGGCACTGGCGGCCACCAGCACCGATCCGGTCACCGCCGAGACCGGCGTGCAACCGGGCGTACGCCGGTTCCTGGCCATCACCGCCAGCCAGCTCATCTCGTCGACCGGCTCGGCGCTGACCCAGTGGGCGGTGCCGGTCTGGGTCTACCTGGAGACCGGGTCGATGCTGTGGTTCGGCCTGTCCGGGGTGATCGCCTACCTGCCGGCGCTGCTGGCGCTGCCGGTCGCCGGCGCGGTCGCGGACCGGTTCGACAGGCGCCGCGTGCTGCTGGCCGCGTGCGCGACGGCGGTGACAGCGGAGGCGCTGCTGGCGCTGCTGCTCTGGACCGACCGGCTGGGACTGGCGGCCGTCTACACGCTCGTGTGCGTGCTCGGCGCGGCGTCGGTGTTCCAACGCATCACCTACCTGGCCGCGATCCCGCAGGTGGTGCCGAAGCGCTACCTGGGGCACGCCAACGGCATCGCGCAGCTCGCGGTCGGGCTCAGCTCGCTCGCGGTGCCGCTGCTGGCGGCGGGCCTGCTCGCCGCGATCGGCCTGGCCGGCGTCCTGGTCATCGACATCGTCAGCTACGTGGTGGCGATCGGTGTGCTGGCCGCGGTGCGGTTCCCCGACCTGCTCGGCCGGCGCCGCAAGGAGCCGTTCCTGGCCGAGCTGATCGGCGGGGCGCGGATGACGTGGGCCGAGCCGGGCTTCCGGGCCATGCTGGGCTTCTTCTCGCTCTACAACCTGTGCCTGGCGAGCCTGCTGCTGGTGCCGCCGATGGTGCTCGCGTTCGGCACGATGGGCCAGGTCGGCACCGTGGCGTTCGCCGAGGCGCTCGGCGCCGTCCTCGGTGGACTCGCCATCGCGGTGTGGGGCGGCCCGACCCGGCGCCGGATGCCCGCGCTGATCGCCATCGCGTTCGGCGTGGCGGTCAGCCTGGTGCTCAGCGGCGTCCGCCCGAGCCTGCTGCTGGTGGCGCTCGGCAGCTTCGGCGTGGGGCTGGGCCTGGGTCTGCACAACGGCATCTACCTGTCGATCATCCAGGTGAAGGTGCCGCAGCGGTTCCACGGCCGGGTGCTGGCGATCATCCAGACGCTGACCTGGGCGACGCTGCCGCTGGGCTTCGCCGTGCTGGTGCCGCTGAGCGGGTCGCTGCTGGAACCGATGTTCGCCCCCGGCGGCGCGCTGGCCGGCAGCGTCGGCGCGTTGATCGGAACCGGCCCCGGCCGTGGACTCGGGTTCGCGTTCGTGGTGTCCGGGCTGGCCCTGGCCGTGGTGGCGCTCGGCGCCTACGGCGTACGCCGGTTGCGCCTGTTCGACACCGAGACCCCCGACGCGCCGGCGGACGCCACCGAGTGGCTACCGCACCTGCGCCGGGTCGACGATCTGTAGCCGCAGCTCCGAGGCGTACGCCCGGCCGGCCCCGTCGGTCAGCCAGGCGTCGTCCGGCCCGGGCAGCAGCTCGGTGACTGTGAGCCCGACGCCGTCGCCGCCCTTGGTGTGCGCGCCGCGCAGCAGCGTGCACAGCAGCCGGGTGTAGACGCCGCTGGTCAGGTCCACATAGCTGGGTTTGAGTTCGGTGTCGACCCGCACGAAGATCCGCTCGGGCAGGCCGAGCGCGAGCCGCCAGCGCCGTACCGCGAGGTAGCGTTCCCGCTCGCCCTTGACCGTGTGCAGGCCGGTCTCGCCCACAGTGGTGCGCCAGGTCTCGCGGACCAGCACCAGGTCGTCGACTGTGACGCGCGGCGTGCGCCCGGCGTTGCCGGCCAGCTTCCACGTGTCGAACACCTGGTAGTCGAACAGCGGCGCGAACACCTCCAGCAGCGGCCACCGCCGCCCGTCGTCGGCGTGCGCGGAAAGGGTGCCGTCGTCGTCCGGCCGCACGGTCAGCGCGGTGATCGGCACGAGGCGGTCCGGGTCGGCGCCGGGAGCGTCGACGAACCCGAGCTGGGCGTCGGCGGGCCCGTGCAGCCACTCCGCGATCCGGGCGGTGTGCCGGGGCCAGTTCACCGGCGGCAGCAGCCGGACCCGGCCGCCGGGCAGGTCGGCGCGCATCCCGTCGCGCAGCCGCTGCGGGTCCGGGTGCCCGTACGCGAAGAAGTGCGTGTCGAACGCGGCCAGCGCCACGTGCAGCTCGCCGAGCACGACTGTGAAGTCCCCGCGCAGCAGCGCCGCCTCGTCCGGGGCGCACACGTGCACGTCCGGGCTGTGGATGCGGGCGGCGGCCCAGCCGGGCGCGTCGGCGGGGAACGCGGCGGCGACCCGCTCGGTCAGCGCGGCGGCGTCGAACCGCAGCTCCCGGGCGTCCGCGTCGGCGTCGGCCAGGCCCAGCACCGTCGCCCACCGGTCCAGGAACCCGGCGGTGACGGCGGCGGCGGGCGGATCCGCCCCGAACACCACCGCCTGCGCCAGGAACCACAGGTCGGCCACCGGCACGTCGTCGGTGGCCGACTCCGCCGCCAGGTCGCGGTACAGGGCGGCCAGCGCGTCGGCGTACGCCTGCCCGATCGCCGCGGTCAGCCACCGCGCCGACAGCAGCAGCGGTTCCAGCGGCGCGAGCCGTTCCAGCAGCGCGTCACCGAAGCGGACGTCCAGGTCGCGGACCGTCTCCAGGTGGCACAGCGTGCGCCCGGCGTACACCTCGCCGGGCTGCTGCCGCGCGGCCCGGCCGGTCAGCTCCACGAACCGCCGGTCCAACGCGGACATCGCCGCGGCCAGCGCGTCCGGGCCGTCGGCGGCGGCCACCGCGTCGCGCAGGTCGCTCACCGTCGCGAGGTCGCCGAGCACCCGCTCGCGGACCGTGTCGTCGCCGATCGCGGCGAGCTGCTCGCGCAACGCGTCCTCGGCGGTGAGGTCGACCGGCAGGTCGAAGCCGATCCGCAGCACGCCGCGCCCGGCCAGGTCGTCGAGCTGCGCGTGCACGTCAGCGGCCCGGCGGAAACCGCTCGCCGGGTCCGCGAGCAGCGCGGCGACCAGGTCGGCCACGCGCGGTCCGCGCCGCGCCAGCGCGAGCAGCGCGGCCGTCGCCGCCGGGAGCGTCTGCGGTGGATGGTGCGGATGCCGCAGCACGCGGTCGCGCAGGCTCAGGTGCGGGGCGAGCCGCACCGGCAGCCAGTCCCGCACGCCGGGCACCCGGGCGAAGGCCTCCGCGAGCGCGTCCAGGCCCCACCGCTCCAGGAACACCTTCCGGGTACGCGTCAGCGCCGCGCCGGGACGCACCGTCGCGACCGGACCGCTGCCGCCCAGCTCGGTCCAGCAGATCGGGCCGAAGAAGCCCACCGTGTCGTTCTTCAGGCAGTACCGCTGCCAGTACTTCGCGACGACCTCCTCCCGGTGCCGCCGGCGCAGATTGCGCGGGGCGTGCGGGCCGTCGCGCCGGATCGCGTCGACGGCGAGCAGGACCGCAGGGTTCTGCCAGGTCAGCGCCGTACGGAAGGCGTCGTCGCAGGCGATGTCGTAGACCGCCTGCCCGAGGTCGGCCGCGGCGGCGTCGAACGCCGCAGCGAACTCCGCGGCGTCGCCGTCCCCGCGCAGGTGCCGGTCGGCCGCCTCCGCGAGCGCCGGAGCGGCGAACCGGCTCATCCCGTCAGCCGGAAAACCGGCCGACCGGAGCAACGCGGAACGCCATACGTGCCAACGGGTTCCGGGCAGGGACGTGAGATGCTCTCGGGGCATGGGGAATGGTAAGCAGCGGCGGATCTGCGGCGGGACGGTCGAGCATGAGCTTCGGGCTGGTGTCCTTCGGTGAGGCGCTCGGCGACCCGGCGCCCGTCGCCGACGTGGTGGCGCAGTACACCGACGACGTCACCCGCGTCCTCGGGTACGGCTACCGGCGGGTGCACCGCGCCGCGCCGGACGTCGGCCTGACCGACCTCGCCGAGCGGGCCGCCCGCCGCGCCCTGGACGCCGCCACGCTGCCCGCCGCGCAGGTGGACCTGCTGGTGCTCGCCGTCACCGACCTCACCGAACACCTCTACTGGGACGCCGCCGCCGACCTGGCGTACCGGCTCGGCGCGGCCGGCGCCGAAGCGGTGCTGCTCACCCAGGCGTGCACCACCGGCGTGCTCAGCCTCGACACCGTCGCCGGCAAGTTCGCCACCCACCCGGAGTACGCCACCGCGCTCGTGGTGGCCGCGAACCGGACCTGCGAGGCGTACTGGAACCGGATGGACACCCAGCCGATGGTGTTCTCCGACGGCGCGGTGGCCACAGTGGCCCGGCGCGGGCACCCCCGGCTGCGCTGGCAGGTCACCGAGGCGGCCACCGACGGCCGCTACGCCGGGTTCTACCGGCTCGACGGCGGTGGCGCGGCGGCGCCGTTCGCACCCGGCGCCGAGCCGCCCGCCGCCCGCGACGTGTGGCACGTGATGGAGTTCTTCGACTACGACCCCGAGCAGTTCGCGCAGTACGCCCGCCACCTCGACGAGCGGATGGTGCGGGTCACCGAACGCGCCTGCGAGCGGGCCGGCGTCACAGTCGCCGACCTGGCGCGGCTGATCCTGGTCGCCGACAACGAACGCGCCATGACGTCGCTCGCCGAGGCCCACAAGGTGCCGCCGGAGCGGACCAACCGGGAGCTGGCGGCCGAGTACGGGCATCTCGGCGCGGCGGATCAACTGTTCGGACTGAGCCGCCTGTTCGGCGCCGGTGAGCTGCACGACGGCGACCGGGTCGCGTTGATCTCGTTGGGCCGGGGCACCCACTGGGCCTGTACGATCATCGAGGTATGAGCATGTCCAGCCGGCTGGTGCGGCTCGTCGCCGACGTGCTGGAACTGCCCGTCGACCAGGTCGACGCGCAGACCGGCCCCGCGACCAGCGCCGCGTGGGTGAGCCTGCGTCACCTCCAGATCGTCGCGGCCGTCGAGGACGCGTACCGGATCTCGCTGACGCCCCGGGAGATCCGGACCGTGCGGTCGGTGGCCGACCTGCGCGCGCTGCTCGCCCAGCGGGGTGTGCCGGAGTGACAGCCGCGCCGGCCCCGCTCGACGACGCCGACCTCGACGCGGGGCTGCTCATCCGCCGCTTCGAGGAGCACCTGCTGCGCCTGTACGCCGACGGTCACCTCGCCGGCACCACGCACACCTGCCTCGGCCAGGAGTACGTCCCGGTCGCGCTGGCCCCGCTGCTGACCGGCGACTTCGTGTTCAGCAACCACCGCGGCCACGGGCACTACCTGGCGCACTGCGGCGACCCGGAGGGCCTGCTGGCGGAACTGCTCGGCCGCGAGGGCGGGGTGTGCCACGGGTACGGCGGCAGCCAGCACCTGCGCCGGGACCGGTTCCTGTCCACCGGCGTGCAGGGGGAGAGCCTGCCCGCCGCTGTCGGCGTGGGGCTGCACCTCAACCGCACCGGGCAGGACGCGATGGTGGTGGCGTACATCGGCGACGGGACCTGGGGCGAGGGCGCTGTCTACGAGGCGCTGAACATGGCCGCGCTGTGGCAGGTGCCGCTGCTCGTGGTGGTCGAGCACAACCGGATCGCCCAGTCCACCCCGACCACCGCGCAGCTCGCCGGCACCATCGCCGGCCGGGTCACCGGGTTCGGCATCACCGTCAGCGAGTCCGAATCGCTCGACCTCACCGAGGTACGCGCCGCCGCCGCGCCGCACGTCGAGCGGGTCCGCGCCACCCGGACGCCGCACGTGCTCGTGCAGCACACGGTCCGGCTCGGCCCGCACAGCAAGGGCGACGACACCCGGCCCGCCGGCGAACTCGACCGGCTGCGCCGCCTCGACTGGCTCCAGCGGTACGCCGAGGCGTACCCGGAGCGGTTCGCGGCCGCCGACGCGCGGGCCCGGCAGCGGGTCGCGGAGGTCTCGGCCGAGGTGCTGGCCCGGCCGCTCGCGCGCGGAGCGGCGGCGTGACGCGCGCCGAACGGGTCAGCCGCAACCTCAACCGGGCCCTGCACGCGCTGTTCGCCGCCGACGAGCGGGCCTGGCTGCTGGGGGAGGACGTCGCCGACCCGTACGGCGGGGCGTTCAAGGTGACCCAGGGGCTCTCCACCGCCTACCCGGACCGGGTGCTGTCGACGCCGCTGAGCGAGAACGGCATCACCGGCGTCGCGGGCGGCCTGGCGTTGTGCGGCGACACAGTGATCGTCGAGATCATGTTCGGGGACTTCGCCGGTCTCGCCTTCGACCCGATCCTCAACCTGATCACCAAGTCCGTCGCCATGTACGGCGAGCGCACCCCGATGCGGGTGGTGATCCGCTGCCCGGTCGGCGGCGGGCGGGGCTACGGCGCGACGCACAGCCAGAGCCCGCAGAAGCACTTCATCGGCATCCCGCACCTCGCGCTGTACGAGCTGTCCCCGCTGCACGACGCGGCCGACGTGCTGGCCGCCGCGCTGCGCCGCGACGAACCGGCGATGCTGTTCGAGGACAAGGTCCTCTACACCCGGCGGCGGTACGTGGACGGCCGCGTCGACGACCGCCTCGCCTTCGAACTGCGCGGCGCGGACGGCAACTGGGCCCGCGTCCATGACCCGGACGCCACCGGCGCGCCCACGCTCGTCATCGCGCCGGGCGGGGTCGCCGACCGGGCGATAGCCGCCGCCACCCGGGCCGCCGAGCGGGGACGTACGGTCGAGGTGCTGGTCCCGGCGCGGCTCTACCCGGTGGACGTGGACGGCCTGCGCGACCTGCTCGACGGCGCGCACGGCGTGATCGTCGCCGAGGAGAGCACCGCGGGCGGTACGTGGGGGAGCGAGGTCGCCGCCCGCCTGCACGCCGAGGCCTGGCCGCTGCTGCGCGGCCCGGTAGAGCTGGTCAGCTCCGCCGACCGGGTCATCCCGTCCGCGCCGCACCTGGAACGGACGGTGCTGCTCGGCACGGAGGCGATCCTGGACCGGATCATGCGCCTGCCCGCCGCGGTTTCGGTGCCGCGCACCGATTCCTCGCCTGCCGGTCCGCCGCCGCCGGATCCGACCTCGGCGGCGCCGTCGGGCGTCCCGGTGGACGTACCCCGGCTCAACCCCAACGACGACAGCTACGTGCTGCTGGAATGGCTGGTCGCGGACGGCGCCACGGTCGAGGCCGGTGAGCCGATCGCGGCGGTCGAGACGTCCAAGGCGATCGAGGAGCTGGCCGCGACACAGGCCGGCGTGCTGCGCCAGGACGTGGCCGTCGGCGCCGACTGTGCGCCGGGCGCACCCATCGGCCGGATCCTGCCCGCCCCGGTGCCGCTGCCGGCCGTGCCCGCCCCGGTGCCGCTGCCGGCCGTGCCCGCCCCGGTGCCGCTGCCGGCTGTGCCCGCCCCGGTGCCGCCGGGACGGCCGCTGCCACCCGCACAGCGCCGCATCGCCGACGTGGTGGCCACCTCGCACCGGGAGATCCCGGTGGCCTTCACCGCCGTGCGCGTCGACGTGACGGCCGCGCTCGCGTACGCCCGCCGCGCCGCCGACGAGACCGGTGCCGCGGTCGGCCTGACCGAGGTCGTCATCGCCGCCGTGGCCGCGCTGCACGAGCGGTTCCCCGCTCTCTACGCCCGGCTCACCGACGACGGCCTGATCCTCGACGCGGAAGCGCCGTCGATCGGGCTCACCGTCGACGTCGGCACCGGACTGTTCCTGCCGGTGATCCGGGACGCGGCCGGGCTGGACCTCGGCGACCTCGCCGACGCCGTGGTCGCGCTGCGGATGAAGGCGCTGCGCGGCCGGCTCCGCGAGGAGGACATGGCCGGCATGAACCTCCTGGTCGCGCTCAACGACACACCCGGCGTCACGGTGGCCCGGCCGATCATCCCGCCCGGCGTCACCTGCGCCCTGTCGGTGCCGGACGTGCACCGCGAGGTCGTGCTCGACGGCGACGGCGGGGTACGCGAGCGCACGGTGGCGGACCTGGGCCTGGCCTACGACCACCGGCTGGTCAACGGGGCGCAGGCCGGGGCGTACCTGGCCGCGCTCGGCGACGCGCTGCAACGGTGAGGAGGCCCGCCCGGGGCGCGTGACCTGCGTTACCTCTCGCCGGGACGGGAATGTGATCACCGGGGGCGCATTTGACTCACTGTGTGAGTGCCGCACCCTCCCGCGCCCGGTCGCACGACCGGGCCGGGACGCCCCAGACGACCGATGCCGCCCCGACGCCCACCCCGGGCGACCTGATGAGCCGGAGCCGGCGGCTCAAGCTCGTGCTGGTCCTCGGCTCGCTGATCGCCGTGGGTCCGCTGACGATCGACATGTACCTGCCCGCGCTGCCCGCGATCGTCACCGACTTCGCGACCACGTCGGCGGCGGTCCAGTTGACGCTCACCGGCACGCTCGCCGGGCTCGCCGTCGGGCAGTTGCTGATCGGGCCGTTGTCGGACGCGGTCGGGCGGCGCCGCCCGCTGATCGCCGGTCTGCTGCTGCACATCGTGGCGTCGGCGCTGTGCGTGGTCGCCCCGAACATCGCCGTCCTGGGCGTCCTGCGCGTCGTGCAGGGCCTCGGTGTCGCCGCGACCGCTGTGGTGGCGATGGCTGTGGTGCGTGACCTGTTCACCGGGTCGGCGTTCGCCACGATGCTGTCCCGGCTGCTGCTGGTGATGGGCGCGGCACCGGTCCTCGCCCCGACGCTGGGCGGCGGCGTGCTGCGGTGGACCGACTGGCGCGGTGTCTTCGTGGTCCTGGCCGTCTTCGGGGTGCTGCTCGTCGCGCTGGCCACGCTCGCGCTGCCGGAGACGCTGCCGCCCGCGCGCCGCCGGCGCGGCGGAGTCGTCGCGACCGTGATGACGTACGGCGGGCTGCTGCGGGACCGGGTCTTCGTCGGCCTCGTCCTGGTCGCCGGGCTCGCGATGGCCGCGCTGTTCGCGTACGTCGCGGGCTCGTCGTTCGTGCTGCAGGACGGGTACGGGCTCGACGAGCAGGAGTTCGGCCTGGCGTTCGGCGCGGGCGCGATCGGCCTGATCGGCGCCACCCAGTACAACGTGCGGCTGCTGCGGCGCTACCCGTCGCAGTGGATCCTGGTGACCTCGCTGGTGGCGGGCACGGTGGCCGGGCTGGCCCTGGTGGTGTTCGCCGCGACCGGCTTCGGTGGGCTGCCCGCCCTGCTGGTGTCGCTGTGGCTGGTGCTGGCGGCGGCGGGCCTGGCCATGCCGAACGCCCCGGCGCTGGCGCTGTCCCGTCACGGCGAGGCGGCCGGCACCGCGTCCGCGCTGCTCGGTGCGGTGCAGTTCGGCGTGGGCGCGGTGGCCGCGCCGCTGGTGGGCGTGCTCGGCACCGGCGCGGTGGCGATGGCGCTGGTGGTGGCCGGCGGCATGGTGGCGGCGCTGGTGGTGCTGCTGGTGGTCGTGCGGCCGTCCCAGCTGGCCGGACTGGAGGCGGCGCCGGCGGTCGCCGTCGCGCACTGACCGGGCCGCCCGGATCGCACCGGGTGCGCGCGGTGCCTACGCTGCTGCCATGACCGCCCCGGCCCGCATCCTGGTCGAGGGGATCCACGGCTCCGGCAAGTCGACGCTCGCCGCGCATCTGGCGCAGCGGTTCGGCCTGCCCTGGCATCCGGTCGACGACCTGCTGTGGGAGCCCGGCTGGGTCGAGGTGCCGGTGGCGGAGCAGCGTCGCCGGATCGAGGCGATCTGCCGGCGCGACAGCTGGATCCTCGACGGCGCGTACCACGGCTGGCGGGACGTGGTCCTCGGCCGCGCCGACCTGGTGATCGGCCTGGACCTTCCGCGCGGGGTCTCGTTCCGGCGGCTGCTGCGGCGCACGCTGCAGCGGCTGGCCGGCGGGGAGCTGATCTGCAACGGCAACCGGGAGACGCTGCGCAGCGTGCTGTCCCGGGACTCGATCCTGGTGTGGCACCTGACCGGGTTCGGCCGGACACGCCGACGCCTGCGGGCCTGGGCGGCCGACCCGGCCGGACCGCCGGTGCTGCTGTTCGGCGACCAGGCCGCGCTCGACGCCTGGCTGGCCCGCGGAGCGCCGCTGCCGCCGCATCCCGGTCCGGACCGGGGCGGCCTGCGGCCGCTGACGTGACTACATGGGGAAGCGGCCCCGGCGCCACTGCCAGTGGCGACCGGCCCGGAGGTGGTCGATGACCGCGCGCTGGAGCACGGTACGGCGCGGCAGCCGGTCCAGCGGCGTGTCCAGGGTGCGGAACACGAACCGCAGCACCTCGACGTCGCCGTCCAGCCCGGGTTGTTCCTGGTAGGGCTCCAGCGTGAACCGCCGCTGGAACCGGACGATGTTGGAATCCTCCGGCAGGTACTCGCGCAACTGCGGGTCGAGCAGCCAGGAGCCGCAGGAGAACGCGGTGTAGCGCTCGCCGGGGAAGTGGCGCGGGAAGAACGCGCGGGCCCGGTCCAGCGACGCGTCGACCGCCTCCGAGGTCAGCGGTCCGGCGTCCGGGATGTGCAGGTCGATCGCCTCGGCGTCGCCGCGCTGGTGCTGGAGCCGGCCCAGCTCGTAGAGGCCGCCGCGCGCGTGCAGTGTCAGCCAGCACTGCATGACCGGCCAGCCCTCGCCGTTCATCCGCCTGTCGACGGCGAGGTTGTTGCCCAGGTCGGCGAGCGTCGCCCAGGACACGTCGTCGGGGACGCCGTGGTCGCTGTGGTAGGCCCGGACGACGTCGACCAGCGCGAGGTACGCGTACGTGTAGAGGTGCCGCCAGGCCGGGCCCCGTTCGCGGGGCAGCGCCGGGCCGGGCGGTAGCCAGGCGTGGCCGCCGAGGTCGGCGCGGACCAGGGCGATCGAGCGGTCGAGCAGCCAGCGCAGCTCCGGGGTCCACAGTGGCGAGCCGGGCTCCGGCCAGCCCGCCAGGATCTCGGCGGCGTCGTCGGGGCGGACCGCGAGCCGGGCCAGCAGGGCGGGCGCGTCCGCCCGGTCGGGCAGCGGCGCGGAGGGCCGGTCACCGGCGAGCCGGTGAACCCGGTCGACCTCCTCGGCGGGCACGCCGAGCCGGCCGGCGACGTCATCGACATCCATGGCGGTGACGCTACCGGCCGGCGCCTGCCCCGACAGCCCCGTGCGTGCTCAGCGGCGTTGCTGGCACGGCACGCAGAAGCGGGCCGAGGGCAGGATCTCCAGGCGGGCGGTCGGGATGTCCTGCCCGCACCGCTCGCAGACGCCGTACGTGCCCTCGGACATCCGCTTCAGCGCCTGGGCGGTGTCCGCGACGCCCTGCCGGGCGGTCTCGATCAGCCGGCGCAGCGTGTCCGGGTCGTGGCCGCCGTAGTCGGGCTGCCGCGTGTGCAGCGTCAGCTCGGTGAGCTGGTCGGTGTACTCGCCGAACTGCCGGTCCAGCAGTTCGCGCAACGTGTCGGTGCGGTCGAGGGCGTGCGTCATGATCAGGCGCTCCTTTCCGGGCGGCGCTGGGTGTCGTGCGGGTGTCGCAGGGCCGAGATGGCGGCCATACCGGCGCCGGTCAGCGCGGCGGTACGGGGTGACGCGGCGCGGTGCACCGTCGCGCCGAGCGTGGCGACCAGGCGGGCGGTCACGTCGGGCCGGGTGGCGCCGTCACCGATGACGATCGGGCCACGGGCCAGCGCGTCGCGGACCAGAGGCCGCAGTGTCGCGTCCTGACGCAGCTCGCGTACCAGCCGGGAGGTGGTGTCGGCGAGCATGGCGGCGGTCGTCGCGTGGTTGAGGTCCCGGGTGCCGACCTCGGCCCGGCGGGCGGCGACCACCCGGCCGTCCTCCAGCAGCGCCACCTCGGTGAGCTGGGCGCCGATGTCGGCGACCAGCAGGGTGCCGGCGGCGGCGCCGGCGCCGATGGCGCCCGCCCGGACGCTGTCGAGGAACAGCAGCCGGGACGGCGCGAGCACGGCGGTGAGCACGCGGCGCGTCGCCTCCTGCTCGGCCGGCGCGGCGAGCACCGGACGGCAGGCCACGACGAGCGCCCCGACCGGGACCGGGGTGCGGTGGTCGCGCAGGATCCGGCGCAGCTCGGAGACGCAGGCCGGACCGTCGACGATCCGGCCGCGCCGGACGACCGGGCTGCGCAGGCCGTGACCGAGCGGGACGCTCAGCGTCCGGCCCGGTCCCAGCCAGATCCGCAGCAGGCTGCTGCCGAGGTCCACGGCGATCGGCGCCGCGTCGACTGTGACCGGCGGGCGGCTGCCGTGGGAGCGGCCGATCAGCATGCCGGTACGGGCCGGAGGGCGAATGGCTGTGACAAGGTGCGGCATACCGACCTCTCTCGGATCAGGGTGCCCAACCGGGCGGTGGACGGTGCGGGGAAGGGGCGTGGCCGGGGCCGCGGGCGTCGGATTCACTCGACGACGCCGGCGGCCGGGGGCTCAGACGCGCTTCTGGTCGCCGCTCGCAGATCGGGACGCGAGGAGTCCGGCGGACACCGGTGGCGGAGCCATCGACGTGCGGGTCATGCTCACCACCTCCTCGCTGCTCGGGTACCGCCTCGGACCTCCAGCGTCGCCTGGAACACCACGCGCGGCAGTGCACGCCACCGGCCAACAAAGGGCGCAATGATTGCCGGTGGCCGGAACCCGGATCCGCCCGTCCCCCGTGGCTATGGTTGACACATGGAGAACGCGAGCTCAGCTCGAACGTCCACCGCGTCGCCCTAGCGCCGGCCGGCTCCGGCGGGCCCCACGGCGGCCGCGTCCGAAGGAGGTCCCCGTGATCATCGAACGTACGACCCTCCCCGGCATCGGGGTCCGGCACACGCTGACCACGGAGGAGGGCCGCCGCATCGGCGTGATCGACTACCAGGTCGGCGGCCGGCGCGACGTCGTCCACGACGACCCGGACGACCCGGACCGCATGGTCACGCTCACCCTCACCCGCGACGAGGCGTCGGCCCTGGCCAACCTGCTCGGCTTCCCGGAGCTGGTCGCCGTACCGGCCTGAGCCGCCTGTCACACCGGCGGCGGACCCGGACCGGCGGCGGCGCTATGCCGGCAGCGGCCGGCGCGGCCAGTCCAGCGCCCGCGCGCCGAGCACGGCGGCGTGCAGCGTGAACCGGTCCCGCGCGTCGGCGGGGTCGTAGCCGCTCAACGCCCGGATCCGGGCCAGCCGGTAGGTGACCGTGCGCACCGACACGTGCAGCCGGCGGGCGGCCTCGGTCGACACCTCGCCGCAGGCGAAGTACTCGTTCAGCGTGTCCAGCAGCGGCTCGGCGCCGCCGCGCGCCTGGGCCAGCGGCGTCAGCACCGCCCGTACCAGGTCGACCATGGCGGGCTGGTCGCGCAGCAGCACCCGGTAGATCAGCAGGTCGTGCGCATCGATCACGGATGCCTCGCTGTGCAGGCGCCGCGCCGTGGTGAGCGCCTCCCGGGCCTCCTCGTACGAGCGGGCGATGCCGTAGACGCCCGGGTGCGGGCGGCCCACCGCCACCTGCCACGGCCGGCCCCGCACCAGCCGGTCCAGCTCGCCGTGCATCAGCGTGCCCAGGTTGCCGGTCGCTCCGGCGCCGCGGCCCCGGTCGGCGGTGACCGGGTCCGCCGGGGCGACCACCACGAGCAGCCCTTCCTTCGTGGCCACCAGCACGTCCCGGTCACCGAGCCGGTCGAAGATGACCCGCTCCAGCGCGCTGATCGCCGCCTCCGTGTCCGGCAGCCGCCGGCCGGGCGCGGCGAGAGCGACCTGGTGCACCCGGGCCAGGTCCAGGCCGAACGGCTCGGCCCGTTCCACCAGCCCGCCCAGGTCGGAGTCGCCGCGCAGCAGGTCGTCGACGAGTTCCCTTCGCAGCGACTCCTCGCGCCGGACGAGTTCCCGGCGGGCCACCGCGTACCCCTCGGCGAGCGTGGCCACGGCGGTGTCGACCACGTGCAGGACGGCGTCGGCGGCGGCGCGGACCGCCTCGCTGTCGTCGGACCGGTCCAGGTGGGGAAGCTGCCGCCAGACACGCCGCGCCGCGGACAGGTAGAGGCGTACCGCGCGGCCGGCGGAGATCCCCTGCTCGGCCGCGCGCCGGCCCAGCGCGCCGACCGCGTCGAGTTCGGCTCGGCGGGGACGGCGGCCGGTCACCGCCGCGTCGGTCAGCAGCCGCAGGTAGTCGCCGAGCAGCTCCACCGGCACGCCGCCCGCGTCGGCACCCGCCTCGCGGGCCACCTCGGCCAGCCACTGCTCGTCCTCGCCGCCCGCCACCGGTGCCGGCCGGCGGACGTTGTCGGTCATCGCGGTCTCCCCGGACGGGGCCGGCACCGGACGCCGGCCCACCGCACCAGCCTAGGCGGCGGGTCCGGCCGGTCCGCCGGTCATCCCCGCGACTGTGGTTCCGGGTCGATCACCAGCGCCGGGCCGGTCCGCCGCCCGCCGCGAGGGCCGCGGGTCAGCAGCTGCGCCGTCCGCGCCGGGTCGTCGCCTGCGGCCACCTGATCGAGTACGCGCAACCAGCGCTCTCCGTGCGCGTCGGTGAAGCCGGTGCCGACGACGGCGATCCGGCGGCCGGTGACCGGGCCGGGCGTGGCGCGTCCGGCCGGTTCCGTCGACCCGATCGCCGGCCCGTCCGGCACCCCGGCGGGTTCGGCGCGGTTCCCGGCTGCGACCACGAGATCCGGCGATCCGCACCGCACCGCCCGGACCGCCCCGGCGCGGTCCACGTCCACGATCGTGGCACGCAGGTGACCCGCCGGGGCGAGATCGCGTACCACCCGGTCGAGCGCGTCGACCAGGTGCGGCACTGTGCGCCGCGGTCCGGCGGCGGCCCGGCGGAACGCCTGCTCGATCGCCCGGCGTCCGGCGGGGGTGTCCAGCGCGGCGCCGCTGACCGTGCCGAGCAGGACACGCAGTCCACCGCCGCGGACCGGGACGGCGGCGCCGATCTCGCCGGCGGTGCCGCAGATCGCCAGCGCGGCGCTCCCGGCCCCGGCCGGCACGGTGAACACGGCGACGTCCGGCGGCGCGGCGGCGCGCGCCACGGTCGCGGTACGCGTCCGGCGGCGGGCCCAGGCCAGGACCGGCACCGCGGCCAGGCCGGCCGCCGAGGCGAGCAGCGCCTGCGGGTCGCTGCGGTGGCCGGGGATCACCGGTACGACGACTGATAGCGCGACCAGCACGCCCGCCCACGCCGACACCAGCGCCGCCACCCGGGGCCGGGCCGAGACGCCGAGCAGGCCGGGCAGCAGCACCCAGCCGACCGGCGTGCTGACCTCGGCGAGGCCCATCAGCATCGCGTTCCCGGTGGTGCCCGCCAGGGCGGCTCGCATCGGCAGCACGCCGACCACCCTATCGGGGCGACCGCCGGACGCCGACCGGTGTACCGGGCGGAGTGAACCTCACTCCTTACCCGAAACAGAGCGGAGCCGACACGACACGTTCGCGTGATTCTCTCGACATACCGCCTCGCCGGATCGCCGGTTAGGGTTGACGTACCGCAGGTCGATCTTGAGGAGTGTGTGTGCTGGTTCTGGTGGCGGTCCATGCGTTCGCAGCCGTGACCGCCCCCGTGCTGGTACGCCTCCTCGGTCGGCGGGCTCTCTACCTGCTGGCGGCCGTCCCGGCGGCGGCCCTGATCTGGGCGGTGACCCGCACCGAACCGGTCCGTGCGGGCCGGCCCGTCGTCGAGACCGTCACCTGGGTGCCGCAGCTCGGCCTGGAACTCGCGCTGCGCATGGGCACGCTGTCCTGGCTGCTGGTGCTGCTCGTCGGTGGGGTCGGCGCCCTCGTGCTGGCCTACAGCGCGCGCTACTTCCGCTCCGACGACCCCGGCCTCGGCCGGTTCGCCGCGGTGTTCGTCGCGTTCGCCGGCGCGATGCTCGGCCTGGTCGTCTCCGACGACCTGCTGCTGCTGTACGTGTTCTGGGAACTCACCACCGTCTTCTCGTACCTGCTGATCGGCAGCGACCCGACCAAACGGGCCAGCCGCCGCGCGGCGATGCAGGCGCTGCTGGTGACCACACTGGGCGGCCTGGCGATGCTCGCCGGGTTCGTGATGCTCGGCCAGCACGCCGGCTCGTACCGGTGGTCGGAGATCGCCGGGAACCTGCCCGAGGGCGGCTACCTCACCGTCGCGCTGGTGCTCGTCCTGCTCGGCGTGACCAGCAAGTCGGCGATCTTCCCGTTCAGCTTCTGGCTGCCGCGCGCGATGGCCGCGCCCACCCCGGTCAGCGCGTACCTGCACGCCGCCGCCATGGTCAAAGCGGGCGTCTTCCTGGCCGCGCTCATGGGCCCGGCGGTGGGCCAGACCACCGTGTGGCGCGGCGTCCTGCTGGCCGGCGGCCTGATCACCCTGTTCCTCGGCGGGTGGACGGCGCTGCGGCAGGTCGACCTGAAGCTGCTGCTGGCGTACGGCACTGTGAGCCAGCTCGGCCTGCTCATGGTGATCCTCGGCGCGGGCACCCGCGACACCGCACTGGCCGGCGCCGCGATGCTGCTGGCACACGCCCTGTTCAAAGCCACACTGTTCCTCGTCGTCGGCGTCGTCGACCACGTCACCGGCACCCGCGACCTGCGCGAACTCAGCGGCCTGGGCCGGCGCGCCCCGGTGCTCGCGGCGGTCGCCGGACTCGCGGCCGCCTCGATGGCGGGCCTGCCGCCGCTGATCGGCTTCGTGGCCAAGGAGGCCGCGCTCGAGGCGTTCCTGCACGGCGGCACCACCGAACTGGTCGTGCTCGCCGGAGTGGTGACCGGCTCGGCGCTGACCGTCGCGTACACCGCGCGGTTCCTCTGGGGCGCGTTCGCCGCCAAGCCCGGCGTCGCGGAGACCCGGCCGCACCGGATCGAGCCGGCGTTCATCGGCCCGGCGGCGGTGCTCGCCCTCGCCGGCCTCGCCGTCGGCGTCCTCGCCCCCGCGGTGGACCGGGTGCTGGCCCCGTACGCCGATCAGTTCCCGACCGCCGACCCCGGCTACCACCTGGCCCTCTGGCACGGGCTGACCCCGGCGCTCGGTCTGTCGGCGCTGGCGGTGACCGCCGGTCTCGGGCTGTTCCTGCTGCTGCACCGGCGCCGACCCTACCTGCCGCGGCTGCCCTTCGACGGCGCCACCGGCTACGACCGGCTGGCCGGCGCGGTCGACCGCGCCGCGGTGGAGCTGACCGGCGCCACCCAGCGCGGCTCGCTGCCCTTCTACCTCGGCGTCATCCTGCTGGTCCTGGTCGTGCTGCCCGGCGGCGCGGTGCTCGCCGGCGCGCCGTGGGCCCGCCGGTTCCAGCTCTGGGACACCCCGTTGCAGGCCGTCGCCGGCGCGGTCATCGTGGTCGCGGCGGTGGTGGCCGCGCGGGCCCGCCGCCGGCTGACCGCGATGATCCTGGTCGGCGTGACCGGCTACGGCACGGCGCTGATGTTCATCCTGCACGGCGCGCCCGACCTCGCGCTCACCCAGTTCCTGGTGGAGACCGTCACGATCGTGATGTTCGTGCTGGTGCTGCGCCGCCTGCCGCGCCGGTTCTCGGCCCGCCCGATCCGCGCCACCCGGCGGTTCCGGGTCGCGCTCGGCGTCGCCGTCGGCGTGGTCACCGCCGGGATGGCGTACGTGGCGGCGGGCAGCCGGACCGCCACGCCGATCTCGGTCGGCTTCCCGGAGGAGGCCGTCTCCTACGGCGGCGGCAAGAACGTCGTCAACGTGACGCTCGTCGACATCCGCGCCTGGGACACGATGGGCGAGATCGCCGTGCTGGTGGTGGCCGCCACCGGCGTGGCCAGCCTGATCTTCCGCCGCTCCCGCGCGCTGGACCTGCGCAGCGGCATCCCCGGCGCGGGCCGGCAGCAGTCGTCGCGCCCGCGCTGGCTCACCACCGGCGCGACCTCCCGGCAGCAGTCGGTGATCCTCCAGGTGGTCACCCGTCTGCTGTTCCACGCCATCCTGCTGTTCTCGATCTACCTGCTCTTCTCCGGCCACAACGCCCCCGGTGGCGGGTTCGCCGCCGGGCTGGTCGCCGGGCTGGGGCTCGCCGTGCGATACCTGGCCGGTGGGCGTACCGAACTCAACGGCGCCGCGCCGGTCGACGCCGGCCTGGTGCTCGGCGCGGGCCTGTTCGTGGCGGTCGGCACCGGCGTGGCCGCGATGCTGCTGGGCGGCGAGTTCCTGCAGAGCGCGACGCTCGATTTCCACCTGCCGCTGCTCGGCCACGTGCACTTCGTGACGTCGGTCTTCTTCGACGTGGGCGTCTACCTCATCGTGGTCGGCCTCGTCCTGGACATCCTGCGCAGCCTGGGCGCCGAGATGGACCGCCAGGAGGAGGTCGACGAACAGGAGACCGAACCGGCCGGCGTACGGGAAGAGGAGCTGGTGTGAGCCCGAACATCCCCAACCTGGTCTACGTCGTGGTCATCGGCGTCCTGTTCGCCACCGGCGTCACCCTGCTGCTGGAACGCAGCCTCACCCGCGTCCTGATGGGGGTCATCCTGCTCGGCAACGGCGCCAACCTGCTGCTGCTCACCGGCGGCCGGGCCGGCGGCCCGCCGATCGTCGGCACCACCGCCGAGGAGGACATGTCCGACCCGCTGCCGCAGGCGATGGTGCTGACCGCGATCGTGATCACGCTCGGCATGACCGCGTTCCTGCTCGCGCTGGCCTACCGGAGCTGGCACCTCAACGGGCACGACGAGGTGCAGGACGACGTCGAGGACCGCCGGATCATGGAGCTGGCCGACCGGGACGAGGGCCCGGGCACCTCGGACACCGACGGCGTCGACACCGCCGACGGCAGCCCCGAGGCGCGGGTGCTCGCCGCCGGTGAGGCGGAGGCCGTCCGATGACCTGGCTCGTACCGCTGCCGGTGGTGATGCCGCTGCTCGGCGCCGCCCTCACCCTGCTGCTCGCCCGCCGGGCCCGCGCCCAGCGGTGGGTCAGCATCATCGTGCTCACCGCCACCGTCGCGGTGGCCGCGATGCTCCTGGTCCGCTCGTCGCTGGACGGCCCGCTCGTGGTGGAGGTGGGCGGCTGGGTGGCGCCGATGGGCATCGTGCTCGTCGCCGACCAGCTCGCCGCGCTGATGCTCGTCGTGTCCGCCTCGGTCACCCTGTGCGTGCTCGTCTACTCCATCGGGCAGGGCATGGCCGACGGCAACGAGGAGACGCCGCTGTCGGTCTACCACCCGACCTATCTGGTGCTGACCGCGGGCGTCTGCAACGCCTTCCTCTCCGGCGACCTGTTCAACCTCTACGTCGGCTTCGAGATCCTGCTCGTGGCGAGCTACGTGCTGCTGACGCTGGGCAGCACCGAGACGCGGATCCGGGCCGGCACCACGTACGTCGTGGTCAGCCTGCTCTCGTCGCTGATCTTCCTGGTGGCGATCGGCCTGGTCTACTCCGCCACCGGCACGCTGAACCTGGCGCAGCTCGCCGACCGCCTGGACGCGCTGCCCGACGACATCCGCCTGGTGCTCCAGGGCATGCTGCTGCTCGCGTTCGGCATCAAGGCGGCGGTGTTCCCGCTGTCCGCGTGGCTGCCGGACAGCTACCCGACCGCGCCCGCCCCGGTGACGGCGGTCTTCGCCGGCCTGCTCACCAAGGTCGGCGTGTACGCGATCATCCGCACCGAGACGCTGCTGTTCCCCGGCGGCCGCACCGCCGACCTGCTCATGGTGATAGCGGCGCTGACCATGGTGGTGGGCATCCTCGGCGCGGTGGCGCAGTCGGACATCAAACGGCTGTTGTCGTTCACGCTCGTCAGCCACATCGGGTACATGCTGTTCGGGGTCGGGCTGACCACCCCGCTCGGCCTGTCCGCGGCGATCTTCTACGTTGTCCACCACATCACCATCCAGACCACCCTGTTCCTCGCCGCCGGCCTGGTCGAACGACGCGGCGGCAGCACCGCGCTGGACCGCCTCGGCGGGCTGGCCCGGCTGTCACCACTGCTGGCGGTGCTGTTCTTCGTGCCCGCGCTGAACCTGGCCGGCATACCACCGTTCTCCGGGTTCCTCGGCAAGCTCGGCCTGGTGCAGGCCGGCGTCGACGACGGCGGGTTCCTGGCCTGGTCGCTCGTCGCCGGGGGACTGCTCACCAGCCTGCTCACGCTCTACGCCATCGCCCGGGTGTGGAACCTCGCCTTCTGGCGGGCCCCGCACGCGGACATGCCGGAGCCCGGTGACGCCGACCAGGCGGCCCGCACCGACGGCGCCGAGCAGCCGCACGACGGCCCGGCGCCGGCCGGGGCGGTGCTGCCCCGGCTGATGACGGTGTCCACCGCCGCCCTCGTAGTGCTCGGCCTGGCGCTGACGGTGGTGGCCGGACCGCTGTTCGACATCAGCACCGACGCCGCCGACGACCTGTTGCGCCGTGCCCCGTACGTCGAGGCCGTGTTCCCGGAGGGACCGCCGTGACCAGTCAGCCGAAAGCGCCACTGACCCGCCGTGACCGCTGGCGCAACCGGGCCGTAGCGGTGACCGGCCTCGTCACCGTCTGGGTGCTGCTGTGGGGCACGTTCAGCTGGGCCAACGTGATCAGCGGACTCGTGGTCGCTGCCGTGCTGCTCGTCGTCTTCCCGCTGCCCCCTGTCACGTTCGCCGGCCGGATCCGGCCGGTGCCGCTGCTGCGGTTCCTGGTCCGCTTCCTGTACGACCTGGTGGTCGCGTCCGCCCAGGTGGCCTGGCTGGCCGTCCGGCCCGGGCACCCGCACTCGGCGATCATCGCGGTGCGCCTGCGGGTGAACACCGACCTCAACCTGACCCTCAACGCCGAGGCGCTGTCGCTGGTGCCGGGCAGTCTCATCCTGGAGGCCGACCGGAGTACCGGGACGCTCTACGTGCACGTCATCGGCATCCGGAGCCCCGACGAGGTGGAACGGTTCCGGCGCAGCGTGCTGGAGCTGGAGGCGCGCATCGTCGCCGCCGTCGGCTCGGCCGAGGAGCGCGACCGGATCCGCCACGACGAGGCCGAACCCGCCGGTTCGGTCGAACTGGAAGGAGCACCGACGTGACCGTCGTCGCCGTGATCGTCACCGCGCTGCTCGTCGCGGCCGGTGGACTCACCCTCGTCCGCATCATCCGCGGGCCGTCCATCCTCGACCGGGCCGTCGCCACCGACGTGCTGCTCGCCGTCGCGGTCGCGGCCATCGCCACCGAGGCGGCCTACAGCCGGGACGCCACAGCGCTGCCGGTCCTCGTCGTCCTCGCGCTCGTCGGCTTCGTCGGCTCGGTGAGCGTCGCCCGGTTCGCGTCCCGGAGAAGCCCGAAGTGACCGCCGACGCGATCCTGGACATCGTCGCCAGCGTCTGCCTGATCGCCGGCGCCCTGCTCTGCCTCGCCGCGGGCATCGCGCTGGTCCGCTTCCCGGACGTGCTGTCACGCATGCACGCGGCCGCCAAGCCGCAGGTGCTCGGGCTGCTGCTGGTGCTGCTCGGCTGCGCGCTGCGGCTGCGTACCGGGGTGGACATCACCACGCTGGTCCTCGTCGGCCTGTTCCAGCTCGCCACCGCCCCGGTCGCGGCGCACATGGTCGGGCGGACCGCGTACCCGCACGACGACATCCGGCGGGACCTGCTGATCACCGACGAGCTGGCCGACCACATCGACCGGATCCGCGCGGACCGGGCCGGTGAGCCGGAGGAGACGGCGCCGGTCCGCACGTCCTGACACTCCGTACGAGCGCCGAGGCAGGGGAGCCCATGAGCGGCACGGTCTACGAGAACGCCCGCATCCACACCCTCGACCCGGACCGCCCGTACGCCGAGGCGATGCTGGTCCGCGGCGAGCGGATCGTCGCCGTCGGCGACCTCGCCGAATGCCGGGACCGGGCCGGCGGCGGCGCGCGCCACGTCGACCTCGGCGGGATGGCCGTGCTGCCCGGCCTGATCGACAGCCACATCCACGCGGCGTCCTACGTGCGCGGGCTGGACCAGGTGGACCTGCGCGGCACGGCGAGCCTCGACGAGGCGCTGACCCGGATCGCGGGACACGCCGCCGCGCTGCCGCCGGACGCCTGGCTGCTCGGCGGCGGGTGGGACAGCAACAGATGGACCCGGCCGGTGCAGCCGGCCCGCACCGACCTGGACCGGGTCTGCCCGGACCGGCCGGCGGCGCTGCCGAGCATCGACGGCCACACCATCTGGGTGAACAGCGCCGCCCTGGCCCGCCTCGGCATCGACGCCACCACCCCCGACCCGCCCGGCGGGCAGATCGCGCGGGACGAGCACGGCGAGCCGACCGGCATCCTGCGCGAGGCGGCGGCCGACGCGGCGTACGCGGTGGTGCGCTCCCCGCACGCCGGTGACCTGGTGGCGCAGCTCCGCGTCCACCTGCCCCGGCTGCTCGCCGCCGGCCTGACCGGCATCCACGACCTCGACGGGCAGGACGCCCGTGCCGCCTACGAGACGCTGTACGCCCGGGGCGAGCTGCCGCTGCGGGTGCACAAGACGATCCCCGCCACCGCCCTGGACGAGGCGATCGACGCCGGCTGGGCCACCGGCGACGGAGACCGCTGGCTGAGCACCGGCCCGGTGAAGATCTTCACCGACGGCGCGCTCGGCTCGCACACCTGCCTGATGACCGAGCCGTACGACGGCGAGCCCGGCAACCACGGCATCGCCGTCACCCCGGCCGCGGAGTTCGAGCGGCTGGTGGCGACCGCCGCCGGAGCCGGGATCGCGGTGGCGGCGCACGCCATCGGCGACGCGGCGAACCGGATGGTGCTGCGGGCGTACGCGCGCTGGCGCGAGTCGGCCGGTCCGGGCCCGGTGGCGCGGCTGCGGCACCGGATCGAGCACACCCAGCACCTGCTGCCGGACGACGTGCCGCTGCTCGCCCGCCACGGCGTGATCGCCTCGATGCAGCCCACCCACTGCACCAGCGACATCCCGCTCACCACCCGGATGCTCGCCGGCCGGGGCCTGGCCTCGTACGCCTGGCGCAGCCTGCTCGACGCCGGGGCCACAGTGGCGTTCGGGTCGGACGCCCCGGTGGAGGACCCCGACCCGTTCTTCGGCATCCACGCCGCGGTGACCCGCCAGCAGCCCGACGGCACCCCGCCCGGCGGCGTCGACCCGCACGAGCGGCTCGACCTGGACACGGCGCTGCGGTGCTTCACCGAGGCCGGCGCGTACGCCTCCTACGAGGAGCACCTGAAGGGCCGGTTGCGCCCCGGCATGCTCGCCGACTTCATCGTGCTGCCCACCGACCCGTACCGGGTCGAACCGGCGCGGCTGCGGGACCTGACAGTGGCACTGACGGTGGTCGGTGGCGTGGTCCGCTGGCAGCGCTGACCGTGTCCCGCCCGGACGACGCCGTCCGGGCGGGACACGGCGGTCAGGCGCCCTTCACCCAGTCGAGGCTGAACCGGGCGAAGTAGATGCCGCCGGTGTTGCCCACCTCGTACAGGTTGCCGACCGTGCCGTCGGCCAGGACCGCCATCGTCGAGTAGCCGGCGCCGCCGGGCTTGACCAGCGCCCGCGCCGGCCAGGTCGCGCCGTCGTCGGTGGACAGCCGTACGGTGAGGTCGTTGCGCGCGGTCGGGTGCGCGTTGTTGCTGAACAGCGCCGTGCGGGTGCGTACCGGCGCCCGGTTCGCGCCGACCTCGGCGGGGCGCAGGTAGGACATCTCGTCGGCGTTGCACAGCGGGTCGGGCAGCAGGGCGCTCGCCGTCGCCGTACCGAACGTCGCGCCCCCGTCGGCGGAGGTGGCGTAGAACCGGCTGCGGGTCGAGTTGTGCCGCATGTTCTGCACCACCGCGCCGGTGCCGCGCTCGATCGCCTTGCTCTCGTTGATGTTCCCGCCGGCGGATCCGCCGCGGCGCCAGGTCACGCCGTGGTCGTCGCTGTAGATGTTCGCGGCGTGGCTGGTGCCGGCGGAGTCCCGGTAGGCGATCGGCTGGATCAGGCGGCCGGTGCTGGTCTGGATGCCGTGGCCGGAGGAGAAGAACACCTGCCGCCAGGTGGGGTCCTTGACCGCGGGGTTCAGCTCCACCGGCGCGCTCCAGGTGGCGCCGTTGTCCCGGCTGGTGATGTAACGCAGATGCATGCTGTTCGGGTCGTCGGCGGTGTTCAGGCCGGAGCCGCCGGACCAGAAGCTGATGCCGGGCCGGGGGGAGTAGGTGAAGAAGCAGTAGACGACGCCGGTGGCGCGGTCCACGAGCAGGCTGGGGTCGCCGACGCCCTCGCTGGTGGTGGGCGGGGCGTGGATGACGCGGGGCTGCTCGAAGGTACGGCCGCCGTCGGTGCTGCGGATCATCACGATCTGGATGTTGTTGGTGCCGCCGCCGAGGTCGTACGAGCCGTTCACGCGCGCGTCGGCCACGGCGACGACGGTGCCGTTGTTGGTGACGGCCAGGCCGGGGATGCGGACCGAGGCGACGGTGCCGTCGTACCGGCCACCGGCTCCGTTGAGGTCGCGGATCACCGTCTGCGTGGTCAGCAGCGTGGTGGTGGCGAGCTGCGGGTTACCGGCGGCGAGGTCGCAGGAGGTGGTGCCGCGCAGCGTGGTGTCGAAACCCGGCGCGGTGACCCGCAGCGTGTACGGGGTGCCGGCGCCGACGGTCCAGTAGTGCAGGTAGTTGCCGCCGGCGGCGACGGTGCGGGTCCACGGCGAGCCGGTGCGTCCGGGCCAGGTGACTGTGAAGTCCCGGGCCGTCGTGGTGCGGTTCTCCAGGGCGAGCTGGAGGCGGCCGTTCGTGCAGTCGAAGCCGGCCAGCGCGGACATGCCGGTGCCGCAGTGGAAGATGCCGCTGGTGGTGTCGTCCAGACCGGTCGGGGTCGTGGTGCGCAGCGTGTACGGCGTGCCGGGGGACAGCGTCCAGTACAGCTCGGCGCTGCCACCGGCGGCGACCGTGCGGGTCCACGGCGAGCCGGTGCGACCCGGCCAGGTGACGGTGTAGGTCTGCGTCGTGGCGCTGCGGTTGTCGAGGTCGAGCAGCAGCCGGCCGGCGGTGCAGTCGGCGCCGACGGTGGCGGTCACACCGGCGGGGGCGGCGGCCTGGGCGGCGGTGGCGGGCAGTACGGAGAGCAGGGTGAGGGCGGCCGCCGCGAGGACGGTTGCGCGGCGCGGTATGGCGCGGCGAGGGGACACGTGGTTCCTTCCGGGGACGGGGGAGGGGGAATCGGGCATCAATCTGACGTCAGATGTCCGATGTCTGCACGCTAGGCGGCTTCACCCCGGCCCGTCAAGGATCGGTTCCGGTCGACGTCCCCGTCCGGTTCGCGAGCCTTCAGCCGTCCTGCCCGGGCGGCTCGCCCAGGAGCGCCTCGCCCATCGCGGTGAGCCGGTGCAGCATGAGGTTGCCGTGCCGCTGGCTGGTGATCAGCCCGGCCTCGCGCAGGATGGTGGTGTGATGGCTGGTCGTGGCCGGCGAGATGCGGGCGCGCCGGGCCAGCTCGCCGGTGGTGGCGCCGCTCGCGGCGGCGCGCAGGACCGCCACCCGGGTGTGGCCGAGCAGCGGCCCGAGCCGGCGTTGCGAGCCCGCCGGCGGCGTCGGTTCCGGTCGCTGCCAGCGTGCCGGATAGACGAGCGTCGGTGGCAGCTCGGGATCGGCCAGTGTGATCGGCGCGTGCCAGCAGAAGTACGACGGGACCAGCGTGATGCCCCGGCCGTCGAGATGCATGTCCCGGTCCTCCGGGTAGCCGTGCACGGACAGCACCGGCGGATCCCAGGAGGTCTCCGGGCTCAGGTCGTCGAGTATCTGCCCGGCGCCGCTGTCGAGGACCCAGGCCCCGCGCAGCGCCCGGTCGCCGGAGACGGCGGCGGTGATCTGCGTCCAGTACGGAGCGAGCGCGACCCGGAAGTAGGCGCGCAGCGCGTCGCCGAGGCCGTGTCGCGCGGCGGGCCGGCCGGCGGCCAGGTCGACCAGCCAGGCGCTGTCGACGGGCGTCACCATCCGCCCCAGTTCGGTGCGGATCCGCCGGGCCGGGGTGCCGAGCACCCGGTCGATCCCCTCGTCGAGGTCGGTGACCGGGCCGGGGGTGAGGAAGTCGGGGAAGTACCGCTTGAGCGGCGCGACGGGCAGCAGCCGTTCGCGGACGACCGGGACGAGACCGGCCCGCTCCAGGTCCGGCCGGATCTGCCGGTGCCACCGGGCGTAACCCGCGTAACCGGCCCGGGTCTGGAGGCGGTGCAGGCTACAGATGATCTCCCACAGTGGATCGGGCCGGGCCGCCAGCCGGGTGCGGCTGAGGTCCCCGGCCGTGAAGTGGATGCGCAGCGTCCCCATGACGCACAGTGTTCCGACGTGTGCCGCCGCGCTCAGTCTCGTCTGCGACATTGACATCTATCACTGAATAGGGATAGGGCGGGGCGGCAGCCGCACGGCTGCCGCCCCGCCGTGTGTCGGCTCAGCCCGCGCTGCAGCTCGTGCGCCACCGGTGGGAGGCGATGTTGTCGTTGGCGTTCGCCATGTAGCCGTCCCGGTTGGAGCCCCAGCTGAACCAGACGCCGGTGAGGTTGTCCCACGCGTCGCCGGCGCCCAGGCAGGCGTACGCGCCGGTGTAGTCGGGGTGGATGTAGAGGGCGACCGGCCGGCCGCCGTTCGAGTCGTTCCACGCCGAGGACGCCAGGTTGCGCATGCTGGCCCGGTTGTTGTTGTCGCAGTTGGCGTTCTCCGCCGTGTTGATCGTGTCCCAGTTGTTGTCGGCGTTGTACCACCAGCACCACCGGCCGGCCCAGTTGGCGTCCTGGCTGACGTACAGGTAGCCGCTGCCCGCGGCGGCACGCTGCGCGTCGGCGTGCGGGGTCGGCCGCGGCGCGGCCTGGGCGGCGGTGGCGGTGAAGGCCAGCGCGGCTGCCGCCGCGGCCACTGTGGCCAGCACGGACCGTACTGCTCTCATGGTGCTTCCCTCCGGTCGGGTTCTGCCGTGGCGGGCCGCCACGGAAGTCTTGGGGTGGATCAGCCGGCGGCCAGCACGGCGCGGGCCCGCGGCAGCGCGGCGGCCTCCAGGCGGAGCCGTTCGGCGACCTCGGTGTGGAACTGCCGGTCGAGGGCGCGGCGGTGCTCGGCGTCGAGCCGCCGGGCGAGCCGGCCGAGCCCGGTCCGCGTCGCGCAGGTCGCCTCGGACACCGCGAGCCGGATCTCGCCGGGCGTGACGGAGCCGGACGTCGGCTCGGGTGCCGACGCGCGGGCCGATGCCGGGTCGGCGGAGTCGTGCCCGGCGGCGCGCATGCACCGCCGCCACGCCCTCACACCGTCGGCGTAGCGAGGGTCGGCGAGCACCCGGCCGACGCGCAGCCCGGCCAGGTTGTCGGTGATCCTGGTGACCCGGTACCAGCCGGGCAGGTCGCGATAGAGCTGTCGCTCCGCCTCGGAGGTGCAGCTGTGACTGCTGCGGCGCAGCACCCCGCCGGCCGGCAGCGTCGCGCGCAGGGCGTCGGGCTCGCCGGGGTCGCCGTTCACCGCGCGTACGGCGGCGGCGCCGCGCTCCGGAGGCAGGTCCCGTACGTACCGCGCGTTCGGGTCGGCCGCCATCGTCTCCTGGAGGCGGCGTTCCAGGGCGGTGCCGTATCCGTGCCGGCGGGCGTAGGACACGTCGTCGAGGACGTACGGGAACTCGCGCAGCTCCGGCACCGGCTGCCGGGGCACCGGCCAGTAGCGGAACCCGCGACGCTGCATGCAGTCGCGGATCAGCGCCTGCGTGGCGGCGTACCGCACCTCGGCGGGCGTACCGGAGACGGGCGGGACCGGCACGGCGGCCGCGCTCGCCGCGGGCGGCCCGGCCGAGGCGTGACCCTCGGACGGCGGCGCGATGTCCGGGCGGGCGCCCAGCGCCCCGGCCACCGCCGCCGCGAGAGCGGCGGGGACCGCGACGGCGTACCACAATGACCGCGTTCGGCGCGACACCACCGCCATGACATGCACCTCGGCCGTCCGGGGCGCCCGATGCGCCCGTCAGAAGACAGCTTCGGCACGGGGCGAGCCCCGGGACAGAGACCTTCGATCAGGCTCGAACGACAGGCCCCGGCGTACGGCGGATCAGGTCTGCGCGGCGCGGGCGATGCTCGCCCGGATGGGCGCGTAGTGCTCGGCGACGGCCGAGCGCAGCGCCGCCGCGTCGGCGGCGGTGAGGGCGGCGACGATCGCCTGGTGCCGCTGGGCGGTGATGACCCGGTCCTCCGGCTCGGTCTGCAGCGTGGGCGCGACGATGGCCTGCACCTGCCAGAACGCCTCGGTCAGCTGGACCAGCAGGTCGTTGCCGAGGGGTTCCATCAGCTTCAGGTGGAACGCGCGGTCGACGTCGAGGAAGTCCTCGCCCCGGGCCGCCCGGCTGTGCATCTCGTCGGCGAGCGCGGACAGCTCCGACCGGTGCTGCTCGTCCAAAGCGTCGATGACGGTGGCGGCCAGCCCTTGCTCCAGCGTCTGGCGGATGTCGACGACCTGGGCCAGTACGCGGTGGTCGTCCTCGCCGCTGAGCAGCCCGCGGAAGGTCAGGCTCTCCACCAGGGCGTTGAGGGACATGCGGCCGACGAACGTGCCGTGCCCGTGGCGCACCTCGACGATGTCGAGCGCGGAGAGGATCTTGACGGCCTCGCGGACGCTGGATCGGCTGGCGCCGAC
The DNA here is from genome assembly GCF_007827635.1 of Micromonospora sp. CNZ296. Taxonomy (NCBI): domain Bacteria; kingdom Bacillati; phylum Actinomycetota; class Actinomycetes; order Micromonosporales; family Micromonosporaceae; genus Micromonospora; species Micromonospora sp. CNZ296. The sequence continues at coordinate 385,308 of NZ_VISW01000002.1, forward strand.
GGCCTCGCACAGTTCCGCCTCGGTGGGCAGGAGGTTTCCCGGCTTCAGGCGGTTGCGCAGGATGTACTCCTTGATCCTGGTGGCGACCTCCTGCCTGCGAGGGCTGGGCCGCTCGGCGCCGCGTAGCGGACTGGCGTCAATGGTCGTCATCTGCCCCTTGCCCTTCGTTCCCGAATCTGACACCCTCACCCTACCGGCATCAGACGTCAGACGTCATACACCTTATGCTTCACATCCCCGAGCGCGAGCGGTCACGCGAGCGCATGAAGAGCCTATGGAGGCAGCTACGTGAGCACCACCGGTAAGCCGTCGAGGAGCCGGCGCGTCCCCCGGGGCCGCGTCCGCTCCCTGGCCGTCGCCACCCTCGCGGGTGGCCTCGCGGTCGCGCTGGCGGCCTGCAGTGGCGGTCCCGCCTCGACCAACGCCGTGGGCGACGGGAAGGGGGGCACGTCCATCGAGGCCACGCTGGCCTTCACGCTCTCCAGCGGTTTCGATCCCAGCAACGCCTCCTCGGCCGTGGCGACGGCGGTCAACCAGCACGTCTTCGAGGGCCTCGTCGACCTCGACCCGATCACGCGGGAACCCTACAACGCCCTGGCCAAGAGCGACCCGACCCCCGGGGCTGACGGCCGGACCTACACCGTGACGCTGCGTGACGGGGCGAAGTTCTCCGACGGCACCCCGGTCACCGCCGAGGACGTGGCCTGGTCCTTCACCCGCGTGCTCAAGCCCGCGGACCCGAAGGCGCCGCCGCTGATGCAGGGCTTCGTGTCGTTCCTCGACAGCGTCGCCGCCAAGGACGCGACGACCGTCGAGTTCAAGCTGAAGTACCCGTTCGCCCTGTTCAGCGAGCGGATCGCGGTCATCAAGATCGTCCCCAAGGCCAAGACCGGCGACGCCGCCGCGGCCAAGGCGTTCGACACCGCTCCTATCGGCTCCGGCCCGTTCAAGGTGGACAGCGCGTCCAAGGAATCCGGCATCAAGCTGAGCAAGAACGCGAACTACAACGGCCCGCGCGCCGCCAAGGTCGAGACGATGACGTGGAACACCACCACCGAGGCGTCGGCCCGCGTGTCGGACCTGCAGGGCGGCCGGGTTCAGGCCATCGAGGCCGTGCCCTACCTGAACGTCGACTCGCTCAAGGACAAGTACACGATCGACGTGAAGCAGGCCTTCAACCAGGTCTTCCTCATGTTCAACAACTCCGCCGCGCCGTTCAGCGACAAGCGGGTGCGCCAGGCCCTGCACTACGCCATCGACAAGGAAGCGGTCATCAAGACCGCGCTCAACGGCTACGGCAGCCCGGCGACGAGCTACCTCGACGAGGGCAACAAGGCCTACCAGAAGGCCGCCACCGTCTACGACTACAACCCGGACAAGGCCAAGGCCCTGCTCCAGGAGGCCGGCGTCACCAACCTGTCGTTCCGGCTCGACACCACCGACAGCTCGGTGGTCAAGGACGTCGCCCCGCTGGTCATCGAGCAGTGGAAGAAGATCGGCGTCAACGCCACGCTGAACACCGTGCCGTCCTCGGCCATCTACGGCGACATCGTCCCCAAGGACACCTTCCGGGTGCTCATGGCCACCGGTGACCCGAGCGTCTTCGGCGTCGACACCGACCTGCTGATGCGCTGGTACTACTTCGGCGAGACCTGGCCGGGCCAGCGCTACCGCTGGAGCGACGCCGACCGCAAGGCCATGGGCGACCTGCTGGACAAGGCCGCGCAGACCTCCGACGAGACGGCCCGCAAGGCGCTGTGGAAGCAGGCCCTGGACATGGCGGCGGACCAGGTGCCGCTGTACCCGATCCTGCACACCAAGGTCGTCACCGCGTACGACCCGGCCAAGGTGGACGGCTTCTCCGGCGCCTCCACCACCGGCCTGTACTTCCTGGGCACCGGCCGGACCGGCTGAGCCCACGCGCGGGGTTCCGGCCCCGCAGACGTCCCGCCCGGCCCACGTGACCCGTGCGGCCGGGCGGGACGTCCCGGCGCCCCGCCACGAGAAAGAGAATCCATGCTGACCGTCCTGAACCTGGTCGCACGACGATTCCTGACGCTGATCCCCCTGGTGCTGGGCATCACGCTCTTCGTCTTCGTGATCATGCAGTTCTCCCCGATCGACCCGGCGTTGTCAGTCCTCGGTGACCAGGCCACGCCGGCGCAGGTCGAGGCGTTCCGTGCCGCCAACGGCCTGAACGACCCGCTGCCGCTGCGCTACCTGCACTTCCTCGGCGACCTCGTCCGCGGCGACCTCGGCATGACGTTCCCGCCGTCGGTCCCGGTCGCCGAGAAGATCGCCATGGCGCTGCCGCTGACCATCCAGCTCACCGCGCTCGGCGTCGTCGGCGCGCTCGTCATCGCGCTGGCGCTCGGCATCCCGGCCGCCCTGTACCGGGACCGCTGGCCCGACCAGGTCATCCGGATCGTCTCCATGGCCGGCATCGCCACGCCCTCGTTCTGGCTGGCCCTGCTGTTCATCCAGGAGTTCTCCGTCCGCCGACCGATCTTCCCGACCGGCGGCTACGTCAACCCCGCCGACTCGGTCGGTCTGTGGTTGCAGTCGCTGGCCATGCCCGCTCTGGCGCTGGCCGTACCGGTCGGCTGCTCGCTGGCCCGCATCGTCCGCACGTCGATGGTCGAGGAACTCGACAAGGACTACGTCCGTACCGCGATCGGCGCCGGACTGCCGCCGCGCGTGGTGATCGGCCGCAACGTGCTGCGCAACGCGCTGGTCAACCCGCTCACCGCGCTCGGCCTGCGGATCGGCTACCTCATCGGCGGCACCGTCGTCATCGAGGCCATTTTCTCGCTACCAGGCATGGGCACCCAGATCATGAGCGCCGTCCAGCAGAACGACACCGCGCTCGCCCAGGGCACCGTGCTGACCATCGCGCTGTGCTTCGTCCTGGTGAACCTGGTCGTCGACATCCTCTACCTCTTCGCCAACCCCCGACTGCGCGGAGGCCACTGATGCGCCGGTCCCTCACCACGCGGCTGTCCCGCCCCGGCATGGCCTTCGCCCGGCTCGGTCTCGCGGCCCGGTTCGCGCTCGGCTTCGTCGCGCTCATCGTCGTGGTCGGCGTGCTCGCCCCGCTGCTGCTGCGCCACGACCCCACGCAGACCGGGCTCGGGCCGGCGCTGACCGGCCCGAACGGCGACTTCTGGTTCGGCCTGGACAAGCTCGGCCGCGACGTCTTCTCCCGGCTGGTCGCCGGCACCCGGCGCTCCCTGGTCGTCGGGTTCGGCGCGGCCGGCATCGCGCTGGTGCTCGGCGCGATCCTCGGCGCCGTCGCCGGCAGCAGCCGCACAGTCGTCGACGAGATCATCATGCGCTGCCTCGACGTGGTCATGGCCTTCCCCACGATCGTGCTCTCCGCGCTGCTGATCATCTCGTTCGGCAAGAACAGCCTGCTGGTCCTCGTGATCGCGATCGGCTTCGTGTTCACGCCGTCGGTCGCGCGCATCGTCCGCGCCAACGTGCTGTCCCAGTACGGCGAGGACTACGTGGCCGCCGAGCGCATCATCGGTGCCCGGCGACCGCACATCCTCTGGCGGCACGTCCTGCGCAACTGCGCCGCCCCGATCCTCGTCTTCGTCACCGTCATGGTGGCCGACGCGATCGTCTTCGAGGCGTCGCTGTCCTTCATCGGCGGCGGTCTCGCCCCGCAGGAGGCGGCCTCCTCGTGGGGCTCGGTGATCGCGTTCGGCAAGGAGATGGTGCAGATCGGCGGCTGGTGGGCCACGTTCTTCCCCGGCCTGCTGATCCTGCTCACCGTGCTGGCGCTCAACGTGCTCTCCGAGGGCATGTCCGACGCGTGGGCCGCCCCGGCCGCGCGCCGTGCCACGTCCACCACCAGCGGTGACGCGCTGGAGCAGGCGAAGCCCGGCACCGGCGAGGTGGTCGAGCTGCCGGGTCTCGCCGAGGCGGCGCAGCGGCTGCGCGAACGCGCCCGCCCGCTGCCGCAGGGCAAGCCGGTCCTTCAGGTCAGCGACCTGTCCATCGGCTTCGAGGGCCGCCACCGCGGCGTGGACATCGTCGACGGGCTCTCCTTCGACGTCCGCCCCGGCGAGGTCGTCGGCCTGGTGGGGGAGTCCGGCTCGGGCAAGTCGCTCAGCGTCCTGGCGGTGATGGGCCTGCTGCCGCAGGGCGCCCGGGTACGCGGCGAGATCCGCTTCCAGGACACGAACCTGCTGAAGCTGAACGCCAGGGGCCGCCGCGCCCTGATGGGCCGCGAGATCGCCATGGTCTACCAGGACGCGCTGTCGGCGCTCAACCCGGCGCTGCGAGTCGGCACCCAGCTCGCCCAGATGATCCGCCGCGGCGGCACCCGCTCGGCCGAGGAACTGATGCGGCTGGTCGGACTGGACCCGCGGCGCACGCTCGCCGCGTACCCGCACGAGCTGTCCGGTGGGCAGCGGCAGCGCGTGGTGATCGCCATGGCGCTGTCCCGCGACCCGAAGCTGATCATCGCGGACGAGCCGACCACCGCGCTCGACGTCACCGTGCAGGCCCAGGTGATGAAGCTGCTGCTGGACCTGCGCGAGCGGCTCGGCTTCGCCCTCATCCTGGTCAGCCACGACCTCGCCCTGGTCAGCGACGTCTCCGACCGGGTCGTGGTGATGTACGGCGGGCAGATCGTGGAGACCGGCGTGACCGCCGACGTGATGGAGGCACCCGCCCACCACTACGCCCGCGGCCTGCTCGGTTCCGTCCTGTCCCTGGAGGCCGGCGCGGAACGGCTCACCCAGATCCGCGGCGTGGTGCCGTCACCCGCCGACTTCCCGAAGGGCTGCCGGTTCTCCGACCGCTGTCCGATGGCGACCGAGATCTGCCGGGACACCGCACCCGCCCTGGAGGGCACGGACGGCCACGGGTACGCCTGCCACCACCCCGCCGTCACCGTCAGCGAGAAGGAGCCGGCCCGATGAGCGCCACCGCCGAGCACCGGCCGATCGCCGAGCTGAGCGACGTGCACGTGGTGCACGCCGCGCGCGGCGGCGGCATGTTCAGCCGGGAGAAGGTCTATGCGCTCACCGGCGCCGACCTGGTCATCCGGGCCGGCGAGACGGTCGGCATCGTGGGCGAGTCCGGCTGCGGCAAGTCGACGCTCGCAAAGGTGCTCGTCGGCCTGCAACGGCCGACCACCGGCACGGTGTCGTTCGCCGGCAAGGACGTGTGGTCGATGAGCGCCGCCGAGCGGCGTGAGCACATCGGCGCGGGCGTCGGCATGATCTTCCAGGACCCGGCCACCTCGCTGAACCGCCGCATGCCGGTACGCGACATCCTGCGCGACCCGCTCGACGTGCACCGCCGGGGCACCCGGCAGCAGCGCGAGCAGCGGGTGGCCGAGCTGATGGCACTGGTGGGCCTGCCCCGCTCGGTCGCCGACGTGCTGCCCAGCCAGCTCTCCGGCGGCCAGCGCCAGCGGGTGTCAATCGCCCGCGCGCTGGCCCTGGAACCGGGGCTGGTCATCGCCGACGAGCCGACGAGCGCGCTCGACGTGTCGGTGCGGGCCCAGATCCTCAACCTGCTGCTGGACCTCAAGGACCGGCTCGGCCTGGCGATGGTGCTGGTGTCGCACGACATCCAGACCGTCAAGCGGGTCAGCGACCGGGTCGTCACCATGTACCTGGGCCGCATCGTCGAGCAGACGCCCGCCGACCTGCTGCCCGAGGGTGGCCGGCACCCGTACACCCGGGCGTTGTTCTCGGCCACGCCGGGCCTGCTCTCCCCGATCGAGCCCATTCCGCTGGTCGGCCCGGTCCCGTCGGCCACCCGGCCGCCGAGCGGCTGCCCGTTCCGGACCCGCTGCTGGGCCGCCACCGACGGCTGCGCCGTGGACATGCCGGCGCCGCGCCCCGCCGAGGGCGAGGGCCACGAGTTCCGCTGCCACCACCCGGTGCCCGCCGGAACCGCCAACACCGAACTGGTCGCGCTCGCCACCTCGGCGACCGGCCGCACCACAACTGAGTCTGTCGAGGAGAACCTGTGACCACCCCAGCCCCGCGGTTCGCCGGAGTCGTGCCGCCGGCCGTGACCCCCCTGACCGATGAGGGCGAGGTCGACGTCCACTCGCTGGAACGGCTGGTCGAGTGGCTGCTCGACGCCGGCGTCGACGGCATCTTCGCCCTCGGCAGCTCCGGCGAGACGGTCTTCCTCACCGACCGGCAGCGGGACCTGGCCCTGGAGACCATCGTGAAGACCGCCGGCGGTGCCGTGCCGGTCATCGCCGGCTGCATCGAACCCACCACCCGCCGGGTCGTGGAGCGGGCCGAGGCGTCCACCCGGCTGGGCGCGGACGGCCTGGTCGTGACCGCGCCGTTCTACGCCATCGTCGGCCCGCACGAGATCGAGCGGCACTTCCGCGCGGTCGCCGCGGCGGTCGAGCTTCCCCTGCTGGCGTACGACATCCCGGTCTGCGTGCACAGCAAGCTCTCCGTCGACCTGCTGACCCGGCTCGCCGCCGACGGCGTGCTCGCCGGTGTCAAGGACTCCAGCGGTGACGACGTCGCGTTCCGCCAGCTGGCGCTCGCCGTCGCCGAGCACGCGCCGGAGCGCGACTTCAGCCTGCTCACCGGCCACGAGGTGGTGGTCGACGCGATGATGCTCGCGGGCGGCTCCGGCTCGGTGCCCGGACTGGGCAACGTCGACCCGGCCGGGTACGTGCGGCTGCACCGCGCCTGCATGGCCGGCGACTGGGCCGCCGCCCGCCGGGAGCAGGACCGCCTGACCCGGCTGTTCCGCATCGTCGACGCCGCCGACCCGGCCACCTCGGCGGGCGCCACCCGGGGCGTCGGCGCGTTCAAGACCGCGCTGTCCCTGCTCGGCGTCATCGCCGGCAACGCGGTGTCGCTGCCGCTGCGGCCGCTGGACGCCGCCGAGACGGGCCGCGTGCGTACCCAGCTGGAACTGGCCGGGCTGCTCTGACCATGCCCGAGGTGAGCACGACCGGTCTGGTCGCCGCGCTCGACATCGGCGGCACCAAGACCACCGCCGCCCTGGTCACCGCCGGGGGAGAGATCGTCGGCCGGCGCACCGCGCCGACGCCTGGTCGCTCCGGCGCCGCCGCGGTGCTCGACACCGCCGCCGGCCTGGTGGAGAAGCTGCGGGCGGACGCACCGGGCGTCGTACGGGCGCTCGGCGTCGGCAGCGCCGGAGTCATCGACAGCCGCTCCGGCCTGGTGCTGTCCGCCACCGACGTGCTGACCGGGTGGACCGGCACGGATTTGCGCGGCGACCTGAGCCGGCGCCTGGGCGTGCCGGTCACCGTGATCAACGACGTGCACGCCCACGCGCTGGGCGAGGCGCGTCACGGCGCCGCCGCCGGGTACGACACAGTGCTCTACGTCGCCGTCGGCACCGGCGTCGGGGCGTCGTTCGTCCTCGGCGACTCGGTGCTCGCCGGTGCGCACAGCGCCGCCGGGCACGCCGGGCACCAGCCGTCCCCGTACGCCGGAACGCTTGCCTGCACGTGCGGCAGGCGCGGGCACCTGGAGGCGATCGCCGCCGGTCCCGCACTCACCGCCGAGTACGTCCGGCGTACCGGCCGGCCGGTGGCCGACCTGCGGGCCGTCGCCGCGCTCGCCGCGGACGGCGACGAGGCGGCCCGGGAGGTCGTCCGGCTCGGCGGCGCGGCTGCCGGTTCCGCCGTCGGCGGCCTGGTCAACGTGCTCGACCCCGCCGCCGTGGTGATCGGCGGCGGCGTCACCGGCCTCGGTGAGCCGTGGTGGCGGGCGCTGCGCGACGCGGTGCGCGCCGAGACGCTGCCCGGCCTGGCCGGCGTGCCCGTGCTCGCCTCCACCCTCGGCCCCGACGCGCCGCTGCTCGGCGCCGCCTCGCTCGCCTGGAAGGTCTCATGAACGCGCTCGTCGACCAGCTCCGTGACCGCCTGGTCGTCTCCTGCCAGGCGTACCCGGGTGAGCCCATGCGCGACCCGGACACCATGCGCCGGGTCGCGCTCGCCACCGCCCGGGGCGGCGCCGCCGGCATCCGCGCCCAGGGACTGGCTGACATCGCCGCCATCCGCGCGGCGGTGGACCTGCCGCTGATCGGGCTCTGGAAGGACGGCGACGACGACGTCTTCATCACCCCGACGCTGGAGCACGCGCTCGCCGTCGCCGACGCCGGGGCGCACGTCGTCGCGCTCGACGGCACGTCCCGGCCCCGGCCCGACGGCCGCACCCTCGCCGACACGATCGCGGCCGTGCACGAGCGCACCGGCGCGCTGGTGATGGCCGACTGCTCCACGCTGGATGAGGGCATCGCGGCGGCCGCCGCTGGCGCCGACCTGGTCGGCACCACGCTCGCCGGGTACACCGCGTACACCACCAAGGGCGACGGGCCGGACCTGGACCTGGTCGCCCGGCTCGCCGCCGCGGTGGACGTCCCGGTGGTCGCCGAGGGGCGCATCCACACGCCCGAGCAGGCCGCGCAGGCGCTGCGGGCGGGCGCGTGGACGGTCGTTGTCGGCACCGCCATCACCCACCCGAGCACCATCACCGGCTGGTTCGCCGCCGCCGTGCAGGAGGCCGCGTCGTGCCGCTGACCGACCTCGACCTGGCCGGCTGCCTCGCGTACCGGCCGGAGCTGGACGTGCCGGCGGACCTTGACGCGTTCTGGTCGCGCACCCTCGACGGCGGCGGCGACCCGGAGGCGGCGGTCTACGAGCCGGTCGACACCGGCCTGACCCAGATCCGCACGTACGCCGCCACGATCCCCGGCTTCGGCGGCGAACCGGTACGCGGATGGCTGCACCTGCCCGCCGGGGCCGACGGGCCGCTGCCCTGCCTGGTCGAGTACCTCGGCTACGGCCGGGGCCGCGGCCTGGCGCACGAGAAGCTGTTCTGGGCGGCGGCGGGCTTCGCGCACCTGATCATGGACAGCCGGGGCCAGGGCTGGAGCGCCGCCACCGGCGGCACGCCCGACCCGCACCCGTACCCGGCCGGCACCGTGCCCGGCTTCCTCACCCGGGGCATGGCCGACCCGGCCGACCACTACTACCGGCGGCTGATCACCGACGCGGTGCGCTTCGCCGAGGCCGCCCGGCGGCACCCGGCCGTCGACCCCGCGCGGGTGGCGGTCACCGGCTTCAGCCAGGGCGGCGGCCTCGCTCTCGCCGCCGGCGCGCTGTGCCCGGACGTCGTCGGCGTCATGCCGGACGTGCCGTTCCTGTGCGACATCCGCCGGGGCGTGCGCGTCGCCGGCCGGGACAGCCCGTACGCCGAGGTCGTCGACTACCTCGCGCTGCACCGCGACCGCGCCGACCAGGTGTTCCGCACCCTGTCCTACCTGGACGCCGCGGTGCTTGCGCCGCGCGCGACCGCGCCGGCGCTGTTCTCGATCGCCCTGCGGGACCAGGTCTGCCCGCCGTCGACATGCTTCGCCGCCTACCACCGCTACGGCGGCGACAAGGACGTGCGGGTGTACGAGTTCAACGACCACGAGGGCGGCGAGGCCGAACACCAGCGCAAACAGCTCACCTGGTTGCGCGGGATCCTGGGCGGCTAACGCGCGCGTTCCACCACGTAGTCGGTCAGCTCCAGCAGAAAACGGCCGTCCTCGGTGTCGGCAGCGTCGCCGAGCGCCCGCTCACCCTCGCGCCGGGCGGCCAGCGCGAGATCCCGGGCGCTGCGCCGCGCCGACTCCACACAGTCGTACGCGAGCAGCCGCCCGTGCAGCCAGCGCACCTCGGCGTCGGTGCGCTCCGCACGGGTCCGGCTCAGCAGGCGCACGAGCCGTTCGCGTTCCTCCGGTGTGCACCGCCGCATGAAGTCGATCAGGATCAGCGTGCGCTTGCCCTCCCACAGGTCACCGGCGATCTCCTTGCCGTACCGGGCGTAGTCGCCGGTGAGGTTGAGCGCGTCGTCCTGGATCTGGAACGCCGCACCCAGGTACCAGCCGTAGCGGTCCAGCACGTCGACCGCGTTCTCCCGGCCGGTCGCCACGAGGATCCCCGTGCGGCACGGGTAGATGCACGTGTACCAGGACGTCTTCTTCAGGCACATCCGGTAGTAGTCGTCGGCGTCCAGGTCGCACACGTTGTCGCGGATCCAGCCGATCTCGATGGCCTGCCCCTCCAGCGAGTGGCGCATCATCAGCTCGGTCTCGGTGAACAGCCGCCAGGCGATCCCGGAGCCGAGCGCCGCCCGATTCGCCGCCAGCCGCCGCAACGCCAGCAGGTTCGTCATATTGCCGACGTTCAGGGCCACGCCCACGCCGTACTCGGCGTGCAGGGTCCGCCCACCGCGCCGCTGCTCGCTTTCGTCCTGGATGTCGTCGTGGATGAGGAAGGCGTTGTGGAACAGCTCCACAGTCACCGCGGCGTTGAGGCCCACCGCGTCGCCGCCGCCGAACGCCCGGCACGTGGCCAGGCACAGCGCGGCGCGCAGCCCCTTGCCCCACCGCCGTGGGTACTCCGCGACCAGGTCGTAGAGGTATCGCGGGCCGTCGTCGGGCACGTCGTCGAGCAGCGCGCCGAGGGCGAGCCCGCGATAGCGCTCCAGCATTCGTTCCACGTGCCCGCCGGCCACCCCGGTGGTCGGCGCCATCGCGCGGCTACCGGTCCGTCGGCCGCTTCGGGGCCGGCGACGCCAGCCGGTCCGCGAGCCCGTTTGCGATCTCGGGGGCCAGCCGCGCCAGATTGAGTACGGTGTCCAGCGCGTCGTGGGCATCCGAGGTGTACCGCCGGATCACCTCGCCGCGCTGGTCGTCGGCCATCTTCAGTTGCCCGACCACGGTGTCGATCAGGGCGTGCCCGTCGGTGCGGACCCGGGCGACGAGTTCGTCGAACGCCTCCGGGTCCACGCGCCGGCTCTCGGTCAGCTTCTCCTCGAGCCGCCGGGCGCCGGCCAGCCCCGCCGCGAGTTCCTCCTCCAGCACCGTGGCCGCGTGGGTCACGGTCTCCGAGGTCTCCTCGGCCACCTTCTCGAAGCGCTCGTTCGTGCGCTCACGCTCCACGTTCTCCATGCGGCGGAGTCTCCACCCGGCTCCGGGCGGCGGGCTAGGCAAGTGTCGCGATGGTGACTGACGGTAATGACCGCAGGTGGTGGTCAGGGGTGTCGACGCGAGCGGCGGGTCATGACCAGACCGGCGACCAGGAGAACGCCGAGTGTCACGGCCCCGAGCCCGATCGAGGTGATGGTGACCATGCCACTGCCGGTCACCGGCAACGGCGGCATCGGCTTGGGCGGCCCCGGCTTGGGTGGCTTCGGCGTGGGCGGTTCCGGCGTGGGAGGTACCGGGGTGGGCTGCACCGGCCCGGCGACGACCACCGTCGCCGAGCAGTTCGGCGTGCAGTCCGGGTCGGCGGCACCAGATGGTGGGGTGACCGTTGCGGTGTTGGTGAGGCCGCCGGTGGTGCCGGCCGGCACGGCCCCGGTGATCGTGTAGGTGAGCGTTCCGCCGGCCCGGACGGTGACGGTGTCGGTGATGTCGCCGGTGCCCGAAGCGGTGCAGGTGCTGCCGGTGGACGCCGCGCAGGTCCAGGTGAAGCCGGCCACCGGCAGGGGGTCGGTGACTGTGGCGCCCACGGCGTCGGACGGGCCGCCGTTGGTGACGGTGACTGTGTACGTCAGCGGTTCCCCTGGCACATAAGGATTCGGGGCGGCCGTCTTGGTCACCGCGAGGCCGACTGTGGGTTGGCCCGGGATCACGACGGTGGCCGAGCAGTTGGGTGTGCAATCGGGATCGGCAGCCCCTTCGGGCGGTGTGACGGTGGTGGTGTTGGAGAGGTCACCGGTGGTGCCGGGCGGCACGGTTCCGGTGATCGTGTAGGTGAGCGTGCCGCCCGCGAGCACTGTGACGGTGTCGGTGATGTCGCCGGTGCCCGATGCGGCACACGTGCTGCCGGTGGACGCCTCACAGCTCCAGGTGAGGCCGGGCAGCAGCAGGGTGTCGGTGACCGTGGCGCCGACGGCGTCGGACGGTCCGCCGTTGGTGACGGTGACCGTGTACGTGAACGGGCTTCCCGGCACGTACGGGTTCGGCGTCCCGGTCTTGGTCACCGCGAGGTCGACTGTGGTCTGGCCGGGAGTCACGACGGCGGCCGAGCAGTTCGGGGCGCATCCGGGATCGGTGGCGCCTTCCGGCGGCGTGACCGTGACGGTGTTGGAGATGTCTCCGGTGGCGCTGGGCGGCACGGTACCGGTGATCGTGTACGTCACCGTCCCCCCGGCCCGGATGGTGACCCTGTCGCTGATGTTGCCGGTACCGGAGACCGTGCACGTGCTGCCGGCGGAGGCGTCACAGGACCAGCCGAACCTGGCCAGAGGGCCGGGCAGCACGTCGGTCACTGTGGCGCCGACGGCGTCGGACGGTCCGCCGTTGGTGACCGTGACCGTGTAGGTCAGCGGTGTGCCCGGCACGTACGGGTTCGGCGTCGCCGTCTTGGTCACCGCCAAATCAACCGTGGGCCGGCCGGGAGTCACGGCGGTGGCCGAGCAGTTCGGGGCGCAGTCGGGGTCGGTGGCGCCGTCCGGCGGTGTGACGGTGGCGGTGTTGGTGAGGTCTCCCGTGGTTCCCGCCGGCACCGTTCCGGTGATGGTGTAGACGACCGACTCACCGACCCGGATGGTGACCCGGTCGTCGATGTCTCCGAGCCCGGAGGCGGTGCAGGTGCTGCCGATACCGGCTGTGCACGTCCACTCGAACCCGGCCAGCGGCTCGGGCAGCGCGTCGGTCACCGTGGCGCCGACGGCGTCGGAGGGCCCGCCGTTGGTGACGGTGACGGTGTACGTGAACGGCGCGCCCGGCACGTAGGGGCTCGGAGCGGCGGTCTTGGTGATCGCGAGGTCGACTGTGGGGAGGCCGGGCGTCACCGTCGTGGACTGGCAACTGGGGGTGCAGCCGGGATCGGCGACGCCCTCCGGTGGGGTGAGGACGGCGGTGTTCGTCAGGTCGCCGGCGGTGCCCGCCGGCACGGTCCCGCTGATCGTGTAGGTCAGTGTGCCCCCGGCCCGGACGGTGACGGTGTCGTCGATGTCTCCGCTTCCGGAGGCGGTGCACGCGCTGCCGGTGGACGCCTCACAGGTCCAGGTGAACCCCTCCAGCGGCAGATCGTCCGCGACCGTGGCGCCGACCGCGTCCGAGGGGCCGGCATTGGTGACGGTGACGGTCCAGGTCAGCGCCGCCCCCGGCACGTACGGGCTCGGGGTCGCGGTCTTGCTGACGGCGAGGCCGACTGCGGGCTGGGCCGGGGTGACGACCGTGGCGGTGCAGTCGGGGGTGCAGCCGGGGTCGGTGACCCCTTCCGGCGGGGTGACCGTGGTGGTGTTGGTGAGGTCGCCGGTGGTTCCGGCGGGGACGGTCCCGGTGATCGTGTACGTGAGGGTTCCGCCCGCGAGGACGGTGACGGTGTCACTGATGTCCCCGCTTCCCGACGCGGTGCACGTGCTGCCGGTGGACGCCGCGCAGGTCCAGGTGAAGCCGGGCACCGGCAGGGCGTCGGTGACTGTGGCGCCGACCGCGTCCGACGGCCCGCCGTTGGTGACGGTGACCGTGTACGTCAGGGGAGTGCCCGGCACGTACGGATTCGGCGTCCCGGTCTTGGTGACCGCCAGGTCGACAGTCGGCGCCGCCGGGGTCACCACAGTCGCGGTGCAGTTCGGGGTGCAGCCGGGATCGGAGACGCCCTCGGGCGGGGTGACGGTGGTGGTGTTCGTCAGGTCGCCGGTGGTTCCGGCGGGGACGGTCCCGCTGATCGTGTAGGTGAGCGTCCCGCCTGCGAGCACTGTGACGGTGTCGGCGATGTCCCCGCTGCCCGACGCGGCACAGGTGCTGCCGGTGGACGCCGCGCACGTCCAGGTGAACCCGGGCAGCGGCAGGGCGTCGGTGACAGTGGCGCCGACCGCGTCCGACGGCCCGCCGTTGGTGACGGTGACCGTGTACGCCAGGGGAGTACCCGGCACGTACGGGGTCGGTGCCGCCGTCTTGGTCACCGCCAGGTCGACGGTGGGCTGTCCCGGGGTCACGACCGTCGCCGTGCAGTTCGGCGTGCAGCCGGGATCGGTCACGCCCTCGGGCGGGGTCACGGTGGTGGTGTTGGTGAGGTCGCCGGTGGTGCCGGCGGGCACTGTCCCGCTGATCGTGTAGGTGAGAGTTCCGCCCGCGAGCACGGTGACGGTGTCGGCGATGTCCCCGCTGCCCGACGCGGTGCACGTGCTGCCGGTGGACGCCGCGCAGGTCCAGGTGAACCCGGCCAGCGGCAGCGTGTCAGTGACTGTGGCGCCGACGGCGTCGGACGGGCCGCCGTTGGTGACGCTGACCGTGTACGTCAGCGACGCCCCCGGCACGTACGGGTCAGGGGTCGCCGTCTTCGTGACGGCCAGGTCGACGGCGGGCGCCGCCAGGGTCACCACCGTCGCGGCGCAGGTGGGCGTGCAGCCGGGATCGGAGACACCCTCGGGCGGGGTGACCGTTGCGGTGTTCGTCAGGTCGCCGATGGTGCCCGACGGCACGGTCCCGCTGATCGTGTACGTGAGCGTCCCGCCCGCGAGCACGGTGACGGTGTCGCTGATGTCCCCGCTTCCGGAGGCGGTGCAGGTGCTGCCGGTGGACGCCGCGCAGGTCCAGGTGAACCCGGGCGCCGGCAGGGGATCGGTCACAGTGGCGCCGACGGCGTCGGACGGCCCGCCGTTCGTCACGGTGACCGTGTAGGTCAGTGGCGCGCCCGGCACGTACGGGTTCGGGCTCGCCGTCTTCGCCACGGCCAGGTCGACCGCGGGGATGACCTGGAGCGTGGCGGAGCCGGGCGGGTTGATCCCGACGATGGCCGGGAAGTTGCTCTCACAGCCGGGGATCGGCGTGCCGTCCGGCCCGGCGCATCCGGTGTTCGTGTACGAGCCGACCACGTCGGCAGTCACCTCGACGGAGACGGTGCAGGACGCGACGCCCAGGCCGATGTCACCGTCGAAGACCACCGAGGTCGCGCCGGCTGCCGCGGTCACCGTGGCGTCCGAGCAGGTGGTGCTGTTCACCCCGGTCGCGGTCACGCCGGCGGGAAGGTCGTCGGTGAAACTCATCCCGTTCTTGGCCCGCAGGTCGTCGGTGTTGGTGACGGTGAACGTCAGCGTGGACGTCTGCCCCTGCGCGATGGTGGCCGGGCTGAACGCCTTGTCCAGTTGCGGGGTCACGTCCACGATCTGCGGAAGGTCGAACGCCACGTCGTTGCCGGTGCCGGTGGCGGTCGCGTTGTAGAGCCGGAGCCCCAGTGTCGGCGTGTCGGCCACCGACAGTTGCAGCGCCGTCGACTGCAGCTTCGCGATCCACGTGTTGTTGACGATCACGGCACCCGGATCCGTACACGGGCTCAGGTTCTCCGCGAGCACCGTCGGCACCCCGTTGAGGAGCAGCTCGAAGCGCAGGCGTGCCCGCTGCGCGAAGGGGACGGTGCAGTTCCGCTCGGCGAAGATCGCCGAGACCTCGTAGAAGTGCCCGCCCACTGCCGGGATCGAGTTGTTGTCCGTCTCCAACTGGTATCCGGGCAGCTGGGCGGTCGTGCCGTTGGTGTACTCGGTGAGCACCTGGTTGGTGGCCGCCTCCTCGGTGCTCTGTCCCTGGAACAGCCCCATGTCACGGGCCATCTCGCGCAGCCGGTCCCAGGCGGCGTTCCGGGCGCAGTTGTCGTTGTTTGTCACCGGCGGGCTGCCGCCGTTGGGCGGCAGTGGCGACGTCTGGCGCATGATCCAGCCGTTGCACTGCGCCGCGCCGGGGCTCCACGCCGGGTCCGCCGTGTACGTCTCGCTGTCCGCGCCGCTGCCTCCCGGGCCCGGCACGTAGACCGAACCGGGGAGCCGGTGTAGGAGCCGATGCGGATCGGCTCGTCGGCCGCGCTCTCGTTGGAGAAGTCCTCGGTGAAGATGGGTGTGCCGGGCTGGGGCACTCCCGGCTGGCCGGGGACGGTGGCCGAGGCGGGTGAGGGTGAGACCACCACCGCGAACGTCGACGACGACGCCAGCACGGCGAGCACCGCCAGCGCCGACGCCGGTCGCCGCCATCCCTTGTGAACCATCTTCCTCTTCCCCCGTTGTGGCTGGTCGGAGCCGGAAGGCCCCGACGCTCACAGCGGTAAAGGTTCCAGGTCGCTACCCCTTAAGTCCGGTTTTTCATGATTCCCGCATCCGGTCGCGGCGGGCGGCCGGCTGGGTACGCGTACTCAGCGCAGTACCGTCCCGTCGCTCATGTGCGGGCGCGGCGGCGTCGACAGGATGCTTCTCATGGCCGAGACGCTGCACCGACACGCCGCTGCACGTACCGTCGACACGCCCCTGTCCGCCGAGGCCGCGCTGGCCCCCGCCGGCCGCGCGGTCGCCGCGCTGGCCCGGCTCGTCGCCCACCACCCCGCCGGCTGGCGCTGGCTGGCCCGGCGCCACCACCCGGTCCTCGACCGGCTCGCCGCCGCGAACGCGCGGTCGACCTGCGTGCGGGCCGCCCGGCGGGTGCCTGCTTACCAGGCGTTCCTGCGGGCCCGCCCGGGCGGTCTGCGCCGCCGGCTGCGGGACTTCCCGGAGACCGACAAGCACGGGTACGTCATGGCGTACGACGCCTCCGCCCGCTGCCGGGACGGGCGGATGCCGGATCGGGGCGTGGTGGTCGACGAGTCGGCCGGCTCGTCCGGGCGGCCGTTCAACTGGCCACGCGGCGAGCGGGAACTACGGGCGGTGCACCGGGACATCGCCGGCTACACCGGACTGGCGTTCCCGATGCGCCGGCCGTTCGTGATCAACGCGTACTCGATGGGCGCCTGGGCGACCGGCACCACCACCGGCGCGGCGATGGCCCGGATCGCGACTGTGAAGAACACCGGCCCGGACCTCGGGAAGATCGTCGACACGCTGCGCGAGTTCGGTCCCGGCCACGACTACCTCGTGACCGCGTACCCGCCGTTCCTCAAGCACCTGCGGGACCGGCTCGACGCCGAGGACTTCCAGTGGTCGCGGTACCGGATCTTCGCCAGTTGCGGCGGCGAGGGGATGACCGAGGCACTGCGCGACTACCTGGAGCAGCGGTTCGTGCGGGTACGCTCGGCGTACGGGGCGTCGGACCTGACCATCGGCATCGGTGCGGAGACCCGGTTCACGGTGTGGCTGCGGCGGCGGCTGCGCACCGACGCGGGACTGCGCGCGGAACTGCTCGGCCGCGGCGAGCAGCGGCTGCCGATGGTGTTCCAGTACAACCCGTTCGCCACCTACCTGGAGACGAACGAGCGGCGGGAACTGCTCTGCACTGTGGCCAGCCCGCACGTGCTCCAGCCCCGGCTGCGCTACAACGTCGGCGACGAGGCGCTGCTGGTGCCGTACCGGCGGATCGTTGAGCTGGCCCACGCCGACCCGGTACGCCGCGCCGAGTTCCGTACCGCGGTGTCCGAGGAGCGGATGACGCTGCCGCTGCTGCTGTTGTTCGGCCGCAGCGACTCCACCGTGTCCTACCTGGGCGCGAACCTCTACCCGCAGGACGTCGAGTACGGCCTCTACACCGGCAACCCGTACGCCGCCGAGATCAACAGGTTCTGTCTCACGCTGCACGAGGACGCGGCGCTGGAGACCCGGCCGGTGATCCACGTCGAGCTGCGCCGCCCGCTGGACGCCGCGGCACGCGCGGCGCTCGCCGACGCCTGCCGCGACGGGGTACGCGCGCATCTGACCTCGGTGTCGCGGGACTTCGCGCAGTCCCTGGTGGAGGACCCGACCGCCGGCGACCTGCGGGTCGAGCTGTACGAAACCGACGGCGGCCCGTTCGCCGACATGCAGAAGCTCAAGAACGTCTACCTGGTGAGGTGAGCGATGCGTACCCGTGACTTCTCCCGCGCCCCCGCGCAGGCCCGCGCCGGCGCCATGTTCATCGGCGGCACCCGGTACGCGAACCCGCTGGTGCTGCTGCGCCTGGCCCCCGACTGGATCCGGATGGTGCGCGACATGCGCCGGATGTCCGGCTACTGCTGGCACACCGTCTACTGGCAGTTCCCGCTGACGCTCGGCACGATCGCGTTCTTCACCGACCGGGACGCGCTGCTGCGCTTCGCCCGGACCCGGCACCACCGCAAGCTGATGATGTGGCTGACCGACGGCGACCGCAACGCCACCGCCGGGTTCATCCGGCTCTACACCGCCTCCCCGGACGGCTACTCCAACGGCGCGTGGCGGGCCGAGGACGGCGCGATGGGCCACATCGAGCGGTTCACGCCGCTGGGCGCGGAGACGACCGGACCGGCGGTGCGCCGGTGACCGGCCACCGGTTCGAGCGCGTGACCGGCCGGCGCGGCCTGCGCGACTTCCTCGCCCTCACCGACCGGCTGTACGCCGACGAGCCCCGGTACGTGCCGACGCCCCGGCAGCAGATCCGCCGCTGGTGGCGCGACGGCGTGCCGATGTACGTGCTGCGCGACGCCACCGGCACCGTGGCCGGGCGGACCACGCTGCACACCGACGCGGACTTCGACGCCGAGATGGGGCGCCGCTGCCAGCTGTTCGGGCTCACCGAGTTCACCGCGCCGGCTGCCCGGCCGCTGTTCGACGCGATCGGCGCGTACGCGACGCCCGGCCGGGACCTGCTGTTCGGGCCGGTGGCACTGCTGCCCAACCAGGCCGGCGGCGTGATCACCTCCGGGTACGCCGACCGGGGTTTCGTGGACAGCGCGTGGAACCCGCCGTACTACCCGGACGCGTACGAGGAGAACGGGTTCGCCGGGCGGTTCGTCTCCGACACGTGGATCTGCCCGGTCCCGCCGCCGGTCGAGCCGCCGCCCGCGCTGGGGGTCCAGCCCGACGGCGCGCGGCTGGAACTGCACCGGGGTAACACGCGGCGGCTCGACGAGCAGCTCGACCTGCTGCGCGGGATGCTCAACGACTCCTTCGCCCAGCTCGGCTACTACACGCCGATCTCCGCGGCGCAACTGCGGCGGCAGACCGACGGCCTGGCGTACCTGCTGGACGAGTCGCTCCTGCTCTACCTGACCCGCGACGGGCGGCCGGTGGCGTTCGTGCTCTGCGTGCCGGACATCAGCGACTTCCTGGTCGCGGTCCGCGGCGACCTGAACCCGGTCAACCAGCTTCGGCTGCTGGCCACCCGCCGCCGGTACCGGCGGGAGGCAGTGCTGATCGTCAAGGGCGTGGTGCCGGAGTTCCAGGGGCGCGGCTACCAGCGGCTGCTCTCCGCGCACCTGCACCACAACCTGCACGACGGCGGCTACACGGCGCTGCGCAGCACGTACGTCGGGCGGGACAACCCGGCGTCGGCGGCCCAGTACCGGCGCCTCGGCGGGCGCCCGCTGCACGGCTACGCGTTCTACGCCAGGGAGCGGTGAGCATGGACCTCGCCGCGTTCCACGCGCTGGAGCCGCTGTGCTGGCGGGCGCCGAGCGCACACAACACCCAGCCGTGGCGGCTGCGCTACGAGCGCTGGGCGATCACCGTCGGCTGGGATCCGGCCGACGCGCTTCCCGCGGGCGACCCGACCGGGCGCGACCTGCGGCTGTCGCTGGGCGCGTTCGTGGAGACCTGCCTGATCGTCGCCGCCGACGCGGGGCTGCGGCTGGACTGGGCCGCCGACCACGACGAGTCCGACCGGCGGGTGGGGCGGCTACGGCCGGGACGGCAGCCGTACCGGACGCCGTTCCGCACCGCCGACGTGTGGGACCGGCGTACCCACCGGGGCCGGTTCACCGCCGGGCCGGACGCCGACGTGGTCGCGGCCGTGGACGCGGTCGCCCGGCGGGCCGGTGGCGCGGTCCGTGCCGTGCCGGCGGCCGGGCGGCTGCGCGCGTTGCTGCGCACGGCCGACCGGCAGGTGTACGCCGACCCGGCGGTGGTCGCGGAGCTGCGCCGCTGGCTGCGCCTGGACCGGTCGGGCCCGCGCTACCGGGCGGACGGGCTCAGTGACAGGTGCCTCGGGCTGGGCCGGGCCACTGCCACCGGACTGCGGGCGGCGCTCGCGGCGTACCCGGCGTTGCGCCCGCTGGGGCTGCCCCGGCTGCTCGCCGCCGCGGGCGGTGACCCGCTGGCGCAGGGCGGCGGGGTGCTGGCGCTCGTCGCGCCGCCCGGTCTGGACGCGGCCGGGCAGGTCGAGTTCGGACGCGTGCTCATGCGGATGTGGCTGACGCTGCACACGGCCGGGCTGGCCGCGCATCCGCTCAGTCAGCTCGTCGACGTGGCCGCCACCCGGGACGCGCTCGGCACGCTGCTGGACGTGGCGCCGGAGCGGATCGTGCACGTGGCCCGGGTGGGCCGGCCGGTCGCGCCGGCGCCCCGCTCGGCGCGCCGGGTCGAGCGCACGGGTGGGGGAGTGCTGATGCGGGACGCCGCGGTCCGGGTGGGGTAGGACCGCCGGGGGTCATCGCGACGGCGGCGCGGTGCTGGCCCGTACCACGAGAGTGGTGCCGAGTTCGTACCGCTCCTGGGCCGGGGCGCGGCCGTCGGCCAGGGTCAGGGCGAGCCGGGCGGCCGTGGCGCCGATCTCGGCGAACGGCTGCCGCACCGTGGTCAGCGGTGGCGCGAGCCAGGCCGCCTGCTCGACGTCGTCGAAGCCCACCACGCTGAGATCCTCCGGTATCCGCAGACCGGCGTCCCGGGCCGCCGCGTAGACGCCCATCGCCTGCAGGTCGTCGCCGCAGACGACAGCGGTCGGCGGGTCGGGCCGGGCGAGCAGCTGAGCGCCGAGGTCGCGGCCGTCCTCGAAGGTGAACACGCCCCGCTGTTCGAGGCTCTGGTCGAACGGGACACCGGCGTAGTCCAGCGCGGCGTGGAACCCGTCCAGCCGGGCGCGCGCGGACAGGTCCCGGACCGGTCCGGTGATCACGCCGATCCGGCGATGGCCGAGTTCGAGCAGGTGCCGGGTGGCGGCGAGCGCGCCGCTCCAGTTGTTGGACCCGACGGCGGGGGTGGGGAACAGGTCGCCGGTCGGGTCGATGGCGACCAGCGGTATCCCGTCGGCCTCGAACCGTTCGCCGTCCTCGGCGGTGACCAGGGCGAACGCCGTGATGACGGCGGTCGGCTGCCGCACCAGCAGTTGCTCCGCCCAGGGCAGCCCGGCCGACACGAGCCGGTGCACGTCGGTGAAGCCGACGGTGTGGTCGTGGGCGGCGGCGACCTCCTGGACGCCGCGCAGGATCTGCATGGCGATCGAGGACAGCATCCGGTGGAAGACCACCTCGACGCAGAGGGCCGCGCCGGTGGTCTGCCGTCGCCGGTAGCCGTGGTCGCGGAGCAGGGCTTCCACCCGCTGACGGGTCTGCTCGCCCACCCCGCGCCGGCCGTTGAGGACCTTGGAGACGGTGGGTGGGGACACTCCGGCGAGTTCGGCGATCGTCGCGAGGGGCAGGTCACCGCGCCGGGGCTTGCGCAGGTGCGGCCGCGGTCCTTCTTCGATCACGAGGGAAGTCTATGGCTGCGGCGCGAGGGTGAGTACGCGCCGCTCAGACCGCCCGCGAAAGGTTATCGATAACATTTCGCGCCCCGGAGGACTTCGCCGGGTCGGGTCGTGGATCTCCGGCTTTCCGCGGGAACTTTCGCGAAACCTGTTCGTCACATCTTGACGGCCGACGCCTCCATCCATGAGAGTCCATATAGGCAGATGCGGCGCACGGACGGGAGCCCGGCGCCGGTGGGGTGGCGGAGCGCGTACGGAAAGGATGCCTGGGCAGCATCCTGTTAGCGCTAACACCAGCCCTTCCTGCCGACATCAGACGCCGGTCCGGCCCGCGTCATCACGTCCCACCCATCCACGCGCACAAGCGTGGCGGCAGAGGGGTTCCGATCCGTGGCGATCAGTCGACGAGCACTCATCAAGGCCGTGGCGGCATCCGGCGCACTCACCGCGGCGTCGGTCACCGGCCTTCCCGGCGTGGCGTGGGCGGCGAACACCGCGTACGCGATGGCCTACTTCACCGAGACGCCGAACTTCCAGGGCGCGGACTACGGGCTGCACCTGGCGGTGAGCCGGGACGGTCTGAACTGGACGCCGTTGAACCAGAACAACCCGGTGGTCACCCCGACGCAGGGGCAGATGGGCCTGCGGGATCCGTTCGTGTTCCGCAAGCGGGACGGCAGGTTCGTCATCCTGGCCACCGATCTCAAGGGCACCAACTTCGGCCTGAACAGCCAGTACCTGCACGTGTGGGACTCGACCGACCTCACCGCTCTCACCGGCTACCGCCGGATCCGGATGCACACGCTGCCCAACTCGCACACCTGGGCGCCCACGGCGTTCTGGGACGCCGGCCGCGGCCAGTACGGCATCGTCTACTCCTGCAACAGCGGCGGCGACGTGCTGATGGTCAACTACACAAGCGATTTCATCACAGTCGGCCCGCAGCAGGTGTTCTTCAGCCCCGGCTTCGGGGTGCTCGACGGTGACGTCGTCGTCGACGGTGGCACCACGTACCTCTACTTCAAGAACCTGTCCACCGGCCTGCTGCACGGCGCCCGCTCCTCGACCGGCGCGCCGAACAGCTTCACCACGTACACCAGTGGACTGCGGCAGGGCAACGCGATCGAGGCGCCACTGCTGGTCAAGAACAACGACGGCAGCGGCTGGCGGCTCTGGGGCGACTCGTTCAGCCCGGTCAACGCCGACTACTACATCTGGTCCACCTCGAACATCGGCGGCAACTCGTGGACCGCGCTCAACCAGCGCGACTACACGCCGCCGCTGAACGCCAAGCACGGCTCGATCGTCGGGATCAGCGACGCCGAGTACAACGCGATGATCTCCCGGTGGGGCACCCCGAACTGGGTCCGGCTCAAGTCGTCGAACCTGCCCGACCACGTGGTACGGCACAGCAACGGGGTCGGCCGCGTCGACGCGTACCCGTTCGATCCCTACCAGGACCAGATGTGGCGGATGGTGGCCGGCCTGGCCGACCCCGCCGCCGTGTCGTTCGAGTCGGTGAACCGGCCGGGCAGCTTTCTGCGGCACAGCAACTACGCCATCCGCCTCGACCCCAACGACGGGTCGGCCACGTTCCGGGCGGACGCCACCTTCCACCGCACCGCGGGACTCGCCGACGCCTCGTGGACGTCGTTCCGGTCGCACAACTTCCCGGACCGCTACCTGCGGCACGCCAACTACCTGCTGCGGATCGACCCACTCGGCTCGGCGTCGAGCGCGAGCGACCGCCAGGACGCCACCTTCCGCATCACGCCCTGACCGAGGAGGCCGTCATGACCAGAAGACTCCTGCGACGCGGCGTCGCGCTGTTCGCGAGCATGCTCTGCGCGGTCGCGCTGACGCCTGCTGTCGCCCACGCGGACAACCCCGTCGTCCAGACCATCTACACGGCCGACCCGGCGGCGCTGGTGCACAACGGCCGGGTCTACCTCTACACCGGCCACGACGAGGACGGCTCGACCTACTTCACCATGAAGGAGTGGCGGGTCTACTCGTCGGCCGACATGGTCAACTGGACCGACCACGGCTCGCCGATGAACCTGGCCACCTTCAGCTGGGCCAGCGCCGACGCGTGGGCCGGCCAGACCGTCTACCGCAACGGCCGCTTCTACTGGTACGTCCCGGTCAAGAACCGGGCCACCGGCCGGATGGCGATCGGCGTCGGTGTCTCCGACAGCCCGACCGGCCCGTTCCGGGACGCCATCGGCCGTCCGCTGGTGGAGAACGGTGAGATCGACCCGCACGCCTTCGTCGACGACACCGGGCAGGCGTACCTGTACTGGGGCAACCCGAACCTCTGGTACGTGCGGCTGAACGCCGACATGGTGTCGTTCTCCGGCGGCCCGACCCAGATCCCGCTGACCACAGCGGGCTTCGGCGCCCGCAGCGGGAACACCAGCCGTCCCACGCTGTACGAGGAAGGGCCCTGGGTCTACAAGCGCAACGGGACCTACTACAACGTCTTCGCGGCCGAGTGCTGCTCGGAGTTCATCGGTTACTCCACCGCACCCGGCCCGACCGGTCCGTGGACCTACCGCGGCACGATCATGCCCCGCCAGGGCGGCAGCTTCACCAACCACGCCTCGATCATCGACTTCAACGGCGGCTCGTACTTCTTCTACCACAACGGCGCGCTGCCGGGCGGTGGCGGCTTCACCCGGTCCGTGGCGGTGGAGAAGTTCAGCTACCGCTCCGACGGCACCATCCCGACGATCAACATGACCAGCGCCGGCGCACCGCAGGTCGGCACGCTCAACCCGTACGTGCGCCAGGAGGCGGAGACGATCGCCTGGTCCGCGGGCGTCGAGACGGAACCGTCGAGCGAGGGCGGGAGGAACGTCGGCTGGATCGAGAACGGCGACTACATCAAGGTCAAGGGCGTCGCGTTCGGCGCCGGCGCCGGCTCGTTCACCGCCCGGGTGGCCTCGGCGACGGCCGGCGGCCGGATCGAGGTGCGGCTGGGCAGCCCCACCGGCGCCGTGGCCGGCACCTGCGCCGTCGGCGGCACCGGCGGCTGGCAGACGTGGACCACGGTCACCTGCCCGGTCAGTGGCGCCACCGGCACCCAGGACGTGTTCCTGCGCTTCGCCGGCGGCAGCGGCTACCTGCTCAACGTCAACTGGTGGCAGTTCCGCTAGACCGGCCCACCCCACCATTACCGGAGGAGACCTCAGATGTCGAAGCGCAGAACGAGAGCCGGGTCGGTCACCGCCGCGATCCTGCTGGCCCTGGGCATGGGCGCCGCCATGGTCGGCGGCTCACTGGGCGGCAGCGCCCGGGCCGCGAACGTCGGCGCGGCGGCCGCGGCGGCCGGCTGCGGGAAGGCCCCGACGCTGGCCAGCGGGACGCACACCGTCACCAGCAGCGGCAAGAACCGCACGTTCATCCTGCGGGTGCCCGACGGCTACGACGTCAACCGCCAGTACCGGCTGGTCGTCGGCTTCCACTGGCGCGGCGGCACCGCCACCGACGTCGCCACCGGCCAGACCGTCCAACGCGACGTGTGGTCGTACTACGGGTTGCAGCGGCTGGCGAACAACAGCACCATCTTCGTCGCGCCGCAGGGGCTCAACAACGGCTGGGCCAACGCCGGCGGCGAGGACATCACCTTCGTCGACGACATCCTGCGCCGTGTCGACGCCGGCCTGTGCGTGGACACCAGCCAGCGCTTCGCGCTCGGGTTCAGCTACGGCGGCGCCATGAGCTACGCCGTCGCCTGCGCCCGGCCCACCGTCTTCCGGGCGGTGGCCGTCTACGCCGGCGGCCAGCTCAGCGGATGCAGCGGCGGCACGCAGCCGATCGCGTACTTCGCCGCGCACGGCATCCGCGACGGCGTCCTCGGCATCGCCGGCGGGCGGACGATGCGCGACCGGTTCGTCCGCAACAACGGCTGCGCCACGCAGAACCCGCCCGAGCCGGGCCAGGGCAGCCTGAGCCACCGCACCACCACGTACACGGGCTGCCGGGCGGGGTACCCGGTGGTGTGGGCGGCCTTCGACGAGGGGCACATCGCCGCCCCGCAGGACGGCGCGCCGGGTGACAGCGGCTCGCGTACCTGGCTGCCGGGGGAGACGTGGCAGTTCTTCACCCAGTTCCAGAGCACGACGCCGCCGCCCACCACACCCGCGCCGACCACCCCCGGCCCGACCACCCCGCCGCCGTCCGGCGTCGCCTGCAGGGTCACCGCGACGGTGAACGCCTGGAACACCGGCCTGACCGAAGACCTCACCGTCACCAACACCGGCGGCAGCGCGATCAACGGCTGGTCGCTGGTCTTCACCCTGCCGGGCGGGCAGACCATCACCTCCGGCTGGAACGCCACCTACTCGCCCGGCTCCGGTCAGGTGACCGCCCGCAACGTCTCCTACAACTCCACCATCGCGCCCGGCGCCTCGGTCAGCCTCGGCTTCCAGGCGAACCACACCGGCAACACGGCCGCACCGGCGGCGTTCACCCTCAACGGCGTCGCCTGCGCGAGGTAGCCACCGCACCCGGTGCGCGGGCGGGCCGACGCCGACCCGCCCGCGCACCGGCCGCACCACCGCCCGACCCGCCCTGCGAGGAGAAGACCATGTCCGACGTGACCCGAAGGAACATCCTCAAGGCCGGCGCGGCCGGGGCCGGTGCCGCGCTGGTGCCGGCCGCCTGGAGCGCCGCCGCACGCGCCGGCTCGGCGGCGCCACCACAGGTACTGGCCGCGAACGACCTGGCACTCTGGTACGACGAACCGGCCGGCACCGACTGGCTGCGTGCCCTGCCGATCGGCAACGGGCGGCTCGGCGCGATGGTGTTCGGCAACGTCGACACCGAACGGCTCCAGCTCAACGAGGACACCGTCTGGGCCGGCGGCCCGTACGACTCGGCGAACACCAGGGGCGCGGCCAACCTGGCCGAGATCCGGCGTCGGGTCTTCGCCGACCAGTGGACCTCGGCCCAGGACCTGATCAACCAGACCATGATGGGCAGCCCGGGTGGTCAGCTCGCGTACCAGACCGTCGGCGACCTCCGGCTCGCCTTCGGTTCGGCGAGCGGGGCGACGCAGTACAACCGGACGCTCGACCTCACCACCGCCACCGTCACCACCACGTACGTGCAGGGCGGCGTCCGGTACCAGCGGGAGGTGTTCGCCAGCGCGCCCGACCAGGTCATGGTGCTCCGGCTGACCGCCGACCGCGCGAACGCGATCACGTTCTCCGCCGCGTTCGACAGCCCGCAGCGGACCACCGTGTCCAGCCCGGACGGCGCGACCATCGCGCTCGACGGCGTCTCCGGGTCGATGGAGGGGGTCACCGGCTCGGTACGGTTCCTCGCGCTGGCGAACGCCGCCGTCACCGGCGGCACGGTCAGCAGCTCCGGCGGCACGCTGCGGGTGTCCGGCGCCACCAGCGTGACGGTCCTGGTCTCGATCGGGTCCAGCTACGTCAACTACCGCACCGTCAACGGCGACTACCAGGGCATCGCCCGCAACCGGCTGAACGCCGCCAAGAGCGTCGCCGCCGACCAGCTCCGCACCCGCCACCGCGCCGACTACCAGGCGCTGTTCGACCGGGTCACGATCGACCTGGGCCACACGGCCGCCGCCGACCAGCCCACGGACGTACGGATCGCGCAGCACGCGAGCACCAACGACCCGCAGTTCGCCGCGCTGCTGTTCCAGTTCGGGCGGTACCTGCTGATCTCCTCGTCGCGGCCGGGCACCCAGCCGGCGAACCTCCAGGGCATCTGGAACGACTCGCTGACGCCGTCCTGGGACTCGAAGTACACGGTCAACGCCAACCTGCCGATGAACTACTGGCCGGCCGACACCACGAACCTCTCAGAGTGCTTCCTGCCGGTCTTCGACATGGTCAAGGACCTCACCGTGACCGGCGCGCGGGTCGCCCAGGCGCAGTACGGCGCCGGCGGCTGGGTCACCCACCACAACACCGACGCCTGGCGGGGCGCGTCGGTCGTGGACGGCGCGTTCTGGGGCATGTGGCAGACTGGCGGGGCCTGGCTGAGCACGCTCATCTGGGACCACTACCTGTTCACCGGCGACAGCGGTTTCCTCCAGGCCAACTACCCGGCGCTCAAGGGCGCCGCCCAGTTCTTCCTCGACACCCTGGTCGCCCACCCGACGCTCGGCTACCTGGTGACGAACCCGTCGAACTCGCCGGAGCTGGCGCACCACGCGAACGCCAGCGTCTGCGCCGGCCCGACGATGGACAACCAGATCCTGCGCGACCTGTTCGACGCCGCGGCCCGGGCGAGCGAGGTGCTCGGCGTCGACACCACCTTCCGGTCCCAGGTGCGCACCGCCAGGGACCGGCTGCCGCCGAGCCGCGTCGGCTCCCGGGGGAACGTGCAGGAGTGGCTGGCCGACTGGGTCGAGACCGAACGCACCCACCGGCACGTCTCCCACCTGTACGGGCTGCACCCCGGCAACCAGATCACCAGGCGCGGCACCCCGGCGCTGTACGAGGCCGCCCGCAGGACGCTGGAGCTGCGCGGCGACGACGGGACCGGCTGGTCCCTCGCCTGGAAGATCAATTTCTGGGCGCGGCTGGAGGACGGCGCCCGCGCCCACAAGCTCCTGCGCGACCTGGTGCGTACCGACCGGCTCGCGCCGAACATGTTCGACCTGCACCCGCCGTTCCAGATCGACGGCAACTTCGGCGCCACCTCGGGCATCGCCGAGATGCTGCTGCACAGCCACACCGGCGAGCTGCACCTGCTGCCCGCGCTGCCGACCGCCTGGCCCGCCGGGCAGGTCGCGGGCCTGCGCGGCCGGGGCGGCTACACGGTGTCGCTGACCTGGAGCAGCGGCCAGGCCGACGAGATCACCGTCCGCGCCGACCGCGACGGCACGCTGCGACTGCGGTCCCGGCTGTTCACCGGGAGCTTCACCCTCGCCGACGTCACCGACGGCAGCACACCCGCCACCACCCGGCCGGAGTCCGACGTCGTCGCGCTCACCGTCCGCGCCGGGCACACCTACCGCGCGGCCCGGCCCGGCGTGACGCCGTCGCCGACCCCGACCGTCACACCCACATCGAGTACGACGCCGAGCCCGGCGCCCACCACCAGCTCCCCGGCGCCGTCCGGCGCGCGTGCCACGTACGCGATCACCGGCTCCTGGTCCGGTGGCTTCCAGGCCGAGGTCACGGTGACCGCCGGCGCCACCGCGATCCGCGGCTGGACGGTCTCCTGGACGTTCCCGAACGGGCAGGTGATCAACCAGATCTGGAGCGGCACGCACACCCAGAACGGCGCGAACGTGACGGTGCGCAACGTCGACTACAACGGCTCGGTGCCGGCCGGCGGCTCCACCACGTTCGGCTTCATCGGTGCCGTCAACGGCAGCAACAACCCGCCGGCGAACCTCACCTGCACGACCACCTGAGCACCGACGCACCCCGCTTCGGTCACCCGGCCGGGGCGGGGCGTGCCGCCGGTCAGGCCAGCAGCGTCTCGCGCAGCCGCGCGCCCAGGTTCAGCTCGCCGACCACGCGGGGACCGGCCGGGTCGTACACGGCGATGCGGTGGTTGCGGCGCATCATCTCCCGTACCGCCGGCGGCAGCCGGGGCGGGTCGTCCATCGTCGCGAGCACCCGCGCGCCGGTGCCCATCAGCCGCTCCACGAGCCTCGCGCTGTCGGTGTCCACACGCACCCGGCCGAACTCCCAGCCGGCGGTGGTCAGGTCGAGCACCTCGAACAGGCGCGTCACGAACGGCTGCGGGTCGGTCACCCGGTCCAGCCGGTCGGCCCGCCCGCCGACCACCGCCACGGCGGCGCTGACCTGCGCGTACGGGTGCAGCCCGCTGGGCAGCGCGCCGAGCGGCCAGCGCAGCGCCGGCCCGGCCTCCTTCCACAGGGGCCGGTAGTTCCGGCGGTGCACCAGCAGCCGCCGCCCGGTGCGCCGGAACACCTCCTGCGCCTGGCCCTGGAGGTCGGCGTGCGCCTGGTCGGCGGCCTCGCAGACGATCCCGGCGGCCACCACGAGACCGTCGTCATCGGACAGCAGCCGTGTGATCGCGTCGGCCTGCTCCGGGAACCGGAGGCGGGCGTGCGCCCCGTAGGACCGCCGCACGTCCCGCAGCAGCTCCTGCTGACGTGCGGGGTCCAGTTCGACCCGTCCGCCACCGAGCAACCGCTGGAGCCAACCCATCGCGCCTCGCTTCCGTCGCCGTCTGCGGACCGGGCAATGCTAGTTCGTCGGCCGATGCTCGTATGGTGACGGGGTGACCGATCGATCCCTGACCCTGATGGCGGTGCACGCGCACCCCGACGACGAGGCGACGAGCACCGGCGGCGTCCTGGCGCGCTATGCGGCCGAGGGCGTCACCACTGTGCTCGTGACGTGCACCGACGGGGGGTGCGGCGACGGTCCCGGCGGGATCAAACCGGGCGACCCCGGCCACGACCCGAAGGCCGTGGTCGAGATGCGCCGCGCCGAGCTGGCCGCCAGTTGCGAGGCGCTCAAGGTCACCCACCTGGAGACGCTCGACTACGGCGACTCCGGGATGATGGGCTGGGCGACGAACGACGCGCCCGGCGCGTTCTGGAACACGCCGGTGGCCGAGGCGGCCGACCGGCTGGCCGAGCTGATCCGGCGCTACCGCCCCGACGTGGTGGTCACCTACGACGAGAACGGCTTCTACGGCCACCCGGACCACATCCAGGCCCACCGGATCACCATGGCCGCTGTGGAGCAGACCGGCATCCCGGCCAAGGTCTACTGGACCACAGTGCCGCGCAGCGCGTTCCAGCAGTTCGGCACCGTCATGAAGGAGATCGGGGTGGAGTTCCCCGAGCCGGAGGCGACCGACGAGATGCCGGCGCTGGGCCTGCCGGACGACGAGATCACCACCTGGGTCGACACCAGCGGCTACGGCGGGCAGAAGTTCGCCTCGCTCGCCGCGCACGCCAGCCAGGCGGAGAACATCTTCTTCCTGCGCCTGGGGCAGGAGCGGTTCACCGAGCTGATGAGCATGGAGACGTTCGTGCGGGTGCGGGACACCACCGGCGCGGCCACACCCGAGGACGACCTGTTCGCCGGGTTGCGCTGACCGGTCGCCGGTCCGGTCCGGGGAGGTCATCGACTCACGTCGAGACGGTCTGTGCGGCCAGGTGCGCCAGCACGGCGCGGACGTCCCCGTCGGTCCCGGCCATGATCCGTCGTTGCCGGGTGGCGCCGGTGCCGTCCCGGCGCACCCGGTCCAGCTCGCGCCGGACCAGACCCAGGTCACCGTGGCGGGCCAGCGCGGGCGTGACGGTGACGACCAGGTCGTCGACGAGGTCCCAGGCCGGCCGGGGCCGACCGGAGCGCAGGTCCACGAGCTTGCCGTCGACGCCGTCGTGGGCGGCCCGCCAGTGCGCGGCGGCGACCAGGCAGTCCCGGATGCGGGGTGCCGGCACACCGGCGCGGACGTCGTCGATCAGGGTGGCCACGAGCGCCCGGACCAGCCCGGCGACCAACACCGTGTCGTCGACTGTGGGGCACACGTCGCCGACCCGGACCTCCACCGTCGGGTACGCCGCGGACGGGCGGGCGTACCAGTAGACCATCGCGGCGTCGAGCATGATCCCGGCGGTGATCAGGTCCGCCACCGTGGCGTCGTAGTCGGCGGCGGAGTCGAAGTGCGGTGTCGGTCCGATGCTCGGCCACCGTTCCAGCTGCATCGAGCGCCAGCTCGCGTGGCCGGTGTCCCGCCCGTCGTGCAGCGGCGAGTTCGCGGTGAGCGCCTGCACCACCGGCAGCCACGGGCGCAGGTGGTTGCAGACCTGCACTGCCAGTTCCCGGTCCGGCACGCCGACGTGGACGTGGCAGCCGCAGACCGCCGGGTCGTGGGCCACCGGGCCGAACCGGCGGGACATGTCGTGGTAGCGCTGCTCGTCGGGCACCGTGCGGTGGGCCTCGCAGACCGGCGTGGCGCCGACGGCGACCAGCCGCGCCCCGGCCGCGTCGGCCGCCTGCGCGGCCGCCCGGCGCAGCGTGACCAGGTGCTCCCGCAGCTCTCCGAGATCGGGACTGACCGGCGTCACCATCTCGACCATGCTGTGCCGGAACTCCTGCCGGCTCTGCTCGCGGGCGGTGCCGGACAGCGCGCCGCGTACCCGGTCGGCGACCGGCATGCTCTCGCCGGTGGCCGGGTCCAGCAGCAGGAACTCCTCTTCCACCCCGAGGGTCAGGACGGTGGGGATCTGCGGGGTGGTGGTGGCGGTGGTGGTGGGCCGCGGCCTCACCGACGGCTCCACCGGCACGGAACGGTCGGCGTGTCGTCGTGAGGCGGAGTCATGTCTCGACGGTACGAGGGCGGGGGCCGGCCCGAGGCCGTTTCCGCCGACCACCGCCCCCGCGGGTGGCGGGGGCGGTGGCGGTACGGCTCAGCAGTCGAAGTAGAGCGCGAACTCGTGCGGGGTCGGGCGCAGCCGGACCGGGTCGACCTCGTTGGCGTTCTTCCAGTCGACCCAGGTGGAGATCAGGTCGGCGGTGAAGACGTTGCCGTCGAGCAGGTAGTCGTGGTCGGTCTCCAGCGCCGCCAGCGCCTCGGGCAGCGAGCCCGGGACCTGCTTGACGTCGCCCCACTCCTCCGGCGGCAGGTCGTAGAGGTCCTTGTCGATCGGCGCGGGCGGCTCGATCTTGTTCTTGATGCCGTCGAGACCGGCCATGAGCATGGCGGAGAACGCCAGGTACGGGTTGCTCGACGGGTCCGGCACCCGGAACTCGACGCGCTTGGCCTTCGGGTTGCTGCCGGTCACCGGGATGCGGGTGCAGGCGGAGCGGTTGCGCTGGGAGTAGACCAGGTTGACCGGCGCCTCGAAGCCGGGGACGAGACGACGGTAGGAGTTGATGGTCGGGTTGGTGAAGGCGAGCAGCGAGGGTGCGTGGTGCAGCAGGCCGCCGATGTACCAGCGGGCGGTGTCGGACAGGCCGGCGTAGCCGGTCTCGTCGTAGAACAACGGTTCGCCGCCGCGCCACAGGCTCTGGTGGGTGTGCATGCCGGAGCCGTTGTCACCGAACAGCGGCTTGGGCATGAACGTGGCGGTCTTGCCGGCGGCCCACGCCTCGTTCTTGATCAGGTACTTGAACAGCTGGAGCTCGTCGGCCGAGTGCAGCAGCGTCGAGAACCTGTAGTTGATCTCGGACTGCCCGCCGGTGCCCACCTCGTGGTGCGACCGCTCCACGGTGAAACCGGCGTCCACCATCCGGCGGACCATGCTGTCGCGCAGGTCGGCGTAGTGGTCGACCGGCGGCACCGGGAAGTAGCCACCCTTGTACGCGGTCTTGTAGCCGCGGTTGCCGCCCTCCTCGATCCGGCCGCTGTTCCAGGCGCCCTCGATCGAGTCGATGTAGTAGAACGACTGGTGTGCCGAGGTCTCGTGGCGGATGGAGTCGAAGATGTAGAACTCCGCCTCGGCGCCGAAGTAGGCGGTGTCGGCGATGCCGCTCGCCGCCAGGTACGCCTCGGCCTTCTTCGCCACGTTGCGCGGGTCGCGGGAGTACGCCTCGCGGGTGAACGGGTCGTGGACGAAGAAGTTCAACGCGACGGTCTTCTGCGTGCGGAACGGGTCCACGAACGCGGTCGCCACGTCCGGCAGCAGCAGCATGTCCGACTCGTGGATCGACTGGAAACCACGGATCGACGAGCCGTCGAAGGCGAGACCGTCGGTGAACACGCTGTCGTCGA
Source organism: Micromonospora sp. CNZ296 (assembly GCF_007827635.1). Classification (NCBI taxonomy): domain Bacteria; kingdom Bacillati; phylum Actinomycetota; class Actinomycetes; order Micromonosporales; family Micromonosporaceae; genus Micromonospora; species Micromonospora sp. CNZ296. The sequence continues at coordinate 418,359 of NZ_VISW01000002.1, forward strand.
ACGACTCGACCGGCAGGTTGAAGTGCTGCATCACGCCGGGCAGGTCACAGAAACGTACGTCGACGAACTTCACGTCCTCGTCGGTGAGGTATCGCAGGAGTTCCTCGGAATTGGCGAACACACGTCCTCCTGGCAGGCGTCGTTGATCCTGGCCACGTCCCGTGGCCGGACCGCCCGGGGACATGGCCCGTACCGCCACCGTACGACGGCGCGCCGTGCCCGGCTCGCCAACAGCCCATCCGGGTTTCCTTCGCCACAGGCCGGGTAGTCGCCGTACCCGGCGGACCGCCCGGGAGACGACGTGGCGGGAGGTTGGCGTGGTGGGTGCTCCCCGACTGACCGGTGGACGCTGAGATGTGCGGGATCAGCGGTGAGGCCAGATTCGACGGGGCCGCCCCCGACGCCGCCGCGGTGACCCGGATGACCGCTGCCATGCGCTCACGCGGCCCGGACGGCGAGGGCACGTGGAGTGACGGCTGGATCACCCTCGGGCACCGTCGGCTGACAGTGATCGACCTGTCCGAGGCCGGCGCCCAGCCGATGGTCCGCGACGACCTCGGCCTGGCCCTGGTCTTCAACGGCTGCGTCTACAACTACCCGGAGCTGCGCGACGAGCTGCGCGCGGCCGGGCACACCTTCCGCAGCACCAGCGACACCGAGGTGATCCTGGTGGCGTACGCGCAGTGGGGGGAGCGGTTCGTCGACCACCTGGTCGGCATGTTCGCGGTCGCGCTGGTGGACCGGCGGCGCCGCCGCCTCGTGCTGGCCCGCGACCGGCTCGGCATCAAGCCGCTCTACCTCGCCGAGTCGCCCGGCCGGCTCCGGTTCGCCTCCACGCTGCCGGCGCTGCTGGCCGGCGGTGACGTCGACACCGGCATCGACCCGGTCGCGCTGCACCACTACCTGTCCTGGCACTCGATCGTGCCGGCGCCCCGCACGATCCTGCGCGGGATACGCAAGCTGCCGCCGGCCACCGTCCGGGTGATCGAGGCCGACGGGCGCAGCCGGGAGCGCGTCTACTGGCGGCCCGAGTACCGGCGCGACCCGGCCCACGACGGCATGGACGCCGCCGACTGGCGGGCCGCCGTCGGGGACGCGCTGCGCACCGCCGTACGCCGCCGGCTGGTCGCGGACGTGCCGGTCGGGGTGCTGCTCTCCGGCGGGCTCGACTCCAGCATGATCGTGGCGCTGCTCGACGACGCCGGACAGCACCACCTCCAGACGTTCAGCATCGGCTTCGACAGCCGCGGCGACGAGACCGGCGACGAGTTCCACTACTCCGACCTGGTGGCCCGCACGTTCGGCACCGACCACCACCGCATCCGGCTCGCCGACGGCGATCTCGGTCCGGCCGTACGCGCCACCGTGGCGGCCATGACCGAACCGATGGGCAGCCACGACGTGGTGGCGTTCCACCTGCTCTCCGAGCAGGTCGCCAAGCACGTGAAGGTGGCGCAGTCCGGCCAGGGCGCCGACGAGGTGTTCGCCGGCTACGGCTACCACCACCGGCTGGCCCGCTCGCCCCGAGAGGACGCGACGGCCGAGTTCACCGCCGCGTTCTTCGACCGCGACCACGCCGAGCTGACCGAGGTGGTCGAACCGGCGTACGCCTGCGACGGTGACGCCTCCGGCGAACTGGTCGCCGCGGACCTGGCCGCGCCGGGCGCGCAGACCGCCGTGGACGCGGTGCTGCGCCTGGACACGCACCTGATGCTGCCCGACGACCCGGTCAAGCGGGTGGACAGCATGAGCATGGCGTGGGGGCTGGAGGTGCGTACGCCCTTCCTCGACCAGGACCTGGTCACGCTCGCCGCGGCGTGCCCGCCGGAGCACAAGCTGGCGCAGGGCGGCAAGGGTGTGCTCAAGGACGTGGCCCGCGAGGTGCTGCCGGCCGAGGTCATCGACCGGCCCAAGGGCTACTTCCCGGTGCCGGCGCTGCGCAACGTCGACGGTCCCGTGCGAGAGTTGGTGGTCGAGGCGCTGGGTGCGCCCGAGGCGCGCCGGCGCGGGCTGTTCCGCCGGGCGTACGTCGACGAGCTGCTGGCCGAGCCGGACCGGGCCCAGGCCGCCGCCGGCAGCAACAAGTTGTGGCAACTGGGCCTGCTGGAGCTGTGGTTGCAGACGCACGGCGTGAGCTGAGCTGAGCGGGAGGAGCGCTGTGAAGTTCGTCATCGAGAGCGAGGCCGACGGCAGTGTGGGGTTCACGGTCGTCGGCGGCGACGGTCAGGTGCTCGCCACCGGGGCGCCCTGCCCGGACAAGGGCTCGGCGCTCGCGGTCGTCGGGGAGCTGATGCACGGGCTGGGCGACGCCTGCGTGGAGGACCGGACCGAGGCCGGTGCCGGGCCGGTGGCCGGCACCCGGACCGAGATCGGCGACGACATGTCGGACATCGGCCGCTCCGGCATCCCGCCGGTCTGACCGCGGCACGTCCTGGCGGCGTGACGGCGATCCGCCGGTCCGGCCGCGACACGTCCCGTCCGGCCGACGAGCCCGGGCGGGACGGTGCGCTCACTGCTCGTCGTCGAGCACGTCCGTGTGGCCGTCCCGGGTGACGGTGGGCGGCAGGTGCTCGTCCGGCTGGGGCGCCTCGGCGAGCGTGTGGTGCGGGTCGCCGTCGGGCGAGAACAGCACCCGATCGGTCTTGCGGGTCTTCTCCTGCTCCTCCTCCGGCTCCGTCACCGCGTTCTCCCTCCGCTCACCGGCGCCCCGGGCAGGCCGCCCCTCGTCCCACGCTAAGCGCCGGACGGGCGCCGGGAGCCGGTTTCCGCGCGACGGCCCCGCGGTCACCCACCGGGGCGGTACGGCCGCCGGGTGAGGCTCGCGTACGCCATCGTGGTCAGCGTGACGACGTCGAACACCGGCACGCCCAGCCGCGCCTGGATCCGGTGGGCGAACGGCACCAGGTCGGTGCACTCGACGACCAGCGCACCCAGTTCCGGATGCGCGTCGGACAGCGCGTCGACCCGCTCGTCCACCTCGGCCGCGAGCCGCCCGACGTCGAGGGCGTCGCGCCGCCCCTCCAGCATCACCTCGCGGAACTCCGGCTGCCCGGCCATGCCGGTGACCGCCACCGGGACGTCGGCGGCGCCGATCGCGGCCAGGTGGCGCGGGGTCAGCGCGGCCTCGTCGGCGACCAGCAGCCCGACCGGGCGCCCGACCATGCGGTGCACCATCGGCAGTTGCACCAGGCTCGACGACCACAGCGGGACGCGCACCGCGGCGGCGAGTTCGGCCTGGAACAGCACGAGGAACCCGCACGCCCCGGTGATCCCGGCGACCCCGGCCGCCTCCAGGTCGCGGGCCGCGTCGACGAACGGTCGCAGCAGCGCCGGGTCGGCCTCGCGGACCAGCCGCTGCGGCGTGGCGCCCTCCACCACCCGGTAGCGCACCGGGAAGTCGAACGTGTCCGGGTTGCGGATGTGCCCGGGGATCTTGTCGAAGCTGGTGTCGAGGCAGAGCACGCCGATCTCCGGCCGGTCGCTCACGAGATCCCCTTCCGGAAGCGGTCCAGGGCGAACGTCTCCAGCGGCAGGTCCGGCTCGGCGCCGGAGACGAGCTGGGCGAGCAGCCGTCCGCCGGCCGGGGCCAGGCCCATCCCGATGTGCCCGTGCCCGGTGGCCACGCTGACGTTGTCGTAGCCGTCGGCCCGCCCGATCAGCGGCAGGCTGTCCGGGGTGCACGGACGCAGGCCGCTCCACACGTCCAGCCGGCGGCCGGTGTCCAGCGCCGGCAGGTACCGCCGCGCGGTGTGCAGGATCCCGTCGACGCGGCGCGGTGAGATCGACGTGTCCAGCCCGGACAGCTCCAGCGTGCCGCCGACGCGTACCCGGTCACCCAGCGGCATCACGGCGACCTTGCCCTCGCTGAGCAGCACCGGCCGGGTGGGCGTGCCCGGCCCGGCGGGCAGCGTGACGGTGTAGCCCTTCGCCGGTTGCAGCGTCAGCCCGACGTCGAGCATCCGGGCGCAGGCCGCCGACCACACCCCGGCGGCGATCACCACCTCGGCCGGGCGCAGCTCGCCCCGGGCCGTGCGCACCGCGCGTACGCGCCGCCCGGTCACCTCGAAGTCGCGTACCTCCGCGCCGGTGACGACGTCCACGCCCCGGGCCCGCAGCGCCCGCGCGAGTGCCACCAGGAACGCCGGGATGCGCAGCGCGGCGCCCTCCTCGTTGAGCAGCGTCCCGGCCACCGCGAAGTCGACGCCGGGTTCCAGCCGGGCCAGCTCGGCCCGGTCCAGCTCGCGCAGCGGCACGCCACGCGCGGTCGCCGCCGGGATCGTCCGGCGCGCCTTCGCGTACCCCTGCTCGGTGTGGCAGGCGAGGATCATGCCGCGTTCGGTGAGCGTCCCGGCCAGCTCGTCCTCGGCGCAGATCTCGCGCAGCAGCGCGAGGCTGCGCTGTTTGAGCGCGAGCAGCGTCTCGAACCCGGCGCGGGCGTGCCGTTCGGTGCAGTGCCGGCGGAAGTGCCAGAGCCAGGCCAGCAGCGCGCCGTCCAGCCGGGGCCGGACCGCGAACGGGCTCTCCGGGCGCAACAGCCAGCGGATCCCGGTGGCCGGCACCCCCGGCTCGGCCAGCGGCGCCGAGCCCTGGGTGCCGACGAAGCCGGTGTTCCCGGCCGAGCAGGCCGCCGCGTCGCCGACCTCGCCCCGATCCACCACCGTCACGCTGAGCCCGGCGCGGCGCAGGAACCAGGCGCAGCACAGGCCCACCACGCCCGCGCCGACCACCAGCACGTCGGGGTCGGTACGGCCCGGCGTCGTCATCAGTCGCCGCCGGTCAGAGCGTCACGACGAAGAAGCAGGTGGGCAGGTTCACCACGACCCGCTCCCAGATCTCGGCGCGCAGTGCCACCCCGGGTTCGGCGAACGTGCCCGGCGGCGGTTCGGCGAACGCGATGGTGGACCGGCCGGCGTCGAACAGCAGCGCGCCGTGTCCGAAGTCCCCGACGATCGCGGTGCCCGGGTCGACCAGCCGGGTACGCACGATGAACACGCCGTTGTCCTCCACGTCCCGCATCAGCGAGCCGCTGCCCAGCAGGCGGTAGTAGTCGGCCGGGTTGATGATCAGCCCGTCGGCGGTGCTGCCCATCTGCTCGACCTCGTTGCACGCGGCCAGGACGGTGGACGCGAACGGTCCCGGGTCGGTGAGCCGGCCCAGGTCCGGCATGGTCAGCAGCCCGCCCTCGCCGCGCAGGATGGTGTGGTTCTCGGCCGTGGCCAGCCGCACCACCAGCCGGTAGTCGATGAACTGCGCGAAGCTGACCGGGTCCTCCCACAACGTGTCCGGCACCTGCACCCACGCGGTGGTGGTGAGCAGCGGCGGGATGGGGGAGCGGTGGAAGTGGTTGGCCGCCTCCCGGCGCAGGTCCGCGCCGTCCACCGCCGGGTCGTCCGGGCGGGGCGGGCTCTCGTGCCAGTAGTAGTCCTGCGGATCCCGGGACAGGTCCACCACCTTGAGCATGTTCCGCGACGGGTAGCGGGGCTTGCGCCGGGAACTGGTGAGCGAGTCGGTGATCGTCACGTCGTAGTCGACGCTGGTGTCGAAGCCGTTCTTGGCGAACGCCTCGACGAACGTCGCGCCGGGCGACATCTGCGTCTTCCGTTCGGCGACCACCTCGGCGATCGTCCGCTTCACGGTGTGGGTGCGCTGCGACATCTGCTGTCCCTCCCTCAGGCCGGCTTGCGGGCGACGAACATGCCCCAGCCGAACTCGCCCCTGTCGATCGCCGCCTGGATCTCGTCGCACGAGTCGGCGAAGCCGAGGATCCAGGTCCGCGCCGCCTCGTCCGCCGTCGTCTCCGCGCGCTCCCGGGCGGTGCGGCCCAGCACCCGGTACGTCTGCCTGATGTGCGCGTCGAGACTGCGCGCGACCACGTCCACGAACCCGGCCTCGGTCAGCGCCCGGCGGTAGCCGTCGAGCGAGTAGCCGTCGTTCCAGCGCACCCGGTCGTAGACGTGCCGGCGGGCCGCCTCGCCGATCCGATCGGTGGGCTGGAGGAAGTCGGACACCGCAAGCACCCCGCCGGGGGCGAGCACCCGGAACATCTCGGCGTGGCTGCGCGGCTTGTCCGGCACCAGGAACAGCGCGTCCTGGCTGACCACGTGCGTGAACGTGCCGTCGTCGTACGGCAGGGCGGTGGCCGAGCCGTGCCGGAACGACACCGGAAGCGAGGCGCCCCGCTCGGCGCGCCGCTGCTCGGCGAAGCGCACCCGCTCGATGCTCAGGTCCAGCCCCTCGCCCCGGCACCCGGTACGGGCGGCCAGGCGCAGCAGGAAGTTGCCGCAGCCGCAGCCCACGTCGAGCACGTTCGACGACGCGTCGATCCCGGCGTCCGCGGCCAGGATGTCGGAGGTCCGGTCGGCCGCCGCGTGGTAGTCGGTGTCGTCCTCCCCGGCGAAGTAGCCGGTGTGCAGCACGCCCTCGCTGTCCCAGAAGCTGAGGTACGTCTGCGTGGTCTGGTCGAAGAACTCGGAGACGTCCCGCTCGGTGAACCGGCTGGTCGTGGACATGGGCACTCCCTTGTGCGGCGGTCGGTGGGTCAGGCGTAGGTGTCCTTGCGGACGCCGGTGAGGTGGGGCAGGTCGGGGCCGGTGGCGGCGGCGCCGCCGTCGATCAGGTGCACCCCGGCGGTCACGTACGACGCGCGTTCGCCGGCCAGGAACGCGGCCACCGCGGCGACCTCCTCGGGCCGGGCCAGCCGCCCGACGGCGCTGTGGTGGCCCATCGCGGCCAGCCGCGCCTCGACGTCGCCGTCCGCGCCGGCGAGCCGGGCCGCGGCGCGTTCCATCGGCGGCGTCCGCACCCCGCCGGGCGCGAGCACGTTCACGGTGATGCCGTCGCGGCCCACGTCGACGGCGAGGCCCTGGGCGAAGCGGACCAGCGCTGCCCGGGTCACCCCGGACAGCACGAGCGGGCCGATCGGCACGCAGGCGGTCTCGGAGGCCACCAGCAGCAGCCGGCCCCAGCCCGCGGCACGCATGTGCGGCAGCGCGGCCATCGACACCGCTACCGCCGGCAGCAGCACCCGGTCCACAGCCGCCCGGTAGTCGTCCGTGCCGAACCCCGTGGCGGTGCCCACAGGCGGGCTGCCGCCGCTGACCAGCAGCACGTCCACCCCGCCCAGCTCCTCGGCGACCCGGTCCACCCAGCGGGCGGCGGCGCCGGTGTCGGTGAGGTCCACGCCGGTCGCGCTGACCCGGCCGGACGCCACAGCCGTCAGCTCCCGTTCGGCGGCGGCCAGCCGCTGCGGGTCACGCCCGCAGACCGCCACGTGCGCGCCCTCCGCGGCGAACTCCCTCGCGCAGGCCAGCCCGATGCCGCTGGTGCCGCCGGCGACGAGCGCCACCCGGCCCTTGAGCCCCAGATCCACGTCCTCACCTCTCCGTCTCGCCGACGCGGGCCGCCGCGCCGGGGTACGCCGGGTCGCCGTCCGGCCCGCCGGACCGGTAGCCGTACCGGGTGGACAGCGGCCAGCCCAGCGCCGCCACCGCGAGGCGCTGCCGGCCGGTGAGCGTGCGCCGCCACCCGTCGTCGCGGTCCCGGATGACGGTCGGGCCGGTCCGGAACCGGTCCGGGTTGCCGGTGACCGTGTGGTTGCCGCGCAGCTTGACGGTCCGCTCCCGTACCGGGTTGGCCGCCGGGTCCACGCCCACCAGCCGCAGCAAAGCGCCGATCGTGCCGGCCGGGTCGGCGGTGAAGTCCTCGTAGCGCAGGAACGCCGACCGGTCCGGGTACCGCCGGTTGATCGCCGCCGACGCGAGGTTGAACCCGTGCCAGTACGCGGTGCTGCGCGCCGCCGACATCGCGTAGACGTACTCCTTCGGCTCCCGCCACGAGTGCGCCACCGCGCGCGGGTCGCGCACCAGGTGCAGCCAGTACGCCTCGACGCCCGGCACGTGCGGCAGCAACGCCGACTCGCCGGGGATCTTGGTGCTGTCCACGATGACCCGGGCACCGGTGCGCGCGGCCACCTCCCGGTAGACCGCGCCGAGCAGGTCCGCGTGCGCCCGGGTGTCCGCGTCGTACGCGCCCCGGCGCAGCACCCGCCACGTGTGCCGGGTCCGCAGCCGGGCGCGTTGCCGGCGGATCACCTCGGCGGCGTGCGCGTCCGCCGGCATCCCGGCCGGGCGGCCCAGCGGCAGCACCGCCGACCACAGCGGACACGCGGTCAGCGCGGCGCCGCAGCCGCACCTGTCGTTCACCCCGCGCCCGGTCGAGTTCTTCCACAGGAAGTGCAGCTCACCGACGTGCACCACACCGGGCGCCTCGCCGAGGACGTTGCCGATGATGGTGCTGCCGTTGCGGCACCAGCCGTTGACGCTCAGGACGGTCACCGGTGGGCTCATGCCGCGCGTACCTCCGCCGCCTGGGCGGGCGCGGGCGCCGGCCGGCCGATGCGCAACGCCATCGCGGCGGCGACGGCCGCGCCGGCCGCACCCGCGACGAACACCGCCGGATAGCCGAGACCGGCCGCGACCAGGCCGGTCGCCGGCCCCCACACCGCCAGGCCCAGATCCCAGAACGAGGTGTACGCCCCGATCGCCGCGCCCTGCCGCGCCGGGTCGGTGCGGTTCATCACCATCAGCGCCAGCGACGGGTGCAGCAGGGAGAACCCGACGCCCATCACCACGCTGCCGGCCACCGCCACCGGCAGGTTCGGCGCGACGGCGATGACCAGCAGCCCGACCGCCTCGCCGACGCCGCACCAGGCGGCCACCCGGCGCGGGCCGAGCCGGTCCGGCAGGTGCCCGATGACCAGGCGGGTGCCGGCGTACACGGCGCTGAAGCAGCTCAGCACCACCACGCCGTGGCCGATGCCCCGGGCGTCCAGGTGCAGCACGACGAACGCGGCAAGACCCGCGTACCCGGCGGCGCCGAAGGTGAGCGCGATGCCGGGCAGCAGCGCCGGGCGCAGCAGCAGCCCGGCACCCTTTGCCGCGGGTGCGGTACGCGCCGGCGCGGGCACCAGCGCGACGAGCGCCGCGCCGACCGCCGGAGCGACCGCGCTGAGCAGCCACACCGCCGGATAGCCGGCCTGCTGCACTGTCGCGCCGAGGAACGTGCCGGCGGAGATGCCGCCCCACATGCTCACCCCGTACAGGCCGATGAGCTGGCCGCGCCGCTCGTGCGGGGCGAGCTGCACGATCCACACCGCACCGGCGGTGAACAGCGCCGCCTCACCGGCACCGAGCAGCAGCCGGACCGCGACCAGCGCGGGCACACTCAGCGGGGCCAGGTAGAGCAGGCCACCACCGGCCACCACGAGCGCCCCGGCCAGCATCACCGTCCGATGGCCGTGCCGGTCGGCGAGCGCGCCCGCGACCGGCCGGACCAGCAGCGCGGTCACCGCGGTCACCGTGACCACCACGCCGACTGTCAGGTCGCCGGCGTCGTGCCGTTCGCGCAGGAAGCCGGGCAGCACCGGGATCACCGCTGTCAGTCCGAGGTAGCCGGTGAACAGCCCGCCGAGCAGCCCGGCGAGCGCGAGCCGGGGCAGGGGCCGGGCGGGGGCCTGCGCGCCGGTCACGACCCGACCAGGGCTGTCTCACGGGCGGCGGCCACCTTGCGGACCGCGCTGACCAGGTCGTCGCAGTCCCCGGGCGTGAGGTTGGACGATAGCGGCACGTCGACGGTCTCGGTCAGCAGCCGTGCGGTACGTGGCAGCGTCGCGCGGATCTCGCCGGGGTCGGCGCTGTCGTACAGGAACCGCCAGTTCCAGAACGCCCGGACGTTGAGGTCGTCGTCCGCGCCGATGTTGCGGGCGTCGATCCCCTCAGCCCGCAGCGCGCGGGCGAACCAGCCCGCGTCGCCGCCTGGTACGCGGAACACGAACGCCTCCCCGAGGTACGCCCCGGGCGCGACCGGCCGCCGGACCGCGATGCCGGGCAGCCCGGCCAGGGCGGCGCTGACGTGCGCGTAGTTGCGGTGGAACAGCGCCAGCCGCTGCGGCAGCCGGGTCAGCTCGGCGCGCAGCAGTGCCGCCCGGATCTCGTCCATCCGCAGGCTCAGCAGCGGCAGGTCCAGGCCGGTCAGCGGCGGCTCGCCGTCCGGGAAGTGCCGCCGCAGCCGCCCCTCGTACGCCCCGGACAGCGCCACCGCCCGCGCGAACAGCGTGCTGTCGTCGGTGATCAGGAAACCGCCCTCGCCGCAGTTGAGCGCCTTGTCGGACTGGGTGCTGAACGCCCCGGCGGCCCCGAACGTGCCGAGCTTGCGGCCGTTGAGTTCGGCGCCGAGCGCGGGCACCGCGTCCTCGATGAGCGGCACGCCCATCTCGGCGGCGAACGCGGACAGCGCCTCGACGTCGGCGGCGAAGCCGCGCATGTGCACGACCATGACGGCGCGGATCTCGGGGTGCCAGCGGCGGCGCAGGTCGTCGAGGTCCATCCGCAGGTCGTCGTCGACCTCGACCAGGAATGGCCGGCAACCGGCCAGGACAATGGCGCTGGGGGTGGCGACGAAAGTGAATCCGGGGCAGGCCACCAATGATCCCGGCGGCACTCCGGCGCCCATCAGGGCGAGCGCCAGTGCGGCGGTCCCGCTGGAAACGGCCAGCGCGTGCCGGGTGCCGAAATAGCGACACAGTTCGTCCTCGAACCGCCCGCATTCGGTTTCGTTCGGCGGCCGATGGTCGTATCGGAAGTAGAGGTGACTGCGGACGGCGCGAATGGCCGCGTCCTCGTCCTCGGTGTGCACGAACACGGCGCCCTTGTCGTACGTCGGCCAGGGCGTGCGCCGCACCGGCTGTCCGCCGTGCAGGGCGAGCTGTTCGGGCAGCTCAGAGCCGTTCTGCACCGGCCTCGGCGGGCTCGGTGCGGGAGCGTCGTTGTTCCCGTCCACCGGCGGACTCCTCGGGCGAGCGGCGACAATTCCTATTAGCTCGGTAGGATTGGCCGGGCGTGCGCCGGGCATGGTCGCCCGGCGGAATCGCAGTCCCGGCGCGATCCCGTCGAGGGGTAAGAAATGCCACCAGATCCGACATTCATGGTACGTCGATCCAGCGAGAGTAATGATTGTCGTCGATCCCGTACTCGTCAACAGATAGACGTGAATATGTTCGGCGCCGGGCCGTGCCGACAGTGGACTATGCGGAATTGTCGCTGCCGTCCCGCTGATCCGTCGGCGTGGCCCGGCGCCTCCGACCGCCGAACCCGGCGCCCGTCCCGTGGCCTCGATCCACTGCCCCAGGGGCCGCCCGGCACGTCGGGCGGCCCCTGGTCGCGCCGGGCCCGATGGCAGCCGGCCTGATCACACCGGTCCTGATCGCACCGGGCCTGGTCGTGCGGCGCCTGATTGCACCGCGCCCGATCGTGCGGGATCAGGCCGCGCCGAGGTCCGGCCGCCGTCGGGACTTGCCGTCACCGACAGTAGCCTCCGCAGCTCCCCGGCAGAACTCACCCCGCGCCCTTTGCTCTGCAGCCATCGGCGCATCGGTGACTCACGGCCACTGCCGCGTATGTGGCTGCAGAGCAAAGGGCGCGAAGGGGTATGCGTCCAGCTCTCGGCTCGCCGCGCATCGTCGCTGTTCAGGAGCATGCTGCGGACAATCCGACCCATTCGGCCCCGGCGACTGCCGTCACCCTCCGTGATTTACTGTCGAATCGGGCCGCGGTAACGGAAAGTTACGCGCAGGGGCGAGCGCGCGTCGTCGAGACCCGGCCTGACAAGGCCCGTCGATCAGGCGGCTCGCCAGTCGCGGACCAACGCGGACACTGTGGCGTACCGCTCCGCCGGATCGGACCGGGCGGCCCGGTCGGCGACCGCGCGCTCGGCGGCCGTGCCCCGCCAGCCGGACGGACCGTCGAGCAGGTGGTGCAGCGTACGACCCAGCGCGTGGACCGTGGTGCGCTCGTCGATCGTCGCGCCCCGGGTCAGCTCCTCGGGCGACAGGTAGCGACGGGAGCCGGGCAGCCGGTCGGAGTCGAGCACGAACGGTCCCGGCCGGTACTCGTCCAGGTCGATCAGCCGCATCCGGCGGGCGTCGAAGTCGTAGAGGAAGCAACCGTCGTACAGGTCGATCGCCACGTACCCGGCCGCGCTCACGGCCAGGTGGGCGTCGAGGATGATGTCCAGCGCCGCGCGTACCTCGGCGACCGGCAGCCGCTGGAAGCGGGCCAGCCCGCTCCGGTCGCTGCCGCCGCCGGCTGTGGCGTGGTTGAGCACGACGCCGTCGCACCACGGGTACACCAGCGTCGGGCCGTCGGTGCCGTCGCGGACCAGCTCGGGCCGGACCACTGCCGGGTGCCGGACCGCGGCGTGCAGGCCCAACGCGCGGGTCAGCGACTCTCGCGCCGCGGGTGTCCCGGCCCGCTTCACGAACCAGCGCCGGCCCGCCGACTCCACGCCGTAGGAGACGCATCCGGAGTCCTGGTCGCCGAAGACCACGAACGCGGCGGCCGGGTCCAGATCCCACACGCGTCGAGGCTACGACGACCGCCGCGCCGGCGGTGGCCCTCCGGACCGCGCCGGGTCACCGCGGCGGGTCCACCACCTCGATCACGTCGGCGGGCGCGCGGCGCGGCGCCGGCGGCAGCTCCGCGTCCGGGCCCCAGCCGACGCGCACCACCAGGTACGGGTCGCCGATGCCCGCCAGCAGGTCGCGCATCATCCGGCGCGGCCAGGCCAGCTCCACGGCGTCGCTGAGCGGCGCGCTGGCCAGCCCCTCGGCGGTGGCGGTGAGCAGCAGCGCCGACAGCGCCTCGCCGCCGCGCAGCCAGGCGGCCGGCTCGTCGGACTCGCCGAACAGGATCAGGTACGCCGCGCCCCGGTCGAAGTCCGCGCCCGCGCTGAGCCCGGCCGCCCCGCCGGGGGCGTAGTCGCGCAGCGGCACCCGGCGCGGGGACGGCCGCACGGCGGTGGCGGCGGGCACCCCGTCGCCGCTGCCCTCCGGGCGGTGGGTCCAGCGGTGCAGCTCCTCCCGGTACGCGGGGTCGGCCAGCTCCGCGTCGGCGGCGCGACCGGTGGAGACGGCGAGCATCGGCATCTGGTCCGGCCGGACCACGTGCAGGTGCGCGCCCTCGGCCTCCACGGCGTCCCCGAGCCGGGCCAGCACCGCCTCCGGCACCGGCCGGTCCCCGTACGCCCGGCGGTCGGTGCGGCGGCGCGGAATGGCGTCGACCAGGCGGCCCGCCGGGACGTCCAGGTCGGCCGGGCCGGTGGTACGCACCCGGGCCAGCAGCGACGGGTCGCCCGGGTCGGGCAGCCGCTCCACGGTGACCGCCCAGCCGACCGCCGTCAGCGACACGCGCGCGTGGTGCAGGGCGGCGCCGCAGCTCAGCATGAGCAGCCGGCCGTCCGGGTCGGTGTGGGCGAGCTGCCGGTCCGCGTCGGCGCACAACTCCAGCGCGTCGCCGGTGACCCGCCAGCGCCAGGGCTGGGTGTTGAACACCGACGGGGCGTGCAGGGACTGCCGGGCGGCCGCCTCCAGCACCCGTACCCTCGGGTCCTGCTCGATGCGGGTCGATGAGCTGTTCATGGCGGCCCTCCTGGTTGCTCGTCCCCTTCCGACCCTGCCCGCCGCCGTCGCGGGCGGACAGGGCCGGAGGTCCCGGCCGCACCGGGCCGTGCGCCCCGGCGCGGCGTCAGGCCTCCTCCGGCTCCGGAGGTACGGCCAGAGCGATGGTCAGGTCGAGCACAGTGGCCGGGTCGTGCAGCCGGTCGCCGAACAGCTCCCGCAGCTTGCCCATCCGGTAGCGGACGGTCTGCGGGTGCACGTACAGGTCGGCCGCCACGTCGTCGCGGCGTCCCTGGTGCAGCAGCCACGACCGCAGCGTCTCGGCCAGCCGGTGCGCGGTGGCCGGGGGCAGCGCGGCCAGCGGCGCGAGCGCCTGCGCGCGCAGGTCGGCCAGGGCTTCCGGATCCATGCTGAGCAGCAGCGTCGCCAGGTGACGCTCGGTGTCGACCGGCCCGGCGTCCGCCTCGCCGAGGCCGAGCGCGAGCGCCCGGGTGGCCCGCTGGTACGACGCGGCGACCCGGTGCCAGGGCCGGGCCGGGCCGAGCACCGCCCGGTGCCCGTGCAGCAGCCGGGTGAGCTGGCGGCGCCGGCCGCCGTGCATGTCCGGCACCAGCAGTACGGCCAGCTCCTCGACCGGGTTCATGCCGGGCAGGTCCTCCCCGCTCTCCAGCGTGTACGGGTTGAGCAGCGCCAGCACCGCGCGCAGGTGCCGGCGCGGCAGCAGCACCACTGTCAGCGTCTGTGGCGGCGGCCAGTCGGCGCGCTCTGCGCTGCGCCGCAGCGACTCCTCCGGCTCACCCGCGAGCAACTGCTGGGTGAGCCGTTCCATGTTGCGGCGGCGCATCCGGCCGGCGCTCGCCAGCTCGTCGGCGTGCCCGGCCACGCTCGCCGCGGACAGCTCGTCGATGTACGCGAACATCAGTTCGGCGAACTCGGCCACCGTCTCGGCGGCGAGCCCGCTGCGTACCGTCGTGGTGGACACCTCGCGCCAGGCCACCCGGGCACCCACCCGGTACGCGGCCAGTAGCGCGTCCATGCTGCGCCCGGAGCGGGCCTCGCCGCTGCCCAGCGCGTACGCGGCCTCCAGCGCCGGGGCCAGGGGAGTGCTCGGGTCGAACGCCTGGGTACCCTCGATGAGCTGGAGGAACGTGCCGAGCGCGATGCGTACCGCGTTTTCGATCTTCGCCCGCATGGCGCCGGTGAGCGCGCCGGAGTAATCCGGCACCTCGGCGGTGATCGCGGAGACGGTCCGCTCGGCGACCACCGGCAGCCGGCCGCGCAGCGTCGCGGCCATCCCGGCGTCGAGGTTGAGGTGCGCGGCGCGCTGCCCCGTGCCGGCCTCCGACGTCATGTTTGTTCCCTCCGAACAAAAACCTGCGACCGTTTCACCTTTGCCGGTCAAGATGTTATGCGATCGGGCGGTCACGCTGGTTATATGACCACAACTGCCTCCCGCCGCCCTCAGAAGGTCACCTTCCGGGACAGGCTGCTGCGGCTGGCCGGAGCGGTCACCACGCCGGTGCTGCCGGACGACTATCTCGACCTGATCGCGCCGCTGCGCGCGGGCGCCCCGCTGCGCGGCAAGATCGTCGCGGTACGCCCGGAGACCCGGGACGCGGCCACGCTGGTGATCCAACCCGGCCGCGCCTGGCAGGGCCACACGCCCGGGCAGTACATCCGCCTCGGCGTGGACGTCGACGGGGTGCGTCAGTGGCGCGCGTACTCGCTCACCTCGCCGCCGGACGCCACGGACGGCCGGATCTCCGTCACCGTGAAGGCCATCCCGGACGGCAAGGTCAGCAACCATCTCGTACGCCGGCTGCGGCCCGGCACGATCGTGCACCTCGACCAGGCCCAGGGCGAGTTCGTGCTGCCCGCCGCGACGCCCGAGCGCGTCCTGTTCCTCACCGCAGGCAGCGGCATCACCCCGGTCATGGGGATGCTGCGCTCCGGGCTGGCCGACCGGGCCGACGTCGTGCTCGTGCACTCGGCGCCGACCCGCGACGACGTCATCTTCGGTACGGAGCTGCGCGCCCTGGCCGACCGCGGCGCGCTACGGCTGATCGAGCGGCACACCGACACGGACGGCCTGCTCGACGTCGCCGAACTGGCCGGCCTGGTGCCCGACCACCTCGACCGGGAGGCGTGGGCGTGCGGGCCGATCGGCATGCTCGACGCGGTCGAGGGGTACTGGTCCTCGAACGGTCCCGTCGAGCGGTTGCACACCGAGCGGTTCCGCCCGACGGTGATCACGCCGGGAGAGGGAGGCACCGTGACCTTCACCGGGGCGGGCGTGACAGTCGAGTCCGACGGCGCCACCACACTGCTCGACGCGGGGGAGAACGCCGGAGTGCTGATGCCTTCCGGGTGCCGGATGGGCATCTGCTTCGGCTGCGTCGTACCGCTGCGCCAGGGAGCTGTCCGCGACCTGCGCAACGGCGACGTCACCACTGCCGTACCGGGGGACGGCGTGCTGGTCCAGACGTGCGTGTCGGCCGCCGCCGGTACCTGCGACATCGATATCTGACAGGAGCCACCCACGTGACCGTGATCCAGAAGAAGGCCGTCAACCCGATCGCCCACCTGAGCGCCGAGGACATCGAGATCATCGGCAAGGAACTGGACGCGATCCGGGACCGGGTTCTCGCCGACCGGGGGGAGCGGGACGCCCGCTACATCCGCAAGGTGGTCAAGACCCAGCGGACACTGGAGATGAGCAGCCGTGCGGTGCTGCTGTTCTCGCTGTTCCCGCCGGCCTGGATCGTCGGCACGGCCGGGCTCACGGTCGCCAAGATCCTGGAGAACATGGAGATCGGGCACAACGTCCTGCACGGCCAGTGGGACTGGATGCGCGACCCGAAGATCCACTCCACCACCTGGGAGTGGGACCACGTCTCCCCGGCCGACCAGTGGAAGCAGTCGCACAACGAGCTGCACCACAGGTACACCAACGTGGTCGGCAAGGACAACGACCTCGGGTACGGCATCATGCGCGTGGACGAGGACCAGCCCTGGCACCCGATGCACCTCGGGCAGCCGCTGTGGAACCTGCTCAACGCCGCGTTCTTCGAGTACGGCATCGCCGCGTACGACATGGAGCTGGGCGACCACCTCAAGCAGCGCAAGCTCAAGGACCCCAAGTTCCGGGCCAAGGCCAGGGCCGTCGGGCGCAAGATCCGCCGCCAGGTGCTCAAGGACTACGTGGTGCACCCGCTGCTGTCCGGGCCGTCGTTCCTGTCCACGCTCGCCGCCACGTTCACCGCGAACCTGCTGCGCAACGTGTGGAGCCACTCCGTGATCATGTGCGGGCACTTCCCCAACGGCGTGGAGACGTTCGAGAAGACCTCCATCGACGGCGAGACCCGCGGCGAGTGGTACCTGCGGCAGATGCTCGGCTCGGCCAACATCAGCGGCAGCCGGCTGCTGCACATCATGACCGGCAACCTGTCGTACCAGATCGAGCACCACCTCTTCCCCGACCTGCCCAGCAACCGCTACCAGGAGATCGCCCCGCAGGTGCGGGCGCTGTTCGACAGGTACGGCCTGCACTACACCACCGGCCCGCTGCCCAAGCAGGTCGCCTCCGCGTGGTGGAAGGTCATCCGCCTGTCGCTGCCCAACCGCAAGGACAGCCGGCAGCCGGTCGCCCCGGCCGCGCTGGCCTCCTCCGGTACGGCCTGACCCGCCCGCTCGGTGCACGGCCGGTGAACTTCCACCGGCCGGCACCTGACCGTCGGCTGCACAGTCGGCGTCACCGCAGCTCAGAGCCGGTTTCGCGGCCGTCGTTACGGTCCCGCGCCCCCGTACACTCGCGCCCGTCCGGGCGTACGGGTGGAGGGGTGGATCGCCGATGGGGCGCGACGACACGACGCGGCTCGGCCGGCGCGTGGTCATGCTCGTCGACAACGCGGTCGAGGGTGACTCGCGGGTGCAGAAGGCGGCCCGCTCGGCCGCCGACGCGGGCTGGGACGTCACGCTGATCGGCTGCGCACACGTCGACGCCGAACGCCGCTGGCGGCTCGGCGACGCCGAGGTGCGCATCCTGCCGCTCGCCGCTGCGCGCGCCACTCCACCGGCCGCCGTCTCCGGCCCGCGCGGCGTGTCCGGGTTGCGGACGCGGCTGGTGGCCCGGGGCGGGCTGCCGCTGCGCGCGGCCCGGCTGGCCCGTCGGCCGGTCGAGCACGCCCAGGTCCGCTACTGGCGGGCCCGGCTGCGCGACGGGGCCTGGCGGCGGCTGGAGCCGAGGCTCTGGGACTACGAACGGGTCGCCGGACCGGTCGTCGACGAGCTGCGGCCCGACCTGATCCACGCGCACGACTTCCGGATGCTCGGCGTGGCCGCGCGCGCTGTCGAGCGTGCCCGCGCCGCCGGACGTGACACCACGCTGGTCTGGGACGCGCACGAGTGGCTGCCCGGCGCCCGGCCCCGCCGCGACAACGCCCGCTGGCTGCCCGCGCATCTCGGGTACGTCCGCGAGTACGTCGGCGCCGCCGACGCGGTGGTCACCGTCTCCAACACGCTCGCCGACCTGCTGGTACGCGACCACGCCCTGCCCGAGCGCCCCACAGTGATCCTGAACGCCCCGGTCACCGCCACCCCCGAGCCGACTGCGCCCTCCGAGTCGCCCGACCCCGAGCCCGCAGACCTGCCCGCCCCCGACCTGCGGGAGCGCTGCGGTCTGCCCCCGGACACGCCGCTGCTCGTCTACAGCGGGGCGATGGCCGTCCAGCGCGGCGTGGACACGGTGGTCGAGGCGTTGCCGCTGCTGCCCGGCGTACACCTGGCCCTTGTCGTCGCCGACCCGGACGCGGCCTACGTCCGCCAGGTCGTCGCCCGCGCGGCCCGGCATCAGGTGGGCGACCGGGTGCACGTGCTGCCGTACGTGCCGCACCGGCAGCTCGTCGCGTTCCTCGCCGCCGCCGACATCGGGCTGATCCCGCTGCACCACTGGCCCAACCACGAGATCGCGCTGATCACGAAGTTCTTCGAGTACGCGCACGCGCGGCTGCCGATCGTGGTCAGCGACGTACGGACCATGGCCGAGACGGTCCGCGCCACCGGGCAGGGCGAGGTGTTCCGCGCCCGCGACGCCGCCGACCTGGCCCGCGCGGTACGGGCCGTGCTCGCTGACCCGGCCCGCTACCGCGCCGCCTACGAGGGGCCGGACTCGCCGCTGCCCGGGTGGACGTGGGAGGCGCAGGCCGAACGCCTGGACGCGCTCTACCGCCGCCTGCTCACCCCCACCCGCTGACGCCCGCCGCCCGCCCGGGTGGAACGCCACGGGTGTCTCCGGCCCGTTTTGACACCCATGGCGTTCCACCCGCGCCTTTGGGGGGCATGGTCAACTCCAGCTCGGCGAAATGGCGGCATCCGAGGGCCGGTGACCCCGCCTTCTCGGGGGAGTTGCGTTGATCTTGCGCCGGCGCGGGGCACGGGGCACGCGGGCGCGCGGAAAAGGGTTGGGCGGGACGGTGCGGGGCGGGCTACCGTCGGAGTATGCAGAGCAGGCGCACCTTTACCGCCGCGGCCGCGCGAGCTTCCCGCTCGCCGGTTGCCGCCGCCTGACCTGCCCCACACCCACGCCGGCGACCGGAAACGGTCCGCCGGCGTCGTCGTGTCGACGCCGTGTAACGCGCGCGGCGGGCCGTCCGGTCACCCGTACCCGGAAGGCACCCACCATGACACCCGACGAGATCACCCGGACGTTCCTCGACCACTACCAGCGGCACGACCATCGGCGTGCGCCGGAGAGTTCGCTCGTTCCGCCGCCCGGCGACCCGGTGCTGTTCACCACGTCCGGCATGCACCCGCTCACGCCGTACCTGCTGGGGCGCCCGCACCCGGGCGGACGGCGACTGGCGAACGTGCAGCGGTGCCTGCGCACCACGGACCTGGACGAGGTGGGCGACAGCACCCACCTGACCGTGTTCCAGATGCTCGGCTCGTGGTCGCTCGGCGACTACGACATCGCGACGAGCCTGCGCTGGGGCTTCGAGCTGCTCACCGACGGGTTCGGCATCCCGGCGGGGAGGCTGCACGCGACGGTGTTCGGCGGCGACGACCGGCTCGGGCCGGACGACACCGCGCGGGAGACATGGACCGGGCTCGGCGTCCCGGTGGAGGCGCTCGGCGAGGACAACTGGTGGTCCAACGGCCCGACCGGCCCCTGCGGACCGGACTCGGAGATCTTCGTGTGGACCGGCGACGGCCCGCCCACCGGCACACCGAGCACCGACGCGCGCTGGGTGGAGGTGTGGAACCACGTGCAGATGCGCTACCACAGGCACCCCGACGGCCGGCTCACGCCGCTGCCGCGCTCCAGCATCGACACCGGCATGGGCCTGGAACGGCTGGAGATGGTGCTGCGCGGCGACCGGTCCGTGTTCACCGGCGACGGGCTGCGGCCGTGGGTGGACGTCGTCCGCGACCGGTGGGACCTGCGCGGTGAGGACCTGCGCGTGGTCTCCGACCACCTGCGGTCCGCGGTGGTCGTGCTCGGTGACGGGGTACGCCCCGGCAACACCGGCCGCGGGTACGTGCTGCGGCGGCTGCTGCGCCGCGCGCTGACAGTGCTGTGGCGCGACGACCCGGCGCGCACCCTGGACGAGATGCCACCCCAGGTGTACGCGGACACGCTGCGCCGCTTCCGCCAGGTGCCCGATCCGAGCATGCGGCCGGTCGACGTCGGCTCGCTGCACGCGACGCTGGTGGACGAGGAACGCCGCTTCCGTGGACTGCTGCGACGCGGACGGCCGCTCGTGGACCGGGTACGGGAGCGCGGGCCGCTGACCGAACGCGACTACCACTGGCTGCACGACACCCACGGGCTGCCCCGCGACCTGGTCGACGGCCTGCTCGCCGAGGCGAGCTGAGCGGTGGCCGCCCGGCCGGGCCGGTGCCAGACTCGGAGGCGGACGCCACGCGAGGGAAGCGGACGCCGCCGCGAGGAGAGGGCTGCCGATGACCGAGGTACGGCCGGACGAGGAGACGGTGCCGCTGCTCGGCGCCGAGGTGCGCATCACCGACGCGGCCGGGCTGCTCGCCGCCGCCACGGACGGGCCGGTGGACCTGCTGTCCGGCGGCGACTTCCCCGCCCCGGTGCGGGAGGTCCGCTGTACCGTGCGCGCCGACACCGCCGCCGAGCCGCCGGTGCACCGCTTCGAGGCGTACCTCCGGGTGGAGGCCGCACCGGCGGGCCTGATCGCCCTCGGGCTGGCCGGGCCGGTCGGCCTGCTGCTCGCCGAGCGGCTGGCCGCGCGCGGCGGCGACGGCCCGGCCGCCGCGGTGGGCCGGATCGCGGTGGAGGCCGGGCGGCGGATCTGGCCTCGCCCGGTCGCCACGCTCGTCGCGCCGCCGCGCGACCCGGCCGGCCGGGAGGTGCTGCGCGCCGCCGAGGAGGCAGGGCTGCGCCCCCGCGTCGACCAGGACAACGGCACGGTACGCATCCGCGCCGAAGTGCCCAGCGCCGACGTGGATCCGGCGCACCTGCGGGCGATGCTGGGCCTGCTGCTCCAGGCCGTACGTGAGTTGTCCGGCGACAGCGAGGAGCCGGCGGTGCTGCGCGGACGGACGTACCTCGTGGGGCGGCGACCGGTCGCGGTGGCCGGGCCGCGCAGCGCGGCGGTGACCCTCGACCAGGTCGGCGGCCTGCCCGACGTGGTCGCGCGGTTCCGCGAGGTGGCGGTGTCGTTCCGGCACCCGCAGGCGATGGCCCGCTGGGGCGCGCGCAGGCCGCAGGGCATCCTGATGTACGGCCCGCCCGGCACCGGCAAGACGATGCTGGCCCGCGCGCTGGCGAACGAGGTCGGCGCGGACTTCGTGGAGATCCGTACCCCGGAGATCCTGGACAAGTACCTCGGCGGTTCGGAACGCAACATCAAGCGCATCTTCCGGGAGGCGCGCCGCTACCGGCGGCCCACCGTGATGCTGTTCGACGAGTTCGACTCGATCATCAGCTACGCCGGTGCCGGCGGCGACGCGGCCAGCCAGGCGGTCAACGCGGTCGCGGGCATCTTCAAGCAGGAGATGAACACGCTGTTCGAGGAGAACCCGGACGTCATCGTGGTCGCCACGACCAACTTCCCGCAGCGCGTGGACGCGTCGCTGATCCGCTCCGGCCGCTTCGACCTGAAGATCGCCATCCCGGCGCCGGACGAGGCCGGACGCGCCGAGATCCTCAGCAAGATGATCCGCGAACTGATCGACCGGCACGAGCGGCCGGGCTTCAAGATGTTCGCCGACGACGTCGACCCGGCCGCGCTCGCCGCCGACACGGCCGGGCTGACCGGCGCGGACCTCCGGGAGGTGCTGCGCCGGGTGCAACTCGCCAAGGCGCTCCGGGAGGCGGCGGAGGGTGCGCCACCGGCTCCGATCGGTCAGGATGACCTGCGGGAGGCCGTCGCCGGGTTGCGCCGCGGCTGACCGGAAGGAGTCCACGTTGTCCTCGTCCGATCTGCTGCTGTCCCGCCGTGACCTCGCGTTCCTGCTGCACGACTGGCTGGACGTGGCGCGGCTGACCGAGCGGCCCCGCTACGCCGAGCACTCCCGGGAGACCGTCGACGAGGTGCTGGACCTCGCCGCCCGGGTCGCCGCCGAACGCTTCGCCCCGCACAACCGGGCCGCCGACACCGGCGAACCCACGTTCGACGGGCAGCGCGTGCGGACCATCCCGCAGGTGAAGGCCGCCCTGGAGGCGTTCGCCGAGACCGGGCTGCTCGCCGCCACGATGGACGAGTCAGTGGGCGGCCTGCAACTGCCGCACACCGTGGCCGCCGCCGCCTTCGCCTGGTTCCAGGCCGCCAACGTGGGCACGTCGGCGTACCCGATGCTCACCCTCGGCAACGCCAACCTGCTGCTCGCCCACGGCAGCGCCGAGCAGATCGACACCTGGGTACGCCCGATGGTCGAGGGCCGCTTCTTCGGCACCATGTGTCTGTCCGAGCCGCAGGCGGGCAGCTCCCTGACCGACCTCACCACGCGGGCCGAGCCGCAGGACGACGGCACGTACCGGATCGTCGGCACCAAGATGTGGATCTCCGGCGGCGACCACGAACTGGCCGAGAACATCGTGCACCTGGTGCTGGCCCGTATCCCCGGCGCGCCGCCCGGCGTGAAGGGGCTGTCGCTGTTCATCGTGCCGAAGGTGCTGCTCGACGACGACGGCAACCTCGGGGCGCGCAACGACGTGGTGCTGGTCGGCCTCAATCACAAGCTCGGCTACCGGGGCACCACCAACACGCTGCTGAACTTCGGCGAGGGTGTGCACCGGCCGTACGGGCGGGCCGGGGCGGTCGGCTACCTGGTGGGGCAGCCGCACCAGGGGCTCGCGGTGATGTTCCACATGATGAACGAGGCGCGCATCGGCATCGGGGCGGGCGCCACAGCGCTCGGCTACACCGCGTACCTGAAGTCCGTCGCGTACGCCCGGCAGCGCCCGCAGGGACGGCCGGTCGCCGACAAGGACCCCACCACGCCGCAGGTGCCGATCGTGGCCCACCCCGACGTACGCCGGATGCTGCTGGCCCAGAAGAGCTACGTGGAGGGCGCGCTCGCGCTGGTGCTCTACTGCGGACGGCTGCTCGACGAGCAGAAGACCGCGCCCGCCGAGGCCGATCGCGAGCGGGCGCAACTGCTGCTGGACCTGCTCACCCCGATCACCAAGAGCTGGCCGGCGCAGTGGTGCCTGGCCGCCAACGACCTGGCCATCCAGGTGCACGGCGGGTACGGCTACACCCGCGACTACGACGTCGAGCAGCACTGGCGCGACAACCGGCTCAACGCCATCCACGAGGGCACCCACGGCATCCAGGCGCTGGACCTGCTCGGCCGCAAGGTCACCATGCGCGACGGTGCCGCGCTGGAGCTCCTGCTGGAGACCATCCGCGGCACCGTCACCCGGGCGTGGAAGGCGGAGGGGTTCGCCTCGGAGCTGGCCGGTCAGCTCGGCGCGGCGGTGGACCGGATCGCCGTGGTGACGCGGCGGTTGTGGGCGCCGGGCGACCCGGAGCTGGCGCTGGCGAACGCCTCGGTGTACCTGGAGGCGGTCGGGCACGTGGTGATCGCGTGGATGTGGCTGGAACAGGTGCTGGTGGTGGAGGCACTGGGGTCGCCGGAGGGGGCCGAGGGGGAGTTCCTGGCGGGGAAGAGGCAGGCGGCGCGGTACTTCTACCGGTGGGAGCTGCCGAAGGTGGGGGTGCAGTTCGACCTGCTCGAAGGACTGGACCGGACGACGCTGGACATGCGCGAGAGCTGGTTCTGAGGCAGCGAGTTTGAAGGGCAACGGCTTTTCATACTGTCGAAGACACAACGGTGGGAGACTTCTGCATCCTGTGACGGTTCCGTTGACAGCGGCCAGAAGGTTTCCATCTGCGGTCATATCGGTCCTGCGGGCGCTAAGGCTTACGCGTCACGGCGGATCCTTGGTGCGTCTGGGCGAGCGAACTCTGGAAGGAATTCACTGAGGGATGATCGAATACTGCTCTCCAGATCTGCGAGGCTGCTGTCACCCTCTAGTGCGGCGACGATGAGCCTACGATATGCCTGCGGTGTCATTCCTGCTATTTGGGCAACTCTAGGAATCAGCTGCTTTCCGGGCATTAATCGCAGAACTTCAACGATGCTGGCTTTGGCGTTTATGAATGCCTCTTCGACTCGGGTGCGCTCCGTCTCAAGGATCTCCTGAGGTTTGAAATCCCAGTTGGCCGAATCGAAGGTTGCCGGTATCTGTGAAGAAATTTCCGAGATGGCGGCGTTTCTTGTACCGACGGTCGCAACTACGCCGACCAATCGAGATTCGACCTGGCGCTTCCAGCGTTCGAGGATGACCTTGCTTCGCTCGTGGTCTTGATAGCTCGAAATCAGGGTAGCGCAAAGTTGGGCTTCATCTACGTGGTTTCCAATATGTGAACCGACCGCCACAGCCACTGCTGGAACCGCGAAGATTGACTCGACCTCATGAACGCCTAATGCGTAGACGCCCTGAGGGAGGGCGGCGAAGTAATTGTCTGGGTGGAAGTCTCGGTCTACCAGTCCGACTACCTCCAGATTCCGAATTAGGTTGGAGCGACGCAAGGCGGTGACGCAGCGAATCACCATGTCTGCGCTGCCAACCGGTCTCACTACCGTCGTGCGGTCACCCAGCCATGCTGCGTAAAGAATCTTGTCGAATGAATTCTCGTCACCTTCGCAGAAGATCACTCGTTTTGCATAGAAGGATAATGAAGCGGTTCCTAGCAACACTGCGGCGACGTCATCGGAAAGTCGCTCTTGGAATGACGAAGGGGTGAGGCCCGTGGCGGGGCTAGCCAGAAGAACATGCCCCCTGCGGGAGCTTGCGAAGGTCATATCGTGCGTGACGTACACGATACGGAGATCTGGCCGCTCGGCCTCGATCGCGTCCCAGAACTCTACAGCCAGAAGTGAATGAAAGTGCGTCTCTGGCTCATCGACGAGCACTACAGCTCTTTCGTCCGCATTGATGAGTCGGCCCGCAAGGTATAAGGCCGCCTTCTCGCCGTCGCTCATCTGCCAGGCAGTGTACTCGACCGGGTCAGCACCGGCGAGAACGGAGCTTCGGACATACGGACCGTAATCCTTGAAGAAAAGCTCTCGCCCCGGGAAAAATCGAGACCAAATTGACTGAACCTTTTCAAGTGTTGTTAGCTCGGGAAGGCTTTCCGCCCTACCTGCTCGTACACTTTGCAAGTACTCCGTAGAGGTGTTGAACGACTCAGCGAACAGGGAAGTTAGGAGAAAATCGAAGTCGTTGCTTAGCTCGTAGGGTTGCACACGCGCCTGCTCGCGCTGGCTAACGAAGTTGGCTTTTGCTTGGCCGAGCGACATGGGCTGGAGTTGTTGGCTGATCCGAGTGTTGCGAAGGGCATTTACGACCTCGAGGCCTACCGCGCTTGTAATCTGGCGGGATAGTCGGGTCTTCCCAGAGCCGTTCGGGCCGACGATTACTACTGGTCCAGGATCGGATATGACATACCCGCCCGGCACCGTGATCGACCTTTGCTTCTCTGTATCCTCCTCCACCTCAGAGGTGTCGTTTGCATTCGTGTCAGAACTGCCGGCCATGATGGGCATAACTCATGGTAACAGGCTTCATTTGGGGCGAGAAGTGCCTTCGGTTGTCGTCTTTCAGCTAAAAGTCGATACCCGCTGATTATGGTTGTACGTGACTGAGGCAATCCGAATCCGTCATAAACATGAGATGCTGCGATGGGTCGTTATTCAACGCCTAAAGCCGGGGCGGCTTCAGCCACTCCATGGGAGCGCCGGTAAGGGCGGCGTCGGCGAGGCGGTGAGCCGATGCTGTCTTGAGCGATGCCCGCGAGCTGTCGATCCAGCGCTGAACGTCGGCGACGCCCTGCTGCCGGTACTCGACCGCTTGGACAAGGCACTCCAACTTGTCCGCGTCTCGGGCCACCACCGCCTCCAAGGTTTCGCCGGCCTCGTACTCGGCGACGGCGGCATTGATCACATCGGCAACGGCGGGCGGGCAGTCGGCGACCTGGTCGGCGGTGACGGCGGTGTTGGGCGCGGCGGTGAGGTAGCGCTTGGCGATGTGCGGGATGTCGGTTATCCGAGTTTCCTGCGTGTCGTGCAGAACGCACAACATCGAGACCCGAGCCGGGTCGGCACCCTCCATGGCCGCGAGCATCATGCCGATGAGCGCCGTGCGGAACGAGTGCTCGGCGATCGACTCGGGGTGCTTCACGCCGGCGAACCACCAGCCGGTACGGGCGGCGCGCTTGAGCACGCCGGCCTCGAAGATGAAGCTCATGGCTCCTGCGGCGTCCTGGTCCTCGCTCATCTGCCCGTCCCTGTACCGGTGACTCCGTCAGCACGGAGGCTGTAGAGGATAGACGTTAGTTCTTGTCGTGACTGCGTGGATACCTGGTCGCTGTCGAGCAGCGTGGCGCACCGGTCGGCCAGTGCCTGCCCGGTGGCGAGGTCATCGTGGGTGAGGCCGCGCCTCGCCATGAGCAGAGCCCAGAGGTTGTGCACGTTGAGGTCGACGAACGGGTGGCCGATGGTGAGGCGGTCAACCAGGTGCCGGAACAGTACGACTCCTCGCCAGTCGCCGAGAGCAGTGGGCATGAACGAGTCGTCGCGATGGCGGTACGGAATCTCGCCCACCCAGTAGGCGGAGTAGTTGAGTGCGGCCCGCTCACAGGCATCGTCCGGGTGAGCACGGTCGATGAAGTCTCTTAGCGGTTCCGGATCTCCCTGGTTCGCCAGGGAGGTCACCATCGACCGGATGTCGGGCCACAGCGGTGACCAGGTGTGGAAGCGGGTGATCTGGCGAGTTGTCCGGGTGGTGCCTTCGGCGAGCCATGACGCAGACGCGCCTGTGTGATCCATGCCGGCAAGGAAGCAGGCTTGCCGGTGCAGCAGGACATCCGGCTCGCGTTCGGACGCCGAACGTTCGGCGAGCATGCGGAGGCGTGCGAAGAAGGCCCTCCGCTCGTCGGCGGGCAGGAGCGGGGCGGTCGCCACGGGTCCGCGTCGGCGGGGTATGGGGAGACTCCTGATGAAGGTTGGCGTCTGTCCGAGAACGCTCCAGAGGATCAGGTCGGTCAGACGGTGCGTCAGCACCGACCAGCCGAGAGGTTGTTCGGCGATGGGGGATCGGCCCGCGTCGTCCCGGAGGAGCGCCGCAAGGATGAGGTCTGCCTCGGCGGCGTCGTCGAGAGCGGCCAGCAGCTTTGTGTTTGCTCCGAGGCGTCCGAGCCGCTGGCGAATCGCAACGGCCTGACCGAATGGCACGGCGGTGAACGGTCTGCGCCCCGACTCCCAGCTCTGAACGGTCACCCGGTCCACGTCCAGATGCGCGGCGAGTTGTTCTTGGGTGAGCGGCACGGATTCACGAACGAGCTTCAGGAGATAGCCCGTCACCTCGCCGCGCTGCGGCGTGGAACTGCGGTGACCTGCCAACTGACATCCCTACGTTGACCGGTGGTCGACGTTTCGCCGGAATCGGACCGCGAGGTGGCGTTCCTGATCGGCTCACTCGTACCGCTGGTGAGTCCAGTGATCGACGCCATGATCGTAGCGTCGCAGTTACCGAACGTTCCAGATCCGGTCCGCGATTCGTGGCCGGTCGAATTCCGCTGCCCTGCGGAGGAAACGGCGATGCGGGAGAGGACACCACCGTGGAGACGAGTCACCTACGACCAGTACGTGATCGCTACTGCTTTGACGCTCGCACGTCGGCATCGCCCCAAGTGGTCGTGGCGGAAGTGGCGGTGGGTGTGCCGCTGCGGGGCGGAGCTGCCGTGCCGGAACCGCCACCGCGTACCGATCAATCGCGGTCACTGGCCGTCGCAGGAGGACCAGTGAGCACTGCGGAACAGGCGATCCTGGCGGTGCACGTACGGGGTCTGGACGGGATGTGCGTGGGCTGCCGGCTGTGGTGGGCGCGGCTGACTCCGTACCCCTGCTGGCAGGTCGCGTGGGCGACCAGCCGGCAGGCGCGCGCGAGCGTCGCCCGCTTCCTGGGGGTGCGCGGGTGAGCGCCCACGGGCCGGTGCTGCCGGTCTGGACGTGCGGTGGGTGCGGTGCGCCGTGGCCGTGCGCGACGCGGCGGCGGGAGCTTCTTGCGGAGTACGAGGGTGCGCCGGTGTCGCTGGCGGTGTACCTGGGGGCGCAGCTGGTGCGGGCCACGGCGGACCTGAGCTGGGCGCCGGCCGGGACGTTGCACCGGCGGTTCCTGGGGTGGGTGCGGTGAGCGTGTTGCGGCCCGGCGACGAGAAGTTCCACTACAGCGACGGGTCGCATCGGTGGACGGCGCCGGATCCGGAGTACGACCAGGAGGTGTGGGAGGAGCAGGTCCGCCAGCACAAGCTGGGTCACCTCCGCAACGAGCACCCGAGGGTACGCATTCGGCGGATCATGTGATTCCGGCTGATCGGGCGGCGGATTGTCGGCTTGGTGCCGGACGCGATCAGTCGGACGTCAGGTTCCATCGTGCGGGCAGGGTGTCACCGCACAGGGCGCACGTGAAGTCGTCATCCCGCACGATGTTGCGCTCGCCGCAGCTGGGGCAACGACGGAAGATCACCTGGTCGGTGAAGCGACCAGGGTGCGGTACGCCGACTCGGTCAAGTGCCTCCGCCACAGCGGGCCAGCAGTCCGGATCGGGGCAGTAGCCGGTCGACTGGTTCGTGACCTCGCTGGCGCGCCAGCCGCCACCGGCCAGAGCAAACGCCATCTCACCTGCGGCGAGCACGTCCCGCCCACCAGCAAGGGCGATGTGTTCGCTTCGACGCGGCGCCAGTCTGAGCACGCCATCGAGATCAACGACGAACGTGACCGGTTCGACGAGGTCCCCAGGGTCACGCCCGGCCAGCCACTCGTCGAGCGAGGCGATCGAGTCCACGGTGACAGCGTCCACCGCGACCGCCCGGTCACGGAACTCCGCCGGCCCGACATAGGCGTACTGCCTCGTCTGTGCCACGGCGCGACGATATCGGACCTGGGACCGAACGCGGCTACTCCAATTCAGGCCTGCGGATGCGCCGAGTAGCACCGTGGGCTACGGCGTGTGCTAGGGCTGGGCCGGGCCGCTGCTGCCGTTGTACGAGTTCTTGGCGGCGACCACTGCGGCCTGGATGTGCTCGGGGTCGACGCCGTGGACGTTGAGCGGCGGGTGCAGACGCCTGACGAGTTCGGCCTCGATGATCGTCGGCTCGGGGTCCTCCGCCCAGGTCAGGCGCAGGTGCTCGTGCATCCACGCGGTCAGCCGCGTCTCGTCCTCGGGCACCAGGACGACGCGGTCGGTCCAGGTGGTGCGGTAGCCCTCGGACACGAGGAGGCCGGCCAGCGTACGGCGCAGGGTCGAGCTGCCCGAACGCCGCAGATGGTTGCGCAGGATCCGGCCCCGCAGGCTGGTCGCCCGGCCGAGATAGAGCATCCGCCGCGACGGGTCGCTGTCGTTCGGCGGCCCGGGGAGGTCCGGGAGGACCGAGGGAGCAGCCCACCAGGCGTAGACGCCGCTGCCACGGCTGAGCCGCTTGACGGCGACTTCGAGCGCGACCGGCACGCCGGAGAGCAACCGCAGGGCCTCGTCGACCCGGGCTTCGTCGGTCGGGACGTCGGCGGATCGCCGTTCGGGGATGGTCACCGGGACCATCCTAGGCGCTGGGCGGGTCGAGATCGGGTGGGGATCCTTCCCGCAAGACTCCTGGATGCCGGTAGGGCAATCAGCAGGCGACGTTCACGAACTGGGTTGGGCTCACTCGTCGTGGTAGTGGGGGTCGGCGGCTTCCTTGCGGGCCCAGTCGCGCATATCGCGGTAGTGCTCGGCGGTATGCCACGGTTCCTTGCGGACGAAGTCGCTGCCGATGGCGTCGTAGAGGGTGCAGGCCTGCTTGAAGTACCGGCCGTAGGTCAGCGCGAAGGCGAAATAGTTCCAGAGGATCGGTGTCAGGGTTGTGGTCTCGTAGTCGTCATGCCAGAACGACTGCTCGGCCGCGTCGTAGATCTCCGAGGCAACGTCCGGCCGTTGGTAGTACCGGTTTTCCCCGTTCTCGCCCTCCCAGCGGAAGTTGCGATGCACCTTCATGATCACTAAGGGGACGTTGGTAGCGGGGCGGGCCGCGGTTCGCTCCCGGGCGAAGCGGAACGCTGCGTCCCAGCTGCCGCCCCACTTGGGCAACAGGCAGTCGAGCATTTCCTCGTGCCCGAACAGATGTGACGGATCGATCTCGATAAGTCGATTGAATCGCCGCCAACGCTCCACGGCCGGTAGCTGGCGGTAGCGGCTCAGGGCGATCTTGTAGCGCCACGCGTCGGCCATTGCTGGATGGCGGTCCAGGGCCTGATCGAGCAGGTTTTCGGCGAGTTCGAGGCGCTGGAACCAGACGGGCCAGGCCTCCTTGGGTACGGTGTTGGCCCAGCCGTCGCCGCGGGCTTCGCCGGCCCAGGAGATCGCGCGGGCGCCGCCGATGAGTAGCGGCAGCGGATCATCCGGCTGGGCCCGTATTGGTCCGTCGATCCACTCCTCGACACCGGGGGTAGCGGCAGCCACCGCGACGTAGTACATGAAGTGCTCTTTGTCGGCCGCGGCGAGGATCCTGCGGGCCGCGTCCCACTCGCGATCCAGCAGCGCCTCGTTCAAGAGTTCTGACTCGTCGTCGAGGAAGCCGCCGAACGCGAACTCGCCGCCCGAGAGCTTCTGCTTTTTCTTGAAGAGCCGCACAGCGGTGCAGGGTAGTGGATCTCTCGCGCGTTGTGGATCATGCATTCGGCCGCTACCCGGCGGGACAAGGTTTTGCAGCAGCGCCCAGTGCCATCCGCTCATCCGCAGAGCCGTGAGCGCTGGCCCTGTCCCGAGGGCGATGCGAGGCTGAACGCGTGGCTTTCCGATCGATGTACGCGTGGACAGCCCTCGGCTGCCCGTCGGCTTGGTAGGCACCGTGGACGCGTCGGTGTATCTGAAGACCGGCGAGGGTGCGGTGGAGTGTCACGGAACGGGGCTCACCCTGCGGCAGGTCCATGACACCCGCGCCCAGGTGGAGATCGTCGCCGGGCTCCTCGGCTCGTACGCTCCGGACGTCCGCCGGTCCCTGACCTGGCGCGACGCTCGCCGGTGACTCCCGTATGAGCCTGGTGTCGGCGTTCGTACCGATCTGGATCCTCACCGCCGTCGGCTACGTGGCCTGCCGTTGGGGCCTGCTGGGCGAGGCGGCGGCGTCGGTGCTCGGCCGGTTCGTGTTCCATCTTGCGATGCCGGCCGCCCTGTTCCTGGCCCTGTCCCGGATGCCGCTGTCCGGATTCGCCGGCCGCTCGCTGCTCGCCTTCGCGGTGAGCACCGTCGCGGTCGTCGGGTTCGGGTGGGCCGGCGCGAGCCGGCTGTTCGGTCGCGAGCCCGGCGAACGGCCGATCTGGGGCATGGCCGCCGGGTACGTGAACTCGGCGAACCTCGGCATCCCGATCGCGACGCAGGTTCTCGGCGACGTGTCGTTCCTGGCGGTGGTGGTGCTGCTGCAGGTGCTGGTGGTGGCGCCCGTGATCCTGGTCGCCCTGGACCGGCACAGCGACCCGGCCGGGCGGATCAGGGTGCGCCGGATCGCCTCCCTGCCCGTACGCAACCCGGTGATCCTGGCGTCGCTGTTCGGTGTCGCGTGCTCGGCTGCCGGCCTGCGCCTGCCGTCGGCGGCCGCCGCGCCGCTGACGCTGCTGGCCGGTGCCGCGGTTCCGGCCGCCCTGGTCGCGCTCGGCGCGTCGCTGCACCGCACGGCGCCGTCGCGGGCAGAACCGGCCGAGCCGGCCGAGCCGGCCGGGGCGGCCGAGCTGGCCGCGGTCAGCGCGCTGAAGCTGGTCGCGCAGCCGGTCATCGCGTACGCGGCCGGGCTGGCCCTGCACCTGTCCGCGCCGCAGCTGCTCGCCGTGGTGGTGTGCGCGGGCCTGCCGACGGCGCAGAACACGTTCATCTTCGCCCAGGAGTACGGCGTCGGCGAGGCGGTGGCCAACCGGGCGGTGGTGGTGACCACGACGCTGTCGCTGGCCACACTGGCCGTGGCAGCGACGCTGCTCGGGTAGCCACCGCTACGAGGGGAACCGCCTCCAGTGCCCCTCGGAGACGACCTCGACGGTGCCGTCGGTCACCTTGATGGCCGTCTGGTCGTCGATCGCGTACGCCGGACCGGCGATCTCGGCCGCCCACTTCTCGGCGGCGGCCATGGTGTTGTCCGGTTCGAGGCCCAGGTGCGGGAAGATCGAGAAGTCGACGAGCCCGAGTGTCCGGTCGTCGGGTGCGGACTGCCACTCGACGAATTCCGCACCGATCCGTGGGGTCAGCACCATGCTCCCCGCACTCAGCCCCACCCAGACGGTGTCCCGCAGTGACGGCAGGAGGTCCGCCAGCCCGGACTGCCGCATCCAGTGGCACAGGTACGTCGCGTCGCCGCCGTGCACGAGCAGGACGTCGGCCTCGCGGACCCAGGGGATCCAGTGCTCCTGGCCGATGCTGGGCAGCGCTGTCAGTTCGAGGACGCCCAGCGACTTCCAGCCCAGGCCGCTCATGGGCAGCGGTGTCTGACCGGTGATGAAGCGCCAGGCCGAGGCCGGTCCGCCCATCGGGTAGGCCGCCGTGGGGATGCAGAGGGCGCTGGATTCGGCGATCGGCTTGCCCAGCAGGTCGACCAGCGCATCACGGATGCTCGGGTTCTGGACGCCTGCGGATGTGAGGAGAAGTTTCACGCTTGCCTCCTGTACGTAGCGGTCATGACGCTATGCCCGGTGTCGGGAGATCGGTGCACAGGAATGCTGACCGGACGCCGTGACGAAACTCATCGCCGATTCGGATGCATGACCAGCGGACGCCGATGAGGACGTGGCGTCACTCGCGGATCTCCATCTCTGTCACCAAGCCGTCGCCCAGGCGGTAGACGTGCGTGACGGTGTGGTCGGCGAGCTTCGCTCCGGCCTTGTCGTGGACCACCTGATGAACGGTGACGGCGATGCGGCCGTCGGCCTCCGTGCGGAACGCGGTCGGCGTGACGACGGGCTCGATCTGGTCCCACTGCCGGCGCCAGTAGGCACCCACCTGGTCCCGGCCGTGGACGACGCCTCCCTCCCAGCCGTTGGGCCACGAGACGTCCGGCGTCAGGGCGGCCAGCAGCGTGGGGACGTCACGCCTGTTGAAGGCCGCGTAGAGGTTCGTGAGCAGGGCCTGGGGAGTAAGTCGTCCGGGCGGATCCATCCAGCCAGCATGGCCGGTGGACGAGACCTCATGAAGCCCACTTCGCGGTCAGCAGAACGCGCGAGCGTCCGGCTGGAATCGTGTTCGTAGACTCCCGGCCCGCTAACTTGGGGGCACCCAAGGCAGAGGAGAGCCCCGTGGGCACTGTCGTCATGTACAGCTCGGTGTCGGTGGACGGCTTCGTCGCGGACGAGAACGACCAGCCCGGACCGCTGTTCGACTGGTTGACCAGCGGTGACGTTCCGTTGGACGCCAGCGGTGCGTTGAGGGTGTCGCAGACGTCCCACGACTACATCCGGCCGTACTGGGACCAGATCGGGGTGACGGTCGTCGGCCGGCACGTCTTCGACCTGACCGACGGCTGGGACGGGAAGCCGCCGAGCGGGATCGACCACGTGGTCGTCGTGACGCACCGGCCGGCGCCCGAGGGCTGGGACGCCGAGGCGCCGTTCCACTTCGTCGACGGCGTCGAGGCAGCCGTGACCAAGGCGCAGGAACTCGCCGGTGACCGCATCGTCGAGGTCGCCGCCGGCGACGTCGGAGGCCAGGTGCTCGCCGCGGGCCTGGTCGACGAGGTACGCATGGACGTCGTACCCGTGGTGCTCGGGTCCGGCAAGCGCTACTTCGGGTCGGTCGACGCGCAGCACCTGCTGGAGGATCCCGACGTGGTGATTCAGGGCAACCGGGTGCTTCACCTGCGCTATCGGGTGCGCCGTTGACCGTTCTGATCCGCGGCTGCCGACACCGGCGTCCACCCACCACGCGCTGCTGGCCGGCGGCAGCGGACGCGCGTCCGACGCCGGACGGGTACGGCCGGCAGGGCGGTGCCGTCAGAGCAGTGCGAGTTGGCCCGGCATCGGTTCGTCGTCGAGGCGAGCGCCGAGCTGCCACAGCCGGAGCTGATCGTCCTCATGATGACGGGTGAGCCACCGGCCTGGCCGGTACGAGGGGTGGACGGCGCCGGATCCGTGGTGGTGCGGGTAGCGCACCTGGGAGCGGCACCGGAGACTGAGGGCCGACAGCAGTAGATGGCCCTCGGCGCTGTTCGGCAGGTCTTCGGTGTTCAGAGCGGCGAGGGTCAGCTCCTCGCTCAGGAACACCGCGCGGTCCACGTGTCGGCAGCTCGGGAGGCTCGGCGGCGTGCCCGGCAGGTCTTCCAGGTGTCGTTCTGTGATGACGGCACCGGAGGCGACGTCGCGGACGGACAGGAACCCGTCGAGCGTCTGGGTCAGGTAGCGGCCGCCTGCCGGGCTGAAACCGGCGAGACCGCCACCGGCCAGCGGCCGGGACACGATGCGCTCGGCGTCGAGCCGGATGAGCATGGCGCGTGACCGGGAGGGATCGAGCAGCGTCAAGCCGGTCCAGACGCCCTCGGGTGAGTGCATGAACCAGGCGGCCTCGGGACCGGGCAGCGGCGTGCGATGGATCTCCGCGCCGCTCACACCGTGGACGGCGACAAGTTCCGCGGTGTCGCCCAGACGGATCCAGAGGACATGGTCGCCGTCGAGGTGGAAGCCGGCGCCGGCGCTGCCGCCGAGCCGCTCCCAGCTGCTGCGCCACCGAACCGTGCCGTCGTGGTCGAGCACGACGATCTGATGCGCGTCGCCCGCCGCGACGAGTCGACGGGTGGCACTGACCGTCATCGGCGGGTCGTCGAGAGGCGCCGCCAGTCGCGTCACGCGACGCAGGTCGTGGTCGAGCAGGATGACGGTGACGCTGTCCCGCTCAGTGACCGCCCAGCCGAGGCCGGTTGCCTCCGTGACATGCCGCATGCCGGGCAGCCGCACCTGGTTGATCAAGCGGGGTTGCATCGCGGCAGCATAGAGCCA
This sequence comes from Micromonospora sp. CNZ296, assembly GCF_007827635.1. NCBI lineage: Bacteria > Bacillati > Actinomycetota > Actinomycetes > Micromonosporales > Micromonosporaceae > Micromonospora > Micromonospora sp. CNZ296. The sequence goes on from NZ_VISW01000002.1 coordinate 453,349, forward strand.
TTTCGGCGAGCCCGTCGGGCCGTCTGCGCGGACGCCCGTGCTGAATACCGCACTCGTCGGGCTCGGTTCAGCGTGGTCCCAGCCCGGTGCGCCCGTCGATCAGCTCGCGTACGGCGTCCAGGTGACCGGCGTGCCGAGCGGTCTCCTCGATGACGTGCAGAACGATCCGTCGCAGGTCGGTGGTCTGCGACGCCGGCGTCTCGTCCGGAAGACCTCGCCGCGATCTCGGACCACAAGCGAGATGATTCTCGACGCCCGGCCGTACTCGATTGACACGTCCAGGTCGGGAAGGGCAAGGTTGCAGTCGGCCACGCGCACCGCGTGGGCACTCTGCATGAGGGAATGACGCCTGTGATCCGGGTAGGCCGAGCGGCCGCCTGAGTGTCGACCACGCGACTGACGACCGTCGCGTGCCTGCGACACGGCGGGGCGGCCCGACGTTTCCTCCGCCCGTCGCAGCTTCTCTCATGCATCGAGGTCTCCCGTTGAGCATGGATGCCCGCATCCAGCAGTCCGTCGTCGTCAACCTGTCCCGCCGGCCCGCACCCGTCGAGGTGGGGCCCTTCGTGATCGGGCTGGACCCGACGACGACCAGCCCGTACGTCAACTACGCGACGCCGCGTCCCGGCGCCGCCGTGACCGCGGCCGACGTCACCGCCCTGGTCGCGGCGTTCCGCGCCGCGGACTGCAGACCCCGTCTGGAGTACGTCACCAGTTGTGCCCCCGATCTGGAGGCGCTGCTGACCGCCGCCGGCTTCACCGTGGAAGCCCGGCACACCTACCTGGTCTGCGTGCCGGGCACGCTGGCGTCGCCACCCGTGCCGGACCAGTTGAGCCTGTGCGAACCGGGTACCGACTCCCGGCGCGCCGCGCTGATCAGGGTGCAGAACGAGGCCTTCGGCGGCGATCCGGTCGCCTCCGAGGCCGACGTGGCTCGCCTGCGGCGCCAGCAGGACGCCGGGGGCGTGGTCGTCGCGGCAGTCACCGAGGGCGGTGGCTGCGCGGGCGGCGGCGGTGCGGCCGCACCGGTCGGCGCGGTCAGCGAGGTGGCAGGCATCGCCGTTCGCGCGCCGTACCGCCGCCGGGGACTGGCTTCTGCGATCACCGCCGAGGTGACCCGGCGGCTGTTCAGCGCCGGTACGGAGGTCGCCTGGCTGGAGGCCGGCGGTGCGGAGTCGTGGCGGGTCTACGAGCGCGTGGGCTACCGGCCCGCCGGTCAGCGGCTCTACATCGCCATGAACTGAGGACGGAGGAGCCCGGGCCGGGTGACTCACCCCCCCTCGCGCCCCGGCGTGAGGGGGGATCAGGCGGTCAGCTGGTTCGCGTCGAGCCAACGTCGCCAGCTCACCCGGGTGACATTCCGCTCCGGGTGCTCGGCCACGTGGAGGACGAACTGCGCCCGCAGCCGAACCAGTGGATCGTCGGCGTACGTCAGCGTCGCCACCTCGTGGAAGAACAGCGGGTCGGAGAAATGACGGACCAGGCCCGCGTACATCCAGTCCTTGCACCGGTACGGGCGCCTCAGCGCCGCGAGGGTCAACGCGGCGAGCTGTGGCTCGACGCCCTCCGGGACGCCGGCGCGACGGAATCGGTGCAGGAGCACCTCCTTCGTCCCCCAGCGGGACCACATCGACGACTCCCGCGCTCCCCACTCGTCGGGATGGTCCGTCTCCCACTGCAGGTACAGGACGGCGTACGGCGCCCACCGGGCGCGTCTGTCGAGGTCGTCGTCAGGGGAGTCCCGGAAGGCGCCGAGAGGAGCATCGATCGTCTGCCCTTGATGCCGGCAAAGGCGGGCGTGCGCCTCGTCCATCGCCGCCTGGAGCCGAGCCTGACTGGACCTCGACCGGTAGTGCGCCGACCACAGGCCGTTCCACTCGTCCAGCGCGTCGCTCGCCGCGGCGAGGGCTGCCTGGTGACGGGCCAGCGCCTGGTGCCGCGTGCCCGGGTCGCTCGCGACCAGGTCGAAAAGCCAGGAGTAGTCACCGCTCGGCTCCACCAGCATCATGGCAGCTTGCCATCCGCGCCCTTCCGGGAAGCAGCGGGAGACAGAGGTTCGGGAAGAGAAGGTGGATTTCAGCCAGGCCGCTCGTGACGTCCGTGAGGGGTCGCGAACGCGGCGTCCGATCCCCGCCGGACAGCCGGCCCGTCGTCGACCAGGCTTTCCCGCATGAACAACGCACTCGACGGCAAGGTAGCTCTCGTCACCGGCGGTGGCCGTGGCATCGGCGCGGCGGTGGCCCTGCGCCTGGCCGAGGACGGCGCCGACGTGGCGCTGACGTTCCAGCAGAATCAGCGACGCGCCGACGACGTGGTGGACCGGATCAGGGCCGCGGGTCGGCGGGCGATCGCCGTGCGGGCCGACAGCGCCGACCCGGCGGCGGTGATCGCGGCGGTGGACCAGGCGGTCGGTGAGCTGGGCAGGCTGGACATCCTGGTCAACAACGCGGGCGCGTTCCTGCTCGGGCCGCTGGAGCAGTTGAGTCTCGACGAGTTCGAACAGACCGTCGCGGTCAACGTCCGGGCGCCGTTCGTCGCGACGCAGGCCGCGGTGCGCCACATGTCGGCCGGTGGACGGATCGTCAACATCGGCAGCAACACGGCCGAGCGGACGGTCTTCCCGGGCTTCTCGCTGTACGCGATGAGCAAGACCGCCCTGATCGGCCTGACCAAGGCGCTCGGGCGCGAACTCGGCGGCAGGGCGATCACCGTGAACCTGGTGAACCCCGGTGCCACGGACACCGAGCTGAATCCGGCCGACGGTCCGAACGCCGGCACGATCAACGGGTTCACCGCGCTCGGCCACTACGCGCAGCCGGCCGACGTGGCCGCCGCGGTGGCGTTCCTCGCCGGCCCGGACGGGCGCTACGTCACGGGGGCGACTGTGAACGTCGACGGCGGATTCACCATCTGACCTTCGGGAACGGCCGGGGTCGTGACCGGGCGCTGGTGGCCTGCCCACCGCGGGGCGGAGCGGCGGCTAGGCTGTGCCGGTGTGGAAGGCGGTGTCCCCTGGTGACCATCGTGGTTGACGCGGACGACGTCCGCCGGGTGGCGCTGTCGTTGCCCCACGTGGTCGAGATCGACAGCGACGGCTTCGACTTCCGGGTCGCGGGCAAGGGGTTCGTCTGGTCCTATCCCGAGCGTACGCCCGGCAGACCGCGGCGCATTCGCACCGACATCGCCGTGCTGTACGTGGGCGACGAGGCGGAGAAGCAGGCGTTGCTCCTCGGCGAGCCCGACCTCTTCTTCACCACGCCCGCGTACGACGGGTCACCGCTGGTCATGCTGCGGCTGGCGCACGTCGGTGTCGAGCGCCTGACGGAGCTGGTCACCGACGCGTGGCGGATGCGTGCCCCCGACTCGTTAGCCGGTGACCCCGACGAGGCCGCCGGCGGGTGACGCCGGCGATCGGGCTTCGTCGAACCAGACCTTCTCGACGAGGGTCGCGTGCTTCACCAGACGCGGCAGCGTGGTCCGGCAGGCAGGCAGAGACCGCTACGGCTGGAAGTACTCGGACATCATGCTGCTGACCCATTCCGGCTGCCGGACGTTCGCGGGGACGAACTCCTCGAGCACCGGCTTCAGGTCGATGACGGGCGTGCCTGACACGGCGTCGAGGCCCACCACCGTCAGTTCGCGGCCGTCGACGGACTCGATCCGGCAGCACGTCACGCCGATCCGGTTCGGCCGGCGGGGGCCACGGCCGGCGAACACGCCCATCGGCGGCAGGTCGGCCCGGCCCCGGTAGGGGCGGGGCTCGCGGTGGTCGCCGTCGTCCGGGAACCGGTCGAAGACGAACAGGACCTCCACGTGGGAGAACTCCTCCAGGCCCTGGAGACATGCCTCGCCGAAGCGCTCGTCGACGACGATCGTGCTGCGGACGGCACCCCAGTTGTCGCTGTGCTGGATGTCCGTCCGGTCGTTGCGGACCGTGCCGATCGCAGTGATCTCGAAGCCGCTCATGACCGGAGACTAGTTCCGCATCGATCGCTCCGGGGCCCCGTGTCGCCGTGAGCCGGTCACGGGGCACACGAGCCGGACGGCCGGCGCTAGGCTCATGATCATGGACGTTCTCCGATACGCGGCGTTCACCGCCGACCCCGCCGGTGGCAACCCGGCCGGTGTCGTCCTGGACGCCACCGGTGCGGGCGACGCCGAGATGCAGCAGGTGGCGGCGCAGGTCGGCTATTCCGAGACGGCGTTCCTCGTGCCCGCGGGCGGGGACGGCCGGTTCACTGTGCGCTACTTCAGCCCGAAGGCGGAGGTGCCGTTCTGCGGCCACGCGACGATCGCGTCGGCGGTCGCGTACGCCGAGCGGCACGGCCCCGGCGTGCTGCACCTGGACACCCGCGCCGGACTGGTCGAGGTCGCCACGAGCGTGCAGGCCGACGGCACCACCACCGCCACGCTTACCAGCGTCGCGCCGCGCACCGAGCCCATGAGCGCTGAGGACCTCGCGGTGCTGCTCGCCGCACTGCGCTGGTCGCCGGACGATCTCGACGCGACGCTTCCGCCGCGTGTCGCGTACGCCGGGGCCTGGCATCCGATCGTGGCCGCCGCGACCCGGCAGCGCCTGGCGGACCTGGACTACGACATGGCGGCGTTGAGCGCGCTGATGGCCGACCGTGACTGGACGACGATCGACCTGGTGCACCGGGAGTCCCCGCTGGTGTTCCACGCGCGCAACCCGTTCCCGCCCGGCGGTGTGGTCGAGGACGCCGCGACCGGGGCGGCGGCCGCCGCGTTCGGCGGCTACCTGCGCGAGCTTGGCCTGGTGCAGCCGCCCGCGACCGTTACCGTGCGGCAGGGCGAGGACATGGGGCGTCCGAGCCTGCTCACCGTCGCCATCCCCGCCGGACCCGGTGCCGGGATCGCGGTGACCGGCACCGCCGTGCCCATCCCTGAGGAGGACGTGCGATGAGGCCGGACCACTACGGCGGTTTCGTCACTTCGACGGGCAGCGGGCCACGCTCACCTACTGGCCGTTGCACGCGATGACGAAGGCGTTCACCGGCGCGGGTTTCCGCCTCTCGGTGATCAGCGAACCGCCCTCCTCACCCGACACCCCGCACCGGTCGCACAACGACTGGACCCGCTGGGTCCATGGCGTCGGATACCGGGCGGCTCGTTCGTAGTACGGGTGAGAGGCGGCCTGACCAGGCCGCCCGGACAAGGGAGTCATGGCATGCCGCGGTACCTGATCTCGTTCAACGACGGCGCGATGGACCACATCCCCGTCGAGGAGATCCCCGAGGTGGGCAAGGACGCGCACGCGGTCATCCAGGAGGCCGTGAACGCGGGCGTGTTCGTGTACGGCACCGGGCTCGAACGCCAGCAGGCGAGCATCGTCGGTACGGACGGGTCGGTCACCGACGGGCCGTTCCCGGAGACCAAGGAGGTCATCGGCGGTTTCGTGGTCCTCGACGTGGCCTCACGCGACGAGGCGCTGAAGTGGGCTGCCAAGATCGCCGTCTCGTGCCGCTGCGCCCAGGAGGTCCGGGAGATCATGCCCGACCCCGAGACGGAGGCGATGCTCCGCGCGGCGGGCCGGTGACAGGTCCGAAGTCGACGCGACGACGGGGTGGGCGTGGCACCCGGACGGCAGCCAGGCCCTCCATGATCGTTAGCCAGGTCGCGGCAGTCGTCGAACCGCACCGGGAAAGACGCCCGGCCCGCTTGCGTGAACTCGGGAACGAGTCGCTTCCCCTCGGTGCGCGTCGGATGGCCGGGTGCGGCGAAAACCGGTTGGCGGTCCCGGCGAGCGCTGCTAGCTTGCCGATGGCCGTGCCGGAGAACGAGGGAGGTGGTACCCGTGACCGCAGTATCGACATGGGTGCTCCCCTCGGGGGTCACGGCCGGGCGACAGGTCGTCCGGGAGCGCCGTCGCACTCCCGAAAGGCACGACCATGCGATTCGTCTCCGACCAGCGCCTCGCCGACGGCGTCCGCGAACGTGAGTTCACCCTCGGCGAGATCCCGGGCATCCTGTGGACGCCCGCATCCGCGCCCACGTCGGCCCCGCTGATCCTGCTCGGCCACCCGGGCGGACTGCGCCGGATGTACCCCCGGCTGGTGGCCCGGGCCCGCGACTGCACGGCGCAGGGCTTCGCGGCGGCCACCCTCGAACTGCCCGGCGGCGGGGACCGGCCCGCGTCCGCCGCAGCCGAGCAGGCCCGCGCCGACCTGCGCCGGGCACTGGCGGCAGGCGAGCCGGTAGCCGACGACATCGTCGACCGGCTCGTCCTGCCGCTGGTGGAGAAGGCGGTCCCGGAGTGGCGGGCCGTGCTGGACGCCCTCCTCGCACTGCCGGAGATCGGCGGTCCGGTCGGCTACTCCGGCGGGGTGATCTCGATCGGCGTACGGCTGGCGGTGGTCGAACCCCGCATCGTGGCCGCGGTCCTGTTCGCCGGGAGCTTCGTGCCGCGAGCGATGTTCGCCGAGGCGCGGCGGGTCACCGTCCCGCTGCACGTCCTGTTGCAGTGGGACGACGAGGGCAACGACCGGCAGATGGCGCTGGACCTGTTCGACGCCTTCGGCTCGGCGGAGAAGACGCTGCACGCCAACATGGGCGGGCACACGGGCGTACCGCGGTTCGAGGGGGAGTCCGCGAACCGGTTCTTCGGCCGGCACCTGCGGACGCCGCCGAGCTCATAGGGTGGACGCATGACGCCCGTGACCGGACTGGACCACGTCGTCATCGCCGTGTCCGACTGGCGGGCCGCCACCGACTTCTATCGCGACGTCGTCGGCGCCGAGGTGATCGGCGTGGGCGGCGACCGCGTCGCCTTCCGGATCGGCCCCCACCAGTTGAGCGTGCACGGGCCGGGTCTCGACCTCGGCGGCAACGTCGCCCGAGTCCCGGTCCGCCCGGGCAACAGCGACATCTGCTTCGTCTGGGCGGGGCCGATCGAGGAGGCGGTGGCGCACCTGCGGCGGCACGACGTCGAGGTGGAGACGGGACCGGTCCGGCGGGTCGGCGCCGGTGGCGCCGGGACCAGCGTCTACTTCCGCGACCCGGACGGAAGCCTGCTGGAGTTCATCTCCTACCAGGATTCCTCGCAGCAGCCGTAGGTCCTTGCCCTGCCAGCTCGCGGTCCAGCTGTGCCAGGGGCCGCCGGGGTGCGTGAAGCGCGCGGAGCCTCGACGCCCGATCTCGGTGCGTCACGCGGACCCGCCCACCGGCGACGCCCAGGTGGGGCGCCGGATCAGGCAGAACGGGTGGCCCGCCAGGTCGGCGTACACGTGGTCGCCCGGCAACCGCCGCGCGCCCAGGGCGAGCACCGCCTCGCCCGCCGCGTCCTGGTCGTCGACCATCACGTCGAGGTGCATCTGCTGCGGCACGGCCGGATCCGGCCACGTCGACGGCGTCAGCCCGGGGGCGCGCTGGAACGCCAGCCCGGACGCCGCCGTACTCGCCGACACCACGGTGAAGTCGTCGTCCGCGTACGTGATCGGGTCGCCGAGGACCGCGCTCCAGAACCGCGCCTCGGCCATCGGATCCGGGCAGTCGACGATCAGATGGTGGAGCCGCCCGAGCGGCACAGGGATCACCCCGTTCCTGGCCGTGCTGCCGGGCGTCAGCTCAGCCGCAGGTCGTGCTCGTCGAGGGCGGCCTCGATGACGCCCAGCGCCTTCGGTCCCATACCGTGCAAGCGGGCCAGCTCCGCGCGCGGCACTCCGGCGAGCTGGCGCAACGTGGTGTAGCCGGCGGCGGTCAGCGCCCGCGTGGCCGGTGCGCTGATCTTCGGCAGGCGGTCCAAGGACGAGGTCATCGCCCGATGCTAGACCGCTAGCACCCGGCCCGATGCCCCCCGCGAGTGCCCGGCCGGCAGATGCGGACTCGCCTCCGTCGATGCGGCACTCGGGGCGGCCTCGGGGAAAGGCCCGACGGGTATATCGGGGCGTTTCCGTATGGGACTCGGGTGGAGTGCCGCTGAAGAATCGATGAGCATCCAGACACCGGGAGGTGCCGTGTTCCGACGTACCATGGCCGTCGCTCTGGCCGCGCTCACCGTCCTGGCGGGACTGCCCGGCGCGGCGCGCGCCGGTCTTCCGTCGCAGCGGCTCGTCTGGACCGAGTGCGCCGACGACCTGCCCGACGTCCCGCCGGATCCGCGCGTGCGGTGCGCCCGGCTCCGGCTGCCGGTGGACTGGGCCCGGCCGAACGGCCCGGCGTTCGACCTCGCCGTGGCACGCCGGTCCGCGCGGTTGCCGGAGCAGCGGGTGGGCACGCTGGTGTTCGGGCCGGGCGGGCCCGGCGACTCGGGGGTGGAACGCATCCGCAGGGGCGACCGGTTCAGCGGCGAGTTGCTGGACCGGTTCGACCTGGTCAGCTTCGACCCGCGTACCGTGGCCCGCACCGCCGCGCCCGTCTGCACGCCGGATCCGGCGTTGCGCAGGCCGCCCGTCCCGCTGGCCGGCCAGGCCGACTTCGACGCCGCCGTGGCCTACAACCGGGCGCTGTGGAGCCGGTGCCGCCCGACCAGCCCGGTGTTCGACCACGCCGACACGCTCAGCACGACCCGCGACCTCGACGCGCTACGGCGTGCGCTGGGGGAGCGGCGGCTGTCCTTCCACGGCAGCTCGTACGGCACCCTGCTGGGCCAGCAGTACGCCGAGCGGTACCCCGGCCACGTGCGGGCCGTCGTGCTGGAGGGCGTGTTCGACCACAGCCTCGACGTGCGGTCCTTCGTGCGGACGCAGGCCGCCGCGTTGCAGGACGCGTTCGACGAGTTCGTGTCCTGGTGCGACAGGTCGGCGGACTGTGTGCTCCACGAACGGGACGTGCGATCGGTGTGGGCGCGGGTGCTGGCCCGCGCGGACCGTGGGGAATATGCCCCCCGTACCGCCTTCGACGTCACCGCCGTGGCGCTCGGCATGCTCGCCGGCCCGCGCTGGCCGCAACTCGCCGCGATCGTGCGGGACATGGACGCCGGTACGCCGCCACCGGAGGTGAATCTCTCGATCTCGGTCGCGGCGTTCTGCGCGGACTGGCCCGCCGAGGTACGCGACTACGCCGAGTACGCCGGCCTGGTCCGGGACGCCAGGGCCGCCGCCCCGGACGTCCGGTACGGCGCCGGTCTGCTGGCCGTGCAGACCTGCCTGGGCCGGCCGTCCCCGGTCCGTAATCCGCCGCACGAGCTGAACGTGCACACCCGCACGCCGCTGTTGCTGCTCAACGCCCGGCACGATCCCCGTACCGGCTACGCCTGGGCGGTGAACGTCGCCCGGCAACTCGGCCGGCACGGACGCCTGGTCACCTACGAGGGCTGGGGCCACGGCACCTACCAGCGCAACGACTGCACGACCGCCGTGGTGGACCGGTACCTCGTCGACCTGACGGTGCCCGCCCCCGGCACGCGCTGCCCGGCGAGCTGACCCGGCACGCCGCTAGACCGCCGGCCCCGGGTCCGGTGCCCCGGCGAGCGTACGGCCCGCCGGGCGCCGGTGCGGCAGCGCCGCCAGGCCCAGCGCGAGGAGCAGCAGGACCGCACCGAGCAGGAACGGCAGCGACAGGGTGGGCTGGCCGAGCCACTCCCACGGCACGTGCCAGCGGGGATGCGGCTCGCTCAGGTGGTGCGTGAGCATCAGCGGCGCGCTCAGCAGGATCGGTGCGGCCCAGAACACCATCGCGACGCCGTACAGGACCTTCGCCGGGCCCTGCACCAGCGGGTGCCGTCCCTCGGTGCGGCGGCTGGCCCAGCCGAACAGCACCCAGCCGCCCAGCGTGCCCAGCGCGAAGGCGAGCAGACCGGCGGGGTAGGCGGCGGCCGGGGTGGCGCGGCTGAGGGCGAGGCTCATCGAGCCCTCGGCGTTGATCTGCACCGCGAGGATGTGGTCGCCGCGATCGGCGTACACGGTGATGTCGGAGGGGATGGACGCCGGGTCGCACTGCGGACTGCCGGGAATGCAGCCGTACGCGTCGGTGTGGACGGGCGCGCTCCGCTCCCACCCGGCGGCGTCCAGGCGTTGCCGCAGGTCGGTGAGGCCGCCGGCCGGTGCCTGGTCGAACGACGCGGTCAGCTCGGCCAGCGCGTACTCGCCGCCGTCGCCGAGGAGCAGCTCGGACAGGAGGTCCTCGCCGAGCGGGTGGCCGTAGATGAGGAACACGGCGGGCGGGTCGTCCTGGTCGAGGTGGCTGACCTGCCGGTCCGGGTAGAGCTGCCCGACCACGGCGGCGAGGTCCCGGTGGTCGAGCGGGCGGGAGCCGAGCCACGCGAGCCAGGTGCCGAACGACGCGGCGAACAAACCGCAGACCACCGCGAAGACCGCTGCCCAGGCCACCACGGAACGGCTCGCCGGCCGTCCCAGCCGGGCGCGCAGACCATGACGTACGAGATTCGCCGCGACCCGGCCACGCCGGTGGGCCGAGCCGACGTCCCGTACCGTCTCCCGGATCTCGGCCCCCCGCGCGCGGCGATAGTCACGGGGGTAGGCCAGCAGCAGCCAGCGGTGCATGGGTTTCTCCCTACGGTGCCGCGACGGCGGGGGTCAGGCGGGGCGAGGGCGCAGAGCGCGCAGCCGGGTCTCGGCGGCGGACGCGAGCTGCCGCAGCCGCTCGGTCTGGCGTGCCAGTTCGGCCCGGCCGTCGGCGCGCAGCCGGTAGTAGCGGCGCAGCCGGCCGTCGACCACCTCTTCGTGGCTGAGTTCGACGAGTCCCTGCGCCACCAGCCGGTCCAGGGCGGCGTAGAGCGTGCCCGGCAGCAGGTTGACGCGACCGCCGGACAGACCGGCGACCTCCTGGATGATCCCGTAGCCGTGGCGCGGCTCGTCGGCCAGCGCGGTCAGGATCAGGAAGGTCGCCTCGCGCATCTCACTCACCGAGGCAACATATACAGCCGATCAATACATGGTCAACGGTCGCCGAGGAGGTGCCGCTCGGCCATGAAGGCGCGCAACGTCCCGGCGTCCTCGGCGGACATCAGCCAGCGGGGGATCACCGTGGCCGGCATCCGCCCGACGTACACGATCCAGAAGTCAGGGGTCTCGGTGACGCGCGTGACGCCGTCCCAGGCGATGCCGCCAGACTCCGAACCGCTGCGCATCATGATGTTGCGGTCGTCGATGTCGTAGCCGCCCTCGACCGCGTAGCCGCCGGAGCGGCGCCGGGCCCGCCACCGCACCCACGGCGCGTACAGCATCGACAGCACGCCGGCCACGATCAACGCGGTCCACAGCGACGCGAAGCGGCCACCCCGCTCCGACGCCTGCGAGGCGACCCACCCGATCACCCCGATCGCGGCCAGGGCCGCGCCGATGTAGCCGAACCGGCGCAGCCGGGCGGCGGCCAGCGCGGCGGCCACGCGGGCCGGATAGGCGGGGTCGGCCGGTACGGCGAAACGGATCTGCATCGGCACCGAGGACCACCCACCGGACTCGTGTTCTGGACGGCGGGAGCGCTGCCCCGCGACGACGTGCGGGTCCACGGTACCGGGGCTTCCGGCTCTCAGATCCGCCGCAGCACGAACGTCACGAAGCCCAGCATGTTCCGGTACCCGCGCAGCCACTGGTCACGGTGCTCGCGGGCGGCCGTCAGCGCCCCGGCGGCGTCCGGGTGACCGGGGTTGTCCAGCGCCCACTCGGTGAGCGAACCGGTCCACGACCACTCGTAGTCGTCCCACTCGGCGGTGTCGCTGACGTGCGCGTACACCGGGGCCCAGCCCGCCTGCCCGGCGGCGTCGACCAGACCGGCGAGGTCGGCGTGGTCGTCCGGTTTCGCGCCCAGCGCCGCCAGCGCGTCCGGCGTCGGCGGCACCTGCCAGAATCCCTCACCCACCATCAGGATGCCGTCGGGGTTCACGTGCCGGCCGGCCAGCTCCAGCGCTCCACCGAAGCCGCCGAACGCGTGCGTCGACCCGACGCAGAGCACCAGGTCGTAGTCGCCGTCCGGCACGTACGACCGGGCGTCGCGCTCGTGCAGCGTGAGCCGGTCGGCGAGGCCGCGCTCGGCGGCGGCCTCGGCGGCGCGTTCGAGCGCGTACGGGCTGAGGTCCACGCCGTCGGCGTGCCCGTCCGGGTAGTGCGCGAGGGCCTGCAACGCCCAGGCGCCCTCGCCGCAGCCGAGATCGAGGATCCGGGCCGCCGGCCGCCGGCCCGCCCGGCGCAGCAGCCGGTTGAGGTTGAGACCGGAGATCGGGGCCGCGATCGGGTGGTGCGAGTGCGCGATGCTGCTCAGGCGTTGACGGTCCATCGCCGCAGTCAACACGAGGACTGCGGACCCGCGCACGCGGGTTGCCGCGCCGGTCAGTACCGGCAGACGATCGTGGCGTCGTCGGTGGCGACGCCCTCGCGCGCCTCGGCTTCGCGCACCCGGCGGACGACCTCGGCGGGGCCGTCGGTCTCCAGCAGGCGCAGCAGCCCCGGCCAGCCGGTCAGGCCGAAGGTGTCCACGAGGCGGCTCGCGCCGTTGCTGAGCAGAGCCGTCGCGCGGACGTCGTCGGCCGGGCACTCGCCGGTGACGGCCTCGCCGGCCACCCGCGGGTCGTCCTTGGCGACCCAGAACCCGCCCGGACTGTTCCGCCGGGCCCGCAGCTCCATCAGCAGCCGCCGGTACTCGTCGCCGCCCTCGGGCACGTCCTTCAGCCGCTCCTCGAAGGACCGCGCGATCACCACCTCACGCGGATCATGGGCGGCGACGGGCTCACCAGAGGCCCGGCCGACCAGCGCGACCGCGTCGCCGAGGACCAGGTGCTCGACGGTCCCACCGGAGAACCGGAGCATCGCCACCGCCGCGAACGGGCTGATCGGATGGGCGACGTCGCACGTGTCGCGGTGCGCGTCGGTGACGTGCTCGATGCCCTCGGCCAGCACGTCGCGCAGGCTCCGATCCTGGGACAGCGCACCGAGCAGCGCGCCGCCGAGCCGGGTCGCGTACCAGGCGATGCCGTGGTGGCAGACCTCGTCCGCGCCGGCGATGCCGCCCGCGCCGTCGACCAGGACCATGCCGCACGGTACGGCGCCGGCGAAGTCCTCATTGGCCCGGCCCGGATGCCCCGCGTCGGTCGCCATCGCTACCCGCATCGGCTCATCATGCCGGGACCGGCCGGAACGCGATGCCCCTCGCGCCTTGATCTGAAGTGTGGTTGAGGTCCTGGCGTCGTGGGCACCCGACCACTGCCGGAGGTAGACCACCATGACGACGCCGAACCTGTCCGACGCCGAACTCGCGGGCCAGCCGGCCGCCTACTGGACGGGCATCGCGGGCGACCTCCCACCGTCGGCTCGTTCGAGCGTACGCCCGGCTCACCCCTGTTCAGCCGCCGGTCATGGTCCCGGGCCGCCGCGAATCGGCAGTACGGGCGCGGCCGGGCGGCCAGGATGAGGTGATGCACGCCAGTCAGAAGATCCGCCACCGGCACGCCGACGTCGACGGTCTGGAGGTGTTCCTCCGCGAGGCCGGCCGCCCCGGCGACCCGGCGGTGCTGCTGCTGCACGGTTTCCCCAGCTCGTCGCACACGTTCCGCGAGGTCATGCCCACACTCGCCGAGGTCGCGTACGTGCTCGCGCCGGACCTGCCCGGCTTCGGCATGTCGTCGTCGCCCACAGTCGCCGAGTACGACTACACGTTCGAGAACCTGTCGTGGACGGTCGAGCGCCTCCTCGGCCGGCTCGGCGTGGACCGCTTCTTCGTCTACCTGCACGACTTCGGCGCGCCGGTCGGATACCACCTGGCCACCCGAGCACCGGGACGGATCCGTGGCCTGATCGTGCAGAGCGGCAACGCGCACGCCGACGGGCTCGGCGCGCAGTGGGACACCGCGCGGGCGTACTGGGCCGACCCGGGCGAGGCCACGCGCGCCGCGCTGCCGGACTGGCTGACCTTCGACGGCACCCGGGACCAGTACCTCGCCGGGCTGCCCGACCACGTACGCCCGTTGCAGGCGCCCGAGGCGTGGCACCTGGACTGGGAACGGATGACCCGGCCCGGCAACGTCGAGGCGCAGTTCGCGCTGTTCACCGACTACGCCGCCCACGTCGCCCGGTTCGGCGAGATCGCCGGGTACCACAGCGCCCACCAGCCGCCGGCGCTCGTGCTGTGGGGCCGGCACGACGCGTACTTCGATGTGGACGAGGTGCTCGCGTACCACCGCGCGCTCGACCGGATGGACGCGCACATCTACGACGGCGGCCACCTGCTGCTGGAGACGCACGCGGCCGAGTGCGCCGCGCTCATGCGCGCGTTCGTCCTCGACAACTCGTGAGACGTGGCGGGGCGCCCGCGACGTCACGGCGTGGTGGAGGGCTTCGCCTTCTGCGGGTGGATCGTCTCGTGGCGGGCCAGCATGGCGACGAACTCGCGGATCTTCCGCTCCCGGGTCTCCGCGCGCTTCACCGCGTTGAGCCGGTGGATGAGCGTGAACCTGTTGGCACTGGTGAGGACGTCGAACATGGCCTGGGCGGCGGGCTCGGCCGCGACGGCGGCGAGCAGGTCGGCGGGCACCTCGGCCTCCGACGGCGGTGCGTACGCCGCCGCCCACCGGCCGTCCGCCTTCGCGGCCTCCACCGCGGCCCGGCCCGCCGGCGTCATCCGACCCTCCGACTCCAGCCGGGCCACGTGCGCGACGTTGCGTTGCGACCAGGAGCTGCGCGCCCGGCGCGGGGTGTACCGGATCCAGGAGCTCTCGTGGTCGCGCTTGCGGCCCTGCCCGTCGATCCAGCCGAAGCACAGCGCCTCGTCGACCGCCTGCTGCCAGGTCAGCGTGGTGATCGTGCCGCCCTTACGGCCCAGCGCGAGCCAGACACCGGGCGACGTGTCGTGGTTGGCGGACAGCCACGCGCGCAGCGCGTCCGCGTCGGGCACGATCAGCTCGTCCAGCTCGTCGCTCGCCATGGCCGGAAGGCTATGCCAGGGGTACGACGCTAAGGCCGGGCGCGCGGCTCAGCCGCCCGCCGGCCGCCGTCGGGCGACGGGTCGGCCGCCCGCCGAATCCGCCGTCCGGCCACCAGCATCGCCACGCCTGCGCCGGCGAGCCCCGCGCCGATCAGCCCGCCCACGATCCCCGCCGCCGGATCGCGCTCACGGAACGCGTACGTCACGGCCGAGGTCAGGATCGGCGCACCGAGGGCGATCGCCATCCACCCGCCGAGGATGTCCGCCTTGTCGGCGAAGGCGTTCGTGGTGACGAGGACGAGCAGAACCATGGCAGCGGCGACGCTGACGAGGAGCAGCGCCGCGAGGATCAGCGCGGGGTCGCGCGGGAGCAGCCCGGCGGCCGCGGCGAGCACGTAGACGATCGCCGCCGCGATGAGGTTCGCGAGGACGTTCGTCATCACGTTCGCGGCGAACCTGCGCAGGCCGCCGCGCCCGGTGTCGTCGTCGCTGATGGCGTCCCCCGATCGCCGTCGATGCCTTCGACGACGAGGCTAGGGCGACCGGGCGGCCCGGCACAACGCCCGGCGCCGGCCGGTGCGGTCACGACGTCCGCGACCGGCCTAGCCGCCCGCCGCGTTGTGCCGCGCGACCAGAGGCGGCAGCTCGTCCAGCGAGTCGATGCGGAACAGGCACCGTTCGGCGACGTCCGGCATGTCGAGGATGTGGCCCCACGGTCCGCGCCGGATCAGGCACGCGGTCATGCCGGCGGCCATCGCCGGTGCGGCGTCGTTGTCCGGCCGGTCGCCGACGTACAGGATCGCCGACGCGTCGCCGCCGCCCTCGCGGACGACCCGGTCGAAGAAATCCGGCGCCGGTTTCGCCACGCCCCAGGCCGCCGACGTGCCGATCACGTCCACCGCCAGGTCCAGCGCCCGCAGCGTCGCCTCGGCGTGCTCCGGCTGGTTGCCGGCCAGGCCGACGCGCAATCCCTGCTCCCGCAGGGCGGCCAGGCACGCCCGCGCGTCCGGGTAGAGGTCGTCGGCGCCGAACGACTCCGGGTCACCGGCCGCGACCCGGCGCGCGAGTTCGGCGGTGAGGTCGAAGTCCGGCCGGAACGCCCGGAACACCTCCTGGTAGTCCAGCCCGCGGGCGATCACCGCGCCGAAGACCGCGGAGAACGTGTGCCGGGGCACGCCGAGCCAGTCCGCCCAGGTCGCGAACTCGCGCGTCTCGTCGAGGATCGTCCCGCCCACGTCGAAGAAGACCGCCCGGATCATTCGCGGATCGTACTGTCGTTGATCAGCCTGTGGGGGGGCGCCCGGGTGGCGCAGACTGCCCGCATGAATGCCGCCTTCCTTCCCGAACCGCCGCAGAGCCCGGCGGCGAAAGCCGCCTACGAGGACGACCTCGCCTCCGACGGCTACGTCAACAACCTCACCCGCGTCTGGTGCTGGCGACCCGACGTGCTGATGTCGTTCCAGAACACCCGCACCGAGCTGCTGTCCGAGTCCACGCTGTCCTCGCGTGAGGTGGCGGTGCTGGTCGCCGCCACGGCCGCCGCGCGGGGCGACTCGTACTGCTCGCTGGCCTGGGGCGCGCGGCTGGCCGGGATGAGCGACGAGGAGACAGCCGCCGCGGTGCTGCGCGGCGACGAGGCGGACCTGTCGGAGCGGGAGACGGCGCTCGCGGACTGGTCCCGCCAGGTCGTGACGGACCCGAACGCCACCACCGAGGCCGACACGCGACGCCTGCGCGAGGCCGGCCTGAGCGACCGGGAGATCTTCGAGGCGACCACGCTGATCGCGTTCCGGCTGGCCTTCTCCACAGTGAACGACGCGCTCGGCGCGCGGCCGGACGCGCAACTGGCGGAGAAGGCACCACGGCTCGTCCGGGAGGCGGTCACCTTCGGCCGCCCGGTCTGAGCGAGCGGCCCTCGGCCCCGGGCCGCGCCTCGACCGGGCGGTCTCGGGGCACCGGCCCGCCCCGGCTCGCCGCCCGCTGCCTCTACCTCGACCGGATCGAGAACACGATCGGGCGGCGTCAGGTCGTCACCCGCATCGAGGCGTTCCGCGACGAGCTGCGGGCCGCCCGGGTGCCCCGGGCGTATCCGTACTGACGGCCACTGCATGTCGTACCGGTGTGGGAGGGTCCGGGCATGACGACGTTCGTACTCATACACGGCGGCGGAGGCAGCGCGTGGGACTGGCATCTGGTGGTTCCCGAGCTGGCCGCCCGGGGCCACGACGCGGTGGTGCCGGAGCTGCCGATCGGGGACCGGTCGGCGCGGTTCGCCGACTTCCGCCGGACGGTGGTCGACGCCGTCGGCGGCCGCGACGACCTCGTGGTGGTCGGGCACTCGTACGGCGCGTTCACCGCACCGCTTGTCGCCGACCGGTTGCCGGTGCGGCTGCTGGTCCTGCTCACCCCGATGATCCCGCGGCCCGGTGAGAGGCCGGGGGAGTGGTGGGGCAACACCGGCTACCGCGAGCCGGAAGGGCTCAGCGAGGAGCAGCAGTTCTACAACGGCGTGCCGGCCGAGATCGTCGCCCGGGCGCCGGCGCACGGCCGGGAGCAGGTCAGCGCGGAGTGGGACGAGCCGTGGCCGCTGGCCACCTGGCCGGCCGTGCCGACGACGGTGCTCATCGGCCGCGACGACCAGTTCTTCCCCGCCGACTTTCAACGCCGGGTGGCCGCCGACCGGCTCGGCGTGGTTCCGGACGAGATCGACGGCGGCCATGCGGTGGCGCTCAGTCACCCGGGTCTGCTCGCCGACCGGCTGACCGCCTACCTGGCGTCCTGACCGTCCGGCCGCCGGTCCTACGAGACCGCAACGGCCGGGCGTGCGGGCTCCGGGTCGCGCGTGTGCCGGCGCGTCGGCAGCAGCAGCGGCGTGCCGAGCAGCAGCACCCCGGACACGGTGATCGCGGCGAGCGGGCCGACGACCGTGGCGAGGACGCCCCACACGGTCATCAGCGCGGCCTGGGTGAGCCGGCCGGTGACGCTCCACGCGGTCAGAACCTGTGCGGTGTGCGCCTGCGGGATCCGGCGCAGGCGCTCGGTCGCGTAGATCGGGTTGAACACGCCCATGCACGTGATGAGCACCCACTCGACGGCGATCACCGTCAGCAGTCCGCTGATCCCCGGATGGGTGAACGCGAGACCGAGCGGGACGGTCGACCGCAGCCAGCCGGACACCGTCATCACCCGGTGCCGTCCGTACCGCCGCACCAGGCGCGGGCTCAGCCGCGCGCCGAGCACGCCGCCGAGCGCGGACACGCCGAAGACCAGCCCGTACTGCCACGCCGCCACCCGGTACCCACCCAGCAGGAGCACGGCGAGCAGCGGCGCGGTCGCCATGATCAGGCCGCCGACCAGCACCGAGTTCAGGAACAACCGCCACAGCACCGGGTCGCGGCGCACGAACCGCCAGCCTGCGCCCAGGTCGGCGACGCGGGAGGCGCCCGCCGGGTCACGGGGCGCCACCGTGTCGCCGCTGCGGATCCGCCGTACCGCCAGCGCCGACAGCAGGTGGCTCACGGCGTCGGCGGTGATGGTGACGACCGGGCCGAGCAGCCCGACGAGCGCGCCCCCGAGCGGCGGCCCGGCCGCCGTCGCGGCCCAGTTCGTCGCCTCGAACCGTCCGTTCGCCGCCAGGAGCCGATCACCCCGGACCAGGCTCTTCAGGTACGCCCCGGACGCGGCGGTGAACGTGATCGCGGCCGTCCCGCAGACCACCGCGACGACGAGCAACTGGCCGTACGACAGCACCCCGAGCGCGTACGCGGCCGGCACGCTCGCCAGCGCCGCGAACCGGACCAGATCCGTCGCGATCATCACCGGCAGTTTCCGCCGGTAGGCCACCCACGGCCCGAGCGGGACCGCCAGCATCGCCGCCACTGCCAGCCCGGCCGCCTCCAGGAGCGACACCGCGAACGCCGACGAGTCCAGCACCCGCACCGCGATCAGCGGGAAGGCGCCGAACGCCAGCCATGTGCCGTACGTGCTCACCGCGTACGCCGACCACAGCCACCCGAAATCCGAACCCAGCTTCCGCACGCCGCCCCCGTCACCGATGCCCCGCGCATCAGACCGGCCGCGCGGACGCCGGAGCAAACAACCGCCGCCCGGCGCGCCACAACCATCGGCTGGGCCCGCCTACTGTGGGCCGGTGGACAGCGAGGCGGTGCGGTCGTTCGTGCGGGCGGCCGAACTCGGCCAGTTCCGGCACGCCGCCGACGAGCTGGGCGTCACCCAGCAGGCCGTGTCGAAGCGGATCGCCGCGCTGGAGCGGGAGCTGGGGGTGCGCCTGTTCACCCGTACACCCCGGGGGGTCGAGCTGACACACGACGGCCGGGCGTTCCTCCCGCACGCCCGGGGCGTCGTCGCGGGCGCGGACCGCGCGGTCGCCGCGGTCCGGCCCGGCGCGCGGGCGCCGCGCATCGACGTGCTCGGCCTGCGCAGCGCGCAAGCCGTCCTGCTGCACGACTACTGGCGCGCCCACCCGGGCGTCGACCTCGACGTGGTGACGCTGCGGGTCGACGACCCCCGGCAGGTCGCCGCCGCGGTCCGGGCCGGCGAGATCGACGCCGCGTTCCGCACCGTCACCGACCCGGCCGCGCTGCCGCCCGAGGTACGGATGGTCCGCGCCTTCGACTCGCCGCTGCAACTGCTCGCCGGACCCCGGCACCCGCTCGCGTCCGCGCCCACGCTCGCACCGTCCGAGCTGCGCGGACACCGGCTGCGGGTGCCGGGCATCGTGCCCGGCAGCGAGTGGGGCGAGTTCTACGAACAGCTCGCCGACGCCTTCGACCTGTGGGTGGACGCGACCGGGCCGAACTTCGGCACCGAGGTGCTCCTCGACGAGCTCGCGGAATCCGCGGACGTGGCGACGCTCGTCGGCGCCCGGGACCGCTACCTCTGGCCCGCCGGCCACGACCTGCGCCGCATCCCGATCACGGGTCCGGTGCTCGCGTACCCGATCAACCTCATGCTGCCCCGGACCGGCCCGCATCCGGGGCTGCGGCCGGTGATCCGTCACTTCGCGGGCCTGCCGCCGCTACCCGGACCGGTCTGGCGGCCCGCCTGGCCCGGGTGATCAGGGCTGCGACGTCCGCCGCGCCAGGTGGACCGTGACATCCGAGGTGACCTCGACCGTGCCGGGCAGCACATCCCGGACGCGGCGGAACACCTGATCACGTACCGGCGGCGGCAGTTCGAGATAGGCCGAGACGGTCGACAGGAGACCGACGTAGTCGTCGGCGCTCATCGTGATCCGCCGCGCGATCTCCGACTGGCGCACGTCGGTGAACCACTCGGACGCGCGCAGCTCGGTGCCGGGCCACTGCATGCCGGCCTCCGGTGGCGTCCCGTCCGGCGACGGGATCTCGTCGTCGGCGAGGAACTCGGACCGGGCCGCGGCCACCGCGTCGCGCAGCGCCGGGTCGGCCAGCCGCAACGGCCCGCCGAACGACGCGAACACCCCACCGGACGCGAGCAGCCCGGCGATCCGCTCCCACCGCCGGTCCGGGTCGGTCCAGTGCAGCGCCGCCGCCGCGTACACCAGGTCGTGGCGCTCGCCGGCGCGCAACTGCTCGAACGCGGCCTGCCGGACCCGCACCTCGGCCGGGACGTGTCGCCGCAGTTCGGCGAGCATCGCGGCGTCCGGGTCGGTGGCGGTGACCGCGACGCCGCGCCGGGCGAACAGCCGGGTCGCCTTGCCGGTGCCGGCGCCGATCTCCAGAGCGGTCCGGACGGGCCGGCCCGCGTACGCCAGCACCAGGTCGGCCAGTTCCTCCGGATAGCCGGGCCGGAACCGCTCGTATGCCTGCGCTGCCGCTCCGAAGCTCAACGCACGATCCGGCATACCGGGCATCCTCCCACGATCAGGCCGCCGTCCTACGCGTCCGGATCCCACGCCGCGATCCGGTCGAGCACGCGCCGGTCGCCCTCGACGGCGAGCGCGTCCAGCGGTATCCGGCCGTAGAAGGCCAGGACCAGGTCACCGGCGGTGGAACGGGCGGCGGTGTCGGCCGGCTCCGCCCCGGCTCCGGCGGGCAGACGGGTGACCCGTGCGCCCTCGGGAGAGAGCCGCGTGCGCCACGATCCGCCCTCGGTGACGTGGTAGTCGAGGACGGCTGGCTCGTACGGCCACGGCACAGTGGTCGCGCAGCAGGTGAACAGGAAGTCCTCCACGCCGTCGAGGGCCACCTCGACCGGCAACGGCTGCGGCGCGCCCACCGTGAGCTGGGCGTCGTAGGTGTGCACAGCGATCTCCTGGAGCTGGTGCCGGGCGACGGCGCCGCAGGTCTGCGGCGACTGCGACGTGTCCCACCACGTCCAGCAGCCACGATCGGGTCCGGCGTCGCGCAGCGCGACCAGCAACCGCTCGGTCGACTCAGCCAGCCAGTCCCGCAGCGCCGTACGCTCCCGGGGTGCGCCCGGACCGCCGGGCGCGGCCCGCCCGGACGCCCCGGGACCGGCGGCGACGGTGGCCGCCCACGAGCGGCGTCCCTCGCCGATGTGCCGGGCCAGGTCGAACAGCGTCCACTCGGGACAGGTCGGCACCGGTGCGTCGAGGTCCGGCGCGGCGGCGACCGCATCCCGGAACGCGGCCGACCGGTCGTCGATCAGCCGCAGCCGATCGGTAAGCGTCAGGGGCTCGGTCACTCAGGCTGTCTACCAGTGCGCGCGGCGGCCCGACAGCGAGTTTCGGCGAGCACATGCGCGGCGACGGCGTCGGCCACCTGCGCGGGCGGGGCGGAGGCGTCGATCAGGCGGGTGTCGGTCACCGACGCGAACGTGGCGAGCGCCCCGGGCTGCGTGGTCAGCCGGCGAAGTCGACGCCGGCCAGCGGCACACCCCGGTACGCGGCGAGCCGCTCGGCCTCCGCGACCAACGCGTCGCGGGTGCTGCCGGGCAGTTTGCGCCACGGCTGGACCGCAACGGTGAACGACCGGCCGGACTTGCGAGCCCGCCAGGTGCCGGCCAGATCCCCGTCGGCCAGCAAGGCGCCGGGGCGGCCCAGCACCGGCCACAGCTCCTTGGCGCGGGCCGCGTCGGGCACGAGCGTTGCCCGGTCCTTCGCCTGGAGGAACAGGTCGAACGGGCCGAGCAGGCGGGTCGTCGTGGCGTCCGCCGACGCCAGCGCCGCCTCGTCGGCCGCGAGCAGCCAGCGCGTCTCGCCGTCGACGCTCACCTCGACCGCGTCGTGCGGCCAGCGGGCCTTGACCTCCTTGACCGGGGCGTCGAGGTAGTCGGCCACGTGCTTCGGGGTGGCCGGGCCGAGCAGCCGCAGGTAGGCGCGGATGAGCTCGAACCGGTCGCCGGGCGCGGCGGCGGGACGGAACCCGGGGATGCGTTCCAGGATCGGCGGTGACGTGTCGAGCCGCAGCTCCAACCCGGCCCGCACGGCGGCCAGCCGGAACGGCATCTCGTAGAGGTGGGTCGCGTCGCACGGCCGGCAGAACCGCAGGTAGGGCTCGGGCATCACGTCGGCGAGCCGCCCGGAGACCTCGCCCTTGACCGTCGGCTCACGGACGATCTTCCGCATCCGCGCGGCCACCTCGTCGAGCGCGGCGACGATGCCGACGCCGGCCGCCCTCAACGGCTTCGCCGCGTCGTAGATGCGCTTGCCCGCGTCGGCGTCGGAGAACGGCTCGACCGCGGCGGCCACCGCGCCCACGTCGGCACGGCGGTAGAGGTGCGGGGCGCCGCGTACGGTCCAGAGCAGGACCAGGTCGTCGCCGGTCAGCGGGGCCACGTCGACGCCGCGCGTGGCGAGTGCCCACCGGCCGCCGTCGGGACCGGTGTCCTGCACGCCGATGTCGAGCACGGCGGTGTCGGCGAGCGAGCCCTGCACTCGGTCGAGTTGTTGAGCCCGGACGCGGAAGTTCAGCACCTGACGCCTGTCGACCATCGACACAGCGTAGGCGGCGGCACCGACACGGCCGGCGCAGAGCGGCGCGTCAACCGCGGTGAGACCACCCGCCGGTGGAACGCTGTGGGTGTCTGGGGCCGCGTATGACACCCATGGCGTTCCACTCGTCGCCGGCCGGCGAGGGGGCCTGCGGGTCAGCGGCCGGCGAGCAGACGTTCGCGGACCTCGCGGCGCAGGATCTTGCCGATCTGGGAGTACGGCAGCTCGTCGACGATCACGACCCGGCGCGGCACCTTGTACCCGGCCAGGTGGGTGCGGCACGAGGTCCGGATCGCCTCCGGGCTGCCGGCCACCGCCGGGTCGACCACCACCGCGGCGACGACCTCCTCGCCGTCGTCGGTGGGCATTCCCACGGCGGCGGCCTCCCGTACGCCGGGGACGCGGCGCAGCGCCTCCTCCACCTCGGACGGGTAGACGTTGAAGCCGCCCGTGATGATCAGCTCCTTGATCCGGTCCACCACCGTCACGAAGCCGTCGGCGTCCATGGTGACGATGTCGCCGGTCCGCATCCAGCCACCAGGCAGCAGCACCTTGGCGGTCTCCTCGGGCCGGTGCCAGTAGCCGGTGAACACCTGCGGGCCGTGGACCAGCAGCTCGCCGGCCTCGCCCGGCGCGCGGTCGCGGGACGGGTCCTCCGGGTCGACGATGCGCACGTCGGTGGAGGGGAACGGCACGCCCACGGTGCCGGGCCTTCGGGTCGGCGCGACCGGGTTGCCCACTGTGATCGGGGACGTCTCGGTCATCCCGTACCCCTCGACCAGCAGGCCGCCGGTCACCTGCTCCCACAGCTCCACGGTGGCCGGTGGCAGCGACATCGCGCCGGACAGCGCGTACCGGATGGAGGTGAGGTCGACGCCGCGCTCGCGGGCGACGCTGGCCAGTTTCGCGTAGACCGGCGGCACCGCGGGCAGGAACGTCGGCGGGCGGCGGCGGACCGCGTCGAGCACCTGGTCGGCGTCGAAGCGGGGGAACAGCACCAGTGTCGCCCCGATGCTGACGGCGAAGGTGAGGCAGAGCGTCAGCCCGTAGGCGTGGAACAGCGGCAGCACCGCGTACACCGTCTCCGCGCCGTCGCGCAGGCCCGGCACCCAGGCCCGGCCCTGCGCGGCGTTGGCGCGCAGGTTGCGGTGGGTCAGCACCGCGCCCTTGGGCTCGCCGGTGGTGCCGCCGGTGTACTGGAGCAGCGCCACGTCCCCGGCCTCCGGCGCGGGATGCCCGGCGGGAAGCGGCCCGGCGGCGGCGACCAGCTCCGACCAGGGCAGCGCGCCGGGCGCGGGGGCGGTCATCGCGGCCCGCGCGGCGCGGACCTTCGGCAGCGGCACCCGCAGCGCCCACCGCTTGAGCCGCGGCAGCGCCGCGGTCAGGTCGACCGACACCACGGTACGCACGGCGCCGCGTCCCGCCACCAGCGGCGCGACCTTGTCCCACACGATCGCGACGCCTGCGCCGTGGTCGGTGAGCTGCCGGTCCAGCTCGTCGGCGGTGTAGAGCGGGTTGTGCTCGACGACCACCGCGCCGAGGCGCAGCACGGCGTAGAACGCGACCACGTGCTGGGGGCAGTTCGGCAGCACCAGGGCCACCCGGTCGCCCGGGCCGACGCCGAGCCGGCGCAGCGCCTCGGCGGCGCCGGCGACCTGGTCGGCCAGCTCGGTGAACGTGGTGGTGGCGCCGTAGAAGTCGAGCGCGACCCGGGGGCCGAACCGTCCGGCCGCCTCGGTGAGCAGGTCGACGAGCGAGCCGTCCGGCTCGGCGATGTCAGCCGGCACCCCGGGTGCGTAGCTACGGGTCCAGGGTCGCTGGGCTGTCGCGTCCATCGCCGTTACTCCTCGTCGCGCGGATGACGCCCCCAGCCTAACTTAACCGCCCGGTAACCTACGCTTACGTAGGTTGCCGGGTCGGTCACACTCTCCGCAGGTCAGCGTCGGCGGGTCGAATGCTGGTGCACCACCTGCCGGCCCTTCACGATCCCGAAGATGATGACCGCGGCGAGCGCGATCACGCCGATGATGACGAGCCAGCGGACCGCCTCCAGCAGCAGCCCGAGCAGGATGAGCACACCGGCGACCACGCCGACCACCCAGAGCAACGCGCGCATGTCCCAGCCTCCCGTCGTACGGTGGGCCATGCGCTTTCCCGCTGCTCGTGCGGCCATGCGCCGCCGGGTGGATCAGTGCCGGGCCACGTACACGGTGTTCGCCGCCTCCCGGCCCTGCAACGGGTTCGGGAACCGGACGACGTGCGCCACCGAGGTCGGGAACACCTCGGTCAGCGTGCGCTGGAACGCCGGATCCGGCGGGTCGTTCGACCACAGCGCGAAGACGCCCTCCGGATGCAGCAGCGCGGCCAGCCGCCGCAGCCCGTCGACCGTGTAGAACGCGGCGTGGCTGGGGTGCAGCACCTGGCGGGGGGAGTGGTCCACGTCCAGCAGGACCGCGTGGAAGCGGCGCCCGGGCTCGTCGCTGTCGAAACCGTCGCCGGCGACCGCGGCGAAGAAGTCCGCCCGCACGAACCGGGTACGCGGATCGGTGGCCAGCCCGGCGGCGAACGGCAGCAGATCCCGCCGGTGCCAGTCGATCACGTCCTCGATCGCCTCCACCACCAGCAGCGAGCGCACCCGGGGATCCTCCAGCGCGGTACGCGCTGTGTAGCCGAGACCGAGCCCGCCGACCACCACGTCCAGCGCGTCACCGGTCAGCGGAGCCAGCCCGAGCCGGGCCAGTTCGATCTCCGCGACCGGGAAGGCGCTGGACATGAGGTACTCGTCGTCGAGCTTCACCTCGTACACGTCGGAGTCCAGTGCCGGGTCACGGCGCCGCCGCAGGCTGATCTCGCCGATCGGCGTCTCCCGCCAGGCCAGTTCCTCGAAACGCGCGCCCACCCGGTGTCCTCTCCGCCGATCCGTCCCCGGATGCTACCGGCCGGGGCTCGGCCCGGCCCGGCGAAACGGGGGCGGACGGCGGTCAGTCGGCGGGGCGGGTGGCCACCACGACGGTGTCCAGCGCGTCGACTGTGCCGCCGTCGGTGGCCGGGACCGGCCGGCGGGTCGTCTCGGCCCGCTGCACACGCAGCCCGGCCAGCCCGTCGACCACCGACTCCGGCGTGATCAGCACGTCCGGGTCCTGCGGGCCGCCGATGCCGCCGGAGAGGTTGGCCAGGTCGTGGCCCACCACGACGAGCGTGCCGCCGGGGCGCAGCGCGGACTTCGCCGCGGCCAGCACCCCGGCGAACTCCGGCGCGGGCAGGTGCAGGTAGCTGATCAGCACCAGGTCGTAGCTGTTCGGCACCGGCCGGTACGCGGTCACGTCCGCGACCCGCCAGTCGACAGTCACGCCCCGCGCGGCGGCCAGCTCCCGCCCCCGGTCGACGGCCACCGTGGAGAAGTCCACCGCGTTGACCCGCCAGCCCTGACCGGCCAGCCAGACCGCGTTGCGGCCCTCGCCGGCGGCGATGTCCAGCGCTGACCCGGGGGTCAGCCCGGTGACCGACTCGACCACGAAACGGTTGGGCTCAGCGCTCCACACCAGTCCGGGCGTGTCGGCGTACCGGCTGTCCCAGGCGCTGCTGTCCACTGTGTTCCCTCCTCCGGCGGCCCCACACCGCCATGGTGACCGTACCGGCCACGGCAAGCGCTCCCACGGCGAGTCCCCACAGCGGCGGCAACTGCTGCGCGAGCACGAACACGCCCATCACCACGACGAACCAGCCGAACCCCCGGCGCAGCAGGTCGGCCGGGATCCGGCCGGCGAGCCGGCCACCGAGCAGGCTGCCGACGACGGCGGCGGCGGTGACCCCGGCGGCCAGACCCCAGTGGATCTGCACGCTGGACAGGTAGCCGGCCAGGCCGGCGAACGACTTCATCGCGATGACGACCAGCGAGGTGCCGACCGCGATCGGCATCGGCAGCCCGCCCAGCAGGGCCAGGGCCGGCACGACCAGGAAGCCGCCGCCCGCGCCGACCAGGCCGGTGACCAGGCCGACGACCACGCCGTCCCCGACCACCCGCAGCATCGGCAGCTCGTGCGGCACCGGGCGGCCCTCGGCGGACCGGCGGCCGCGCAGCATCGCGACCGCGGTGGCGAGCATCATCAGAGCGAACCCGGTGAGCAGGACGCCGGCCGGGACGAACTCGGCCAGCCGGCCGCCCGCGTACGCGCCGGTCATGCCGGCCACGCCGAAGATGAGCCCGGTGCGCCAGCGGACCCGGTTCGCCCAGGCGTGCGGCAGTACGCCGACGGCGCTGGTCACGCCGACGACCAGCAGCGAGGTGGCGATCGCCTCCTTGGCGGGCAGATCGGCGACGTAGACCAGCAGCGGCACGGCGAGGATCGACCCGCCGCCGCCGAGCAGGCCCAGCGTCACACCGATCAGCACCGCGCCGGCCAGCGTCAGCGCGAGGGTGGTCACTTGCGGCTCCCGTCACGCAACTGCCCCACGATCGTGTCGAGGTCGCAGCTCGCGCCGCGGTTGTACGGCAGCTTGCTCAGCAGCATGCCCATGGCGCAGGTGTTGGTGAGCGCGGCGAACGTGAGGCCCCCGCCGATGAACGCGGCGACCCACTTCAGGCCGGGCACGAACACCGACCCGACGACGGCGGCGAGCACGATCGAGCCGGCGACGAGGCGTACCTGGCGCTCCAGGTCCCAGCGCGGGCGGCCCTGGTTGACCGGCGCGTTGGTGGCCTGCCAGGCCAGCATGCCGCCGTCGAGCACCTTCACGTTGGGCAGGCCGACGGTGCCGAGCGCCTGACCGGCCTGGCCGGCCCGGACGCCGGAGCGGCAGATCAGCACCACGTCCTCGTCCAGGTGGCTGCGCAGCTCCGCGCGGTGCTCCCGGAGCAGGTCCAGCGGCACGTTGTACGCGCCGGGGATGTGCGCCGCCTCGAACTCACCGGGCGTGCGCACGTCGAGCATCCGGGGCGTACGGCCGGCGGCGATCAGCTCGCGCAGGGTCGCCGCGTCGATGGTGGTGGGGGTGGTCGTGGTCATGCTCTGTCTCCTTAACGGGGTGTTCTCGGGCACGCTCGGGCGCCGGCCGGCGTAGGGACACGCCGGCCGGGCGCTCGGGGAGAGGTCAGGCGGTGGGCGCCATGCGTACGCCGGCCTCCTCGGCCCGGCCGTACGAGTCGTCGATCAGCACCACGTCACGGCCGGCGTTGGCGAGCAGGGACGCGGCGGCGGTGGCCCGGTAGCCGGAGCCGCAGTGCACCCAGACGGTCCCGGCGGGGATGTCGGCGAGCCGCTTCGGCACGTCCGGCAGCGGCACGTGCACCGCACCGTCGACGTGCCCGGCCTTCCACTCGTTCGTCATCCGCACGTCGAGGACGACCTGCGGCTCGGGCAGCCCGGCCGGGGTCTTCCCGGCCTGCGCGGCGGCGAGCGCGCCGAAGTCGGCCACCGCCAGCTCCCGCAGCTGCGACGGGTCGGCGGTCCACTGCTCGGGCTCGCCGGTGGCCTGGGCGGCCGGACGGTCGATGCCGATGCGGACCAGTTCCCGCTGGGCGTCGGCGACCTGCTCCGGGGTCTGCGCCAGGAACGTGATCGGCACACCCCAGTCGATCAGCCAGCCGAGCCACGTCGACATCGGCCCGTCCAGGCCGAGGCTGACGGTGCCGGCCAGGTGCGAGGCCGCGTACGCCTTGCGGTGGCGCAGGTCGACCACCCACTCGCCGGCGGCGATACGACGGCGCAGCTCGTCGGCGTCGGCGCGGGCCACCGGCGTGAGGTCGACCGGGGCGGGACCGGCGGCGTTGGCGACGCCCATGTGGGCGTAGTACGCCGGGTAGGCGTCCAGCCCGGCCAGCGTCTCGGTGACGAACTGGTCGGCGGCCAGCCGCAGCACCGGGTTGGCCTCCTTCTCCCGGCCGATCGTCGACTCGGGGGCGTCGGCCTGGCTGGCCGAGCAGAAGCTGCCGAAGCCGTGCGTGGGCCAGACCTGCGCGCCGTCGGGCAGCAGGTCGGCCAGCTTGCGCGCCGAGGCGTACTGGTGGTGCGCCAGTTCGTGCGCGTACTGCTGGCCGAGCAGGTCGGTGCGGCCGGTGGTGCCGAACAGCAGCGAGCCGCCGGTGAACACGCCGGCCGCCGTCCAGCCGCCGTCGGTGGCCTCGTCGAGCGCGTACGACAGGTGGTGGAACGTGTGACCAGGGGTGCCGATCACCCGCAGCCGCATCGTGTCGGACACCGGCACGGTGTCGCCGTCGGTGGCCGGGGTCCGGTCGAACTCGACCGTGTCGGCGGCGGCCACGAGGTACTGCGCGCCGGTGATCCGGGCCAGTTCCAGGCCGCCGGAGACGTAGTCGTTGTGGATGTGCGTCTCGACCACGTGGGTGATCCGTACGCCCTTGGCGCCGGCCAGGTACAGGACGCGGTCGATGTCGCGCTGCGGGTCGACCACGATCGCCACCCGGCCGTCGGAGGCGAGGTAGCTGCGGTCGCCGAGCGAGGAGGTCGTGATGACGGACACGTCGAGAGTCATGCCGTTTCCTCTCATTGCCTATATACCCCGGGGGGTATGCGTGGGACAGTCTGCGGCCTGGGTCTCCAGGCAGGTGTTTACCCGCCCGCGTCGCTGTCACACGGCGCGGGCGGGACTCAGCCGGTCAGGCGGGCGCCGTCAGGCCAGGGACAGGAAGAGCTTCTCCAGCTCCTCCTCGGTCATCTCCGGCTCCTCGCCCGCCTGGCGGGCGGCGTCGCAGTAGCGCATGCCGGAGGCGATGATCTTGAAACCGGCCCGGTCGATGGCCTTGGAGACCGCGGCGAGCTGGGTCAGCGCGGCGCGGCAGTCCTCGCCGTTCTCCATCATCTCGATGACGGCGTTGAGCTGCCCCCGGGCCCGCTTGAGCCGGGTCAGCGCCTCGCCTGTCATCTCCGGTCGAAGATTCACGTCGTACCTCCTGCGCTCGAAGATACCCCAGGGGGTACCAGTGCCGCCACCCGTCAGGCGGTCTTGGCCCGGACCTCGTCCATGTCGAGGTCGCGCACGGCCCGGATCAGCTCCTCCAGCCCGGCCGTCGGCAGGGCGCCCGGCTGGGCGAACACCAGCACGCCGTCCCGGAACGCCATCAGTGTCGGGATCGACCGGATCTGGGCGGCGGCCGCCAGGGCCTGCTCGGCCTCGGTGTCGACCTTGCCGAAGACGATGTCCGGGTGCTGCTCGCTGGCCTTCTCGTAGACCGGCGCGAACGCGCGGCAGGGGCCGCACCAGCCGGCCCAGAAGTCGACCAGGACGATGCCGTCCCGGTTCACGGTCTCCGCGAAGTCGGTGGTGGTCAACGCCACGCTCGCCATCAGTACCTCCGTCGGTTTCAGGTTCCGGCATGTGTAACACACCCCGGGGGGTATCCATTCCGGGGGGTGGTGCCGGGCCGCTGCCTTGATCGACTCCAGGTCGGGGAGGTGGCGGGGTCCGGGTGAGCGGGATCCAGCCACCTCGGCGTACTGGCGGAGCGGGCCGACAACTAAGGGTCAGTGAGGGACACGCAGGGTCGCCGGAACATCGACGGAGCGCTTATCCTGTGCGCCGGCGATCCCGGCGGAAGGGACACGATGGCGTCGCGGCAGGACCAGCTGCACTCGTACCAGTTCACCGTCCAGCGGGCGGTCGCCGCGCTCGTCATGCGGGAGACGGACCCGCCGCAGTCCCCGTTCCGCCGGCTGGCCGGCGCCGGTCTGGCCAGCGTCCTGGTCGCGGCGATCGCGCTCGGCGGCGTCGCCCTCTACGGCCTGTTCACAGGCGGCGGTGACTCGTGGCGCGAGACGGGCGCGGTGATCGTGGAGAAGGAGTCGGGCGCGCGATTCGTCTACCGCGACGAGAAGCTGCACCCGGTGTCGAACTACGCCTCCGCGCTGCTGATCATCGGGGCGGAGCGGCCGAAGACGGTGCTGGTCGGCCGCCGCGCCATCGAGGGGGTGCCGCGCGGTCTGCCGCTCGGCATCGCCGACGCGCCGGACTCGCTGCCCGCGCCGAACCGGCTCGTCCGCGACGCGTGGACGCTCTGCTCGGTGGCGGGCGACGAGGCCGGGCGCGGGGAGAACGGGCGTCCGGCGGCGGGGCGCGGCGAGGCACGCTCGGTGCTGCTGATCGGGCGGGAGGCCGCCGGCGGCCGTGCGCTCGGCGACCAGGGCCTGCTCGCCTTGCACCCGGACGGCGGCCTGCACCTGCTCTGGCACGACCGGCGCTACCTGCTGCGCGACACGGACCGGGTGCTCGCCGCGCTCGCCGCCACCCGGGAGCGGGCGGTGCCGGTGGCGGCGGCGCTGCTGAACACGCTGCCGGCCGGCGCCGACCTGGCCCCGCCGCCGGTGGACGACCTCGGCGAGCCGTCCGAGCGGGTCACCGGTGCGACGGTGGGCGACGTCTACCTGGTGCGCAACTCCGGCGGCGGACGGCAGTACGCGGTCGCCAAGCGCGGCGGGCTGGCCGGCATCACCGAGTTGCAGGCGGCGCTGCTGCTGGCCCGCACCGGCCAGGGCGAGCCGGAACCGATCACGCTCGGCCGGTTCGCCGCGCTGCCGAAGCTCCCCGGTCTGGTGCCCGGTGGGGCGAGCGCGCCGCCCGCCGTACCGCCCCGGCTGGCCACCGACGAGGGCGCGCTCTGCGCGCGGGCCGGCGACGACACAGGCGTCCGCGAGCTGCGCCTGGGCGTCACCGCGCCGGACCCGAACGCCGCCGCGCGGACAGCCGGCGGCCGGGCCGGGCTCGCCGACGCGGTGGTGGTCGAGCCGGGACGCGGCGCGCTCGTGGAGGCGGTGCCCGCGCCGGGCGCGACCGGCGGCGCGATCTGCGTGGTCACCGACCTGGGTCGGCGGTACGCGCTGACCGGCGCGGACGTGCCGGGCATGCTCGGGTACGCGGGCGTGCGCCCGGCGCGGCTGCCGGCGGGCCTGGTGGACCTGCTGCCGGCCGGTAGCCCGCTCGACCCGGAGGCCGCCCGCACGGTCGCCGCGCCCGCCTGAGCGCCGAGCGCGCGATCCGCTGGGGGGAAAGAGCAGCGGTCAGCCGGCGGGGCGGCGCAGCACGCTCACCGCGAAGTCGGCGTCGTCCCGCCACGGCCGCAGGTCCCAGGTGGCGAAGCGGTGCTCGGGGCGCAACCCGGCGGCGACCGCGTCGGCGTCCAGGTCGGCCACCGGGTAGCCGCGGTCGGTGCCGAATCCGACCACGACCAGGCCGTCCGGGCGCACGTGCGCGGCGACGCGGGCCAGCACGTCGCGCTCGGTGCCGGGGGCGACGAAGACCATCACGTTGCCGGCCAGCACCGCGGCGTCGAACGGCTCGGCCTCGCCCTGGGCGGCCAGGTCCAGCTCGGCCAGGTCGGCGACCAGGAAACGGGGGCCGGGATGGTCGGCGCGGGCCGCCTCGACCAGCGTCGGGTCGGCGTCCACGCCCACGACGTCGTGCCCGCGCGCGGCGAGCGCGGCGGCGACCCGGCCGGTGCCGCAGCCGGCGTCCAGGACACGCGCGCCCGGCGGTACGAGCGCGTCGAGCAGCCGCGCCTCACCGGACAGGTCGGCGCCCTCGGCGGCGAGCTGACGGAACCGGTCCACGTACCACTGCGAGTGGCCGGGCTTCGTGTCGGTCACCCAGCGGGTCGGCTTGGCCATGGGGCCACCGTAGCTGATCTTGTGGCAACGGGTCAGGCGAGCGCCAGGAACGTGCCGGCGGCGAGCGGCCCGCCCAGCGCGACGCCGGCCAGCACCTGCGGCCAGGTGTGGTCGCCCAGCCGTACCCGGGACCAGCCGACGGCCGCGACGAGCACCCAGCCGAGGCTCGCGGCCGGGCCGGCCAGCGGCACCAGCACGGCGACGGTGGCGGCGGCCACCGCAGCGTGGATGCTCAGCTTCCACCAGTGGTTCACCAGCGCGCAGGCCGCGCCGACCACGAAGACCACGACGATCACGGCGAACAGTTCGGCCGGCGCGCGGACCGCCGCCAGCAGCAGCAACCCGGCCGCGACCGAGGCCAGCCCGATCGACAGCGGCCGGGCCCGCTGCGTGCGGTCGCCGACGTGCCGGTCGGTGAGGCGTCCCCGGCGTACGCCGTGCACGAGCACACCGATCGGGATGACGGCGCAGAACGTGAGCGCGATGCCGCCCCAGAGCAGGAACTGGCCCGCCGAGCGGCTGACCCGGGCGGCGGCGATCAGCGGCAGCGCGGTGACCAGGACGGTCGGGGCGAGCGCCTCGGTGAGCAGCCGGGCCGCCCGCGCGCCGGCCCGGCGCTCCCGTGATGCTCGCACCCGATCATCCTGGCACGGATGCTCAGCCCTTCTCGGCCCCGCTGGTGAGTCCCTCGGTGAGCAGGCGTTCCCCGGCGAAGAACAGCACCACGATCGGCAGCGTGAGGATGACCGAGCCAGCCATCAGCACGGTCTTGGGCACCTCCACGCCGTCGGCGAGCAGGGACAGCCCCAGCGACACGGTCCACCGGTCCGGCCGGTCGACCAGGAACAGCAGCGCGAACAGGTACTCGTTCCAGGCGATCATGAAGTCGTACAGCGCGACCGCCATCACCGACGGCGCCGCGAGGGGCAGGCTGACCCGGCGGATGATGCCGAGCCGGCCGGCGCCGTCGATCGCCGCGGACTCCTCCAGGCTGACCGGGATGGTCTCGAAGTAGTTCTTCAGCATGTAGACCGACACCGGCAGCGTCTGCGAGATGTAGACGAGCACCAGCCCGGTCAGCGACCCGCGCAGCCCGGCCCGGGTGAAGACCACGAACAGCGGGATCGCGATGACTATGGACGGGAACAGGTAGACCGCCAGGAACAGCGCGCTGACCTGCCGGCGGCCGAAGAACCGCAGGCGGGACACCGCGTACGCGCCGGGGATGGCGATCACCAGGGTGAGCGCGGTGGCTGCCAGCGCCACCAGGCCGCTGTTGCGGATGAACGTGAGGAAGCCCTGGCCGCCGTCGGAGACGGACTTCAGCACCTCGGCGTACGTGGCGACGGTCAGCTCGCCGAACGGCACCCAGAGCGAGCCGGGTTCGAGCAGCAGGCGTTCGATCGGGCGTACCGACAGCACCAGCATGTACCAGAACGGCAGCAGCGTGACCACCAGGAACCCGGCGATCACCAGCCGGCGCAGCCAGCGCAGGCTCACCGTCTCGATCCGGTCCCGGTCCATCACGCCTCCCGTCGCGCGCCGAAGAAGCGCAGGTAGATCGCCACGAACACGAGCAGCACCACGGCGAGCACGACCGCCTGGGCGGCGGCCGCGCCGATGTCGGTGCGGGCGGTGAGGAACTGGTAGACCCGTACGCTGACCACCTCGGTGCCGGCGGCGCCGCCGGTGAGCAGGTAGACGTCGTCGAACTTGTTGAACGTCATGATGAAGCGGAGCACGCCGATCAGCGCGATCACCGGCATGAGCTGCGGCAGCAGGATGTGCCGGAACCGCTGGGTGGGTGTCGCCCCGTCGACCCGGGCGGCCTCCTCCAGCTCGCCGGGCACCGCCTGGAGCCGGGCCAGCAGGAACAGGAACGCGAACGGGAAGTAGCGCCACGCCTCGAACGCGATCACCGTCCAGAGCGCGGTGGACTCCTGGGACAGGAACGGCACCGGGGAGTCCCAGCCGAGGAAGCGCCGCCCCCAGTCGTTGACGATGCCGAGCTGCGGGTCGAGCATCACCTGCCAGACGAACGTCATGGCGACCACCGGCGCCACGTACGGCAGCAGCATCGACGCGCGCACCAGCGTGCGGCCCCGGAACGGCCCACGTACGGCCAGCGCCGCCGCGAGGCCGACCACGATCGAGCCGGCGGTGCCGCCGACGCTGTAGAGCACAGTGGTCCAGAGCGTGTCGGCGAACCCGGGCGTGTGCAGCACCCGGTCGATGTTGTCCAGGGTCAGCTCGCCGAACAGGCCGGTCTTGCGCAGCGTCGCCAGGCGTACCCGCTGGAAGGCCAGCACCACCGTCCAGACGATGGGTATGCCGATCACCGCGACCACGACGAGCAGGGTCGGGGTGACCAGCGCGAGCCCGGCGCGGGACTCGCGGCGGCGCAGCGTCAGCGGGCGTCGGCCGGGTCGGCGGGGTCGCTCCGGCGCGGGGGAGCGGCCGGCCTCCGGCGCGGTGGTGGTCAATTGACGCCCTTGGCTATCGCTTCGACGTCCTTGCGGGCGCGTTCGGCGGCGGCGCGGGCGTCGGACCTGCCGCCGACGACGTCGGCCAGCGCCTTGGGTACGGGCAGTTCACCGAGGATGGCGCCGACGAGCTTGCCCTGGTTCTCGGTCAGGCCCCAGCGCTGGAACGTGTCGGGGCTGCGCCGCAGCGTGGCGAGCACGTCCTCGCCGTAGACCTCCGACAGCGGCTTCTTGGTGTCCACCCCGGCCGGGCCGGTGTTCCAGGCGGTCCGGAACTTCTGCTTGTCCTCCGGGGTGCCGGTGCGCACCGGGAAACGCCCCTCGGGGGACATGCCGAACCAGCGCGGGTAGCCGTCGGAGAGCATGTACTCCACGAACGACTTCGCCGGGTCGGCGGCGCCGTCGAGCACCGCCCAGGAGCTGACCTCGCCGTACTGGGCCGGCTCGGTGCCGTTGGGGCCCTTGATCGCGGTGACGAACCCGCTGTTCTTCGCGAGCCAGGCCGGGTCGGACTGGCACTGCGGGCAGGTCGGCCGGGCGTCGGCGCGCAGCCCGGCCAGCTCGTCGAGGATGAACGGCGACCAGATCAGCATGGCCGCCTTGCCGGCGAAGTAGGTGGCCCGGGTGGTGTCGACGTCCTGGGCGCCCTTGACGGAGTTGTTCCGCATCAGGTCGCCGTAGAAGCGGAACGCCTCGACGCACTCGGGGGAGTCCAGAGTGACAGTGCCGGAGTCGTCGGTGAGCCGGCAGTTGTTCGCCAGCGCCAGATGCTCGAACGTCTGCTGGGTGAACACGTCACCGGGGGAGGTGGCCGCGGTGATGCCGGCGACGCCGCCGGTGTTCAGCTTCGCCGCCGCGGCGGCGATCTTCTCGTACGTGTCGGGCGCCGGCAGGCCGGCGGCGGCGAACAGGTCCTTGCGGTAGACGAGCAGCTGGCCCCACCCGTCGCTCGGTACGGCGAGCTGCGTGCCGCCGTCGCTGGTGAGTTCCAGCGCGCGGGGCGTGAACGTGTCCCGGCCGAGCCGGTCGACGACGGCGGCGTTGGCGTCGGCGTCGAGGAGTTCGTTGGCGGACAGCGTGCGCACCCCGGCCAGTGAGACCGAGCCGACCACGTCGGGCAGGTCGCCGGCGGCGGCGCTGGAGGCGATCAGGGACGGGAACTGGTCCTCGTTGACGGTGACCAGGTTGACCTTGACGCCGGTCTTGGCGGTGTAGTCGGCGATGATCGCCTTGGTGGCGGCGACGCGGTCCGCCACGTCTTCCAGGCTCCAGACGGTGATCTGCGAACTGTCGGATTTCTGCCCGTCGTCGCTGCATGCGGCCACGCCGGTCCCGGCCAGTGCCAGGATCAGGCTGATTGCGAGCCGCCGCGTGGAGGGTGATGACATCGGTGGCACTCCTCTCGAAAGAGCACGGCCTGCCGCTAATACCCACCGATTCATCAATCGAATCACATATGCCCATTTTTTGGGTTAGAATCGGGGTCGGCACTTCACTCGGAGCGACGCCATGAGCAACTGGGTTGTCTCTCTGGCCGGGCCCCGGCACGTACGCCTGGAGCCCTGCCCCACCGACCGGCTCGGTCCGGGCCAGGTCCGCGTCCGCACCCGCTTCTCGGGCATCTCCGCCGGCACCGAACTGACGCTCTACCGGGGCAGCAACCCGCGACTGCGCAAGGACTGGGACGCCGGCTCCCGCATGTTCGTGCCCCGCCAGGCCGCGCCCGCGTACCCGGTGGTGGGTTTCGGTTACGAGGAGGTCGGCGAGATCGTCGAGGTCGCCCCCGACGTGGCCGGGCGACGGCCCGGCCAGCTCGTCTGGGGGATCTGGGGGCACCGCGCCGAAGCCGTGCTCCCCGCGACGGCCGCGCATCCGCTGCCACCGGGCCTCGACCCGCTCGCCGCCGTGTTCGCCCGGCCCGGTGCCATCGCGCTGACCGCGGTGCTCGCCGGTGACCTGCACCTGGGCGACTGGGTGGGCGTGTTCGGGCAGGGCGTGATCGGGCTGCTCGGCACGCGCCTGGCCGCACTCTCCGGCGCCCGCGTCGTCGCCGTCGACCGGATGCCGGGCCGGCTCGCGCACGCCACCCGGTTCGGCGCGCGCCGGGTGGTCGACGCTGCCGCCGACTCGCCCGCCGCCGCGCTGCGGGCCGCCACCGACGGCCGGGGCGCCGACGTGTGCCTGGAGCTGTCCGGGTCGTACCCGGCGCTGCACGAGGCGATCCGCGCCACCGCGCACGCCGGGCGCGTCGTAGCGGCCGGCTTCTACCAGGGGTACGCCCACGGGCTGGAACTCGGCGAGGAGTTCCACCACAACCGGATCCAGCTCGTGGCCGCCCAGGTCTCCGGGCCGGACCCGGCACCCGGCACGGCCGGCCGGTGGTCCGGGACGCGGATCGCACACACCTTCATGGACCTGGTGGCCGAGGGCAGCGTCGACCCGCTGCCGCTGGTGAGCCACGTCGTCGACGCGGGCGCGGTGGCCGACGCCCTGGCGTTGCTCGACCGCGGTGACGGTGACGTCCTCCAAGTGGTGCTGAGGTTCTGATGGACATTCCACTCTCGTGCCAGGAGCAGTTGCTTCCCGGCGCCGACCTGATCCAGAAGTACGCCCTCGCCGTCTCCCTCGGCTACCAGGGCATCGAGCTGCGCGGGCGGGGCGACCTGGCCCTGGCCCGGCGGCTGCCGGAGCTGCGCCGTGCCCGCGCCGCCGGCGTGGTCATGCCGACCGTCTGCGTCGAGATGGACCACTTCATCGGCGACTTCGACCCGGCCCGTTCCCGCGACGCGGTGGACAACCTGCGCTCCCAGCTGTCGGTGATCGCCGAGCTGGGCGGCGTCGGTGCGATGACCCCCGCCGCGTGGGGCATGTTCTCCTACCGGCTGCCGCCGTTCGAACCACCACGCTCGGCTGACGGCGACCGGCGGGTGCTCGTCGACGCCCTGGGCGAGCTGGCCGGGCACGCCCGCGCCGAGGGGGTCACAGTGTTCCTGGAACCGCTCAACCGGTACGAGGACCACATGGTCAACCGGCTCGACCAGGCCGTCGAGCTGTGCCGCGCGGTCGGTTCACCGGCGCTGCGGGTGGCCGCCGACACGTACCACATGAACATCGAGGAGGACGACCCCCACGCCGCGCTGCGCGCCGCCGCGCCGTACCTCGGGCACGTCCAGGTCAGCGACTCCAACCGGCACCAGCCCGGCGCCGGGCATCTGGACTGGGGCGCGCTGCTGGCCACGCTCGACGCGATCGGCTACACCGGCTGGCTGGCGCTGGAGTGCCGGCTGCGCGGCGAGCCGGTCGCCGCGCTGCGCCAGGCCGCCACCGCGCTGGCCCAGGCCCGTCCCCGGCGGGCCGCCGCATGACGCTGACCACCGGGGTACGCGCCGGCGCCGACCGCCACGCCCGGCTGCGCCGCCTCGCGCTGGCCACCCTGGACGCCAACTGGGAACACGACCACACGGTCCCCTCGCGCACGCTCTACCCGCACCAGTGGAGCTGGGACTCGGCGTTCATCGCGATCGGCCTGGCCCACGTCCGCCCCGACCGGGCCTGGCGGGAGCTGCGCACGCTGTTCGCCGCGCAGTGGGTCGACGGGCGGGTGCCGCACATCGTGTTCAACCCGGCCTCGCGCGCCGGGCCGTACTTCCCCGGGCCGCAGTTCTGGGACTCGGCCCGCGCCGACGGCTCACCGGCCCGGGCCACCTCCGGGATCGTCCAGCCGCCGGTGCACGCCCCGGCCGCCTGGCTGGTGCACCGCCGCGCGCCCGGCGAGGCGTCGGTGGCCGCGCTGCGGCGGCTCTACCCGAGGCTGGTCGCGCAGCAGCGCTACCTGACCGGCCGGCGGGACGCCGGGGGCGGCGGGCTGGCGTCGATCGTGCACCCGTGGGAGTCCGGGCTGGACAACAGCCCCGCCTGGGACGTGCCGCTCGCAGGGGTGCCCGCCGACGAGGCGGTGATGCGCGCGTACCGCCGGCACGACACCGCGCACGCCGACGCGGCGCAGCGCCCCACCGACCTGGACTACGCGCGGTACGTCGCGCTCGTGGAGAGCTACCGGGCCGGCCGCTACCGGGACGAGGGACTGCTCGGACGGCATCCGTTCCTGGTGGAGTGCCCACTGGTGAACGCCGCGCTCGGCGTCTCCGAGTACGCCCTCGCGCGCATCGCCGCTGTGATCGGCGCCGACCCGGGGCCGCACCGCGACCGGGGCGCCCGGATCACCGAGGCGCTCGTCACCCGCCTCTGGGATCCGGTCACCGGCACGTTCCGTCCCCGCGACGTGCGCGCCGACCGGCTCGTGCCGGCCCGGACCGTGCTCGGGCTGATGCCGCTGGCGCTGCCCGAACTGCCCGCCGCGCAGGTGTCGGCGCTGCTGGCCGAGGCGTGCTCGCCGCGCTTCGGGCTGGCCGCCCGGATGGACCGGCCGCTGCCCACGTACGACCGCACCGCGCCGGACTTCGAGCCGCTGCGCTACTGGCGCGGCCCGAGCTGGATCAACACCGGCTGGCTGCTCTGGCAGGGACTGCGCACCCACCACCGCGTCGACCTGGCCGCCGGGCTGCGCGAGTCGCTGCTCGACCTGGTCGACCGGGCCGGCTGCCACGAGTACTTCCACCCGGACACCGGCGCCGGTCTCGGCTCACCGGCGTTCAGCTGGACCGCCGCGCTGGTGCTGGACGCGCTCGCCCAGGAGTGACAGCGGCGGGCGCCGGGCACGCCGGCGCCCACCGGGCCGTCCAGGGCTCAGGCGATGCCGGCCGGGGTGGCGCCGCCGATGCGCAGCGCCGACATCGGCGCGTCGTCGATCGCGTAGCCGAGCGCGTCGACCACCTCGACCACGCCGCTGACCTGCCGGGTCAGCCGGACCGCGAGCTGCGCGGTGGACCGGCACTCCACCTGGCCGGTGAGCGTCACCACGCCCCGGTCCACAGTCACGTCCACCACGCCGTCGCGGACGCCGAGGCTGCGCCACAGCACCTCCTCGACCACGTCCCGCCGGATGCCGGCGTCCGGGCGCAGGTGCACCTTGAGCAGGTCGCCGCGGGTGACGATGCCGACCAGCCGGCCGAGGTCGTTCACCACCGGCAGCCGCTTCACGCCGCGCGCGTCCATCAGCCGGGCCGCCTCCACGATCGTCGCGTCCGGCGTGATGGTGACCGGGGGAGCGGTCATCAGGTCGGCGGCGAGCGTCGCGCCGGCCTTCGCCCGCGCCTCGCGGCGGTGCCGGTCCGGCAGGATCCGCCGCTCCCGGGGCTGGCCCAGGAACTCCACCTTGTACATCAGGTCCGCCTCGGACACCACGCCCAGCACCCGGCGGGTCTCGTCCACCACCGGCGCCGCCGTGACGTGCCGCTCGGTCAGCACGTCGACGATCTCCCGGTACTCCGTGCCCTCCCGTACCGACGCCACGTCCCTGGTCATCACGTCCTGCACCTGCCACGTACGCATGGCGAACCTCCCTGTGTCCGCCTCCGACGCTAGGCGGCGGCGACGGGCCGGAGCAGGGGCGCAAAGACCAGGTCAGGGGGCCGGAGGTCCCGAATCACCCAGCCGCGACGGGCTCCGCGACCTCGTCGAGGGGCGGCTCGGCGGTCAGCAACTCGGCCGGCACCGGCTCGACCTCCACCCGGCAGTCGTGGAACGTGGGCGCCTCGCCCAGGTCGGTGTCCCGGACGCCGGTGACCGCGTTGACGGTGGACCGCCCCGGGCTGCGTCGCGCCCAGTACGCCTTGTACGTGAACGCGCACCCCGGCCGGGTCGCCTCGTCCACCGCCACCGCGGCGAGGAACGCGCCCCTGTCGTTGTGCACCCGTACCGCGTCGCCGTCGGCGAGCCCGCGCGCCGCCGCGTCGTCCGGGTGCAGGTGCACCAGGGGCGGCCCGGCGCGGCGGGTGTGCCACGGCAGCGACGCGAACGTGGAGTTCATCAGGTAACGGTTGGCCGGGGTGAGCAGCGTCAGCGGGAACCGGCGGGCCAGCTCCGGGTCGGCCGCCTCGGCCGGTGGCGTGTATCCGGGCAGCGGGTCCACCCCGAGCGTGGCCAGCGCCGGGTCGTGCAGCCGGGCCCGCCCGTCCGGGGTGGGGAAACCACCCTCGGCGTACGGCGCGGAACCCACCGGCACGCCGGTGAGCCGGGCGTACGTGCGCTCGCGCAGCTCCTCGTACGTGATCGGGGCGTCGGCCAGCAACTGCCGGGCCAGGTCCTCGTCGCTGTCCCGGAACGCCGGGTGGTCGATCCCGAGCGCGGCGGCGATCCGCCGGAAGATCTCGGTGTTCGGCAGCGCCTCGCCCGGCGCGCGGGTGACCGGCAGGTTCAGCGTCGTGTAGTGGTGCCCGTAGGACGTCTGGAGGTCCAGGTGCTCGGGCTGCATGGTGGCCGGGAGCACCACGTCGGCGTAGTCGCAGGTGTCGGTCCAGCGCTGCTCCAGCACCACTGTGAACAGGTCGGCGCGGCCGAGCCCGGTCAGCAGCCGGGCCTGGTCCGGGGCGGTCGCCGCCGGGTTGGCGTTGAACACCACCAGCGAGGTGACAGGCGGGTCGGCCTCCCCGGTGAGCACCGCGGCCAGCCGGCTCATGTTCAGCGACCGGGCCGGCGGGGCGGGCATGCCGGCCGGCCGGATCACCGGGCCGTTGTCGACCCGGTGGTGGCCGCTGGTGGTCACCAGCGCCCCGCCGCCGGGGTACCGGAAGTCGCCGGTGACCAGCGGCAACGCGCAGATCGCCCGGATCGCCTGCCCGGCGCCGTGGTGCCGTTGCAGGCCCAGCCCGACCCGTACCGCTGTGGGCCGGGTGGTGGCGATCCGCTCACCGAGACGGCGGATCGTCCCGGCCGGCAGGCCGCACTCGGCGGCGGCCCGCTCCACCGGCCAGTCGTCGAGCCGGGCGCGCAGTTCCGGCCAGCCGGTGGTGTGCGCGGCCAGCCACGCCTCGTCGGCCGCCCCGGCGTCGCGGACGTGCCGCATCAGCCCGAGAGCGAGCGCCGCGTCGGTGCCTGGTAGCGGCGCGACGTGCTCGTCGCTGCGGGCCGCCGTGTCGGTGCGCAGCGGGTCGATCGTCACCACGTACGCGCCGCGCTCGCGGGCCTGCTGCACGAACGGCCACAGGTGCAGGTTGGTGACGAGCGGGTTGGCGCCCCAGAGCACGATCAGGTTCGCCTCGACGATCGACTCCGGTTCGAAGCCGACCGAGGCGCCGTAGAGCGAGCGCAGCGCCGCCCGCGCGGCCGCCGTGCAGATGGTGGTGTCCAGCCGGGACGCGCCCAGGTGGGCGAAGAGCCGGGGCCCCATGGTCCAGCCCTGGACCAGGCCCATCGTGCCGGCGAAGTAGTAGGGCAGCACCGACTCCGGTCCGTCCCGTTCGATGCTCGCGCGCAGTCCGGTGGCCACCCGGTCGAGGGCCTCGTCCCAGCTCGCCGGCCGGTACGCGACCCGGCCGGTGCTCTTCGGGCCGGTGCGGACCCAGGGCGTGGTGAGCCGGTCCGGCCCGTTCACCGCGCCCAGGTAGCGGTTCACCTTGCCGCAGAGCGCGCCCCTGGTGAACGGGTGGTCGCGGTCGCCGCGCAGCGCGACCGCCCGGCCGTCGTCGACTGTGAGCTGCCAGACGCAGGTGTCCGGGCAGTCCAGCGGGCAGGCGCCGGGGTGGGTCGTGACGGGGGCCATGGGCGGATGCTACCGACGCGACCGGCCACCTGCCCTCCGGCTTTTCCGCCTCCCGGCGGGTGGGGCGTTTGGCCGGGGTGGGGGCGGGTACCCGCCGGGGCCGACCGCTGTGGGCGTGGTGCCCGCCGGCGGCGAGGGGAGGGGTGGGATGCGGTTCCCCCTGTTCGTCGAGGCGGTGGCGCGGCGGGCCGAGTTGCCCGCTGACGAGGCCGCGACCGTCTCCCGTGCCGTGTTGCAGACCCTCGCCGACCGGATCACCGCGGACGAGACGACGGACCTGGCCGCGCAGCTGCCGGACGACGTG
Organism: Micromonospora sp. CNZ296; assembly: GCF_007827635.1. NCBI lineage: Bacteria > Bacillati > Actinomycetota > Actinomycetes > Micromonosporales > Micromonosporaceae > Micromonospora > Micromonospora sp. CNZ296. The sequence continues at coordinate 496,142 of NZ_VISW01000002.1, forward strand.
GGCGGCTATCTGGAGCCCGCCGGCACCGCCACCACCGGTGGCGCTGTCGACTTCCTGTACCGCGTGGCCGAACGCGCGGCGGTGGACCCGGCGGTCGCCGAGGTGGGTGCCGTCGCGGTGCTCGCGACGCTGCGCGACACGGTGACGGTGGGGGAGTTCCACGACCTCGTCGCGCAGCTCCCGAAGGGCTTCGACGCCATGGTGGACCCCATCCCACGACCGCCGTACGATGTCTGAGCAGGCTCCCCGCGATCCGGGTCGAGCTGCGGCACCGAGGCCGTCGCGGCGAAAGATTCCACGGCCTGGAAGTATTTTCACCGTAAAATAATTTGTCGGTTGTCACGTACGCTGAAAAACGTCTACGCGCTAGAGGGATGATCGGACGAATTCCTCCGTCCGAGGTTCCAAGGTGCCGTCCCCTCTTCGGCTCAAGCCTCATCGCCGCTCTTCCGGCGCACGGATCGAGCCATATTCTGCTTCCAATGTGAAGTCCTGGGGGGGATCAATGATCACATTCGTCGATTGCTGCCTGCCTGCCCTCTGTGGAGCGCAACCCGCTTCCTGACATGGCAGAGACGATGATCATCAATCGTTTCGGCGCGATCTCGGCGGTACACGGCGGACGTCCGGCACTTCTCGGTGAGACCCACGAGGTCACCTACACCGAGCTGGCCGGATCGGCCGGCGGGCACGCTGCCGTGTTCGCCGCCGCGGGCCTGCGCGCCGGAGACCGGATCGCGCTGCTCACCGCACACGGTGCGCCCACCGTGGCGGCGATGCTCGGCGCCCTCGCGACCGGATGCGCGTACGTGCCGCTGGACCCGGGCTTCCCGGTCGCGCGGCTGCGCCACATGGTCGACGCCGCCGGGGTCACCGCGGTGGCCTGCGCCGCCGAGCACCGCGACCTGGCGTCCACACTGGCCGCCGGGCGCCCGGTCGTAGCGCTGGACGAGGCGCCGCCGGCCCCGCTGCGCCCGGTCGCGGCCGACCCGGACGCGCTGGCGTACGTGCTGTTCACCTCCGGCTCGACAGGCGTGCCCAAGGCGGTCGGACAGACCCACCGCAACCTGGCCCACGTCGTCGACAACCAGATCGCCGCGCTCGGCGTCGGCCCGGACGACCGGCTCAGCCTGCTCGCGTCGTTCAGCTTCGACGCCGCCATCCCCGACCTCTACCCGGCGCTGCTCACCGGCGCCGCAGTCGTACCAGTCGACCTGCGCCGCCAAGGGCTGGCGCACGCCGTCGACCAGCTCGACCGGCACCGCGCCACGGTGCTGCACTGCACGCCCACCGTCTACCGCTTCCTGCTCGACACGCTCGGCGCGCGCCGGCTGCCCACGGTGCGGGCGGTGCTGCTCGGCGGCGAGCAGGCCACCTGGGCCGACGCGGCCCGCGGCCGGGACCGCTTCGCCCCCGGCTGCGTGCTCGTCAACGGCTACGGCGCCACCGAGATGACGTTCGCCGCCCGGCACGTGCAGCAGCTGTCCGAGGTGGACCCTGATGCCCGCGGGCCGCTGCCGGTGGGCGTCGCGTTCCCCGGCTACCGGCTGGACCTCGCCCCGGACACCGGCGAGATCGTGGTCCGCAGCCGCCACCTCGCCCCCGGCTACCTCAACCAGGACAGCGACCGGTTCGGCGTCGACGCCGACGGGCTGCTGTCGTACCGCACCGGTGACCTGGGCCGGCTGCTGCCCGGCGGGGAACTGGTCTGCCTCGGTCGGCTCGACCGGCAGGTCAAGGTGCGCGGGCACCGGGTCGAGCTGACCGAGATCGAAGCGGTGCTGTCCGCCCAGCCCGGCGTGGCGGGCGTGCGCGCGATCGTGCGCGACGGCGAGCTGCTCGCGTACGCCCGCCCGGCCGGCGCCCGCCCGGAACCGGCGGCGCTGCGCGCGGCGCTGACCGCCGCGCTGCCCGACTACGCCGTGCCCCGCGCGGTGGTGGTGGTCGACGAGTTCCCGCTCACCGTCACCGGCAAGGTCGACGAGCGGGCGCTGCCCGACCCGGTCACCGAGGTGCCCGCCGAGGAGGCCCCGGCCACCGACACCGAACGCGCCGTGCACGACATCTGGTGCGCGGTGCTGGGCCGCGACGCGGTCGCCCGCACCGCCAGCTTCTTCGACGTGGGCGGGCAGTCGCTGCTGCTGGGCCAGGTGCAGCAGCGCCTCGCCGAGCGGTTCGGCGTACGCCTGCCGATGCTGCGCCTGTTCGACCATCCGACCGTCGCCACCCAGGCGGCGCTGCTCGACGCCCCGCCCGAGGCCGTCCGCGCCCCGGTGCTGCCCGCGCCCGCCGCGCCGGTGCGCGCCGCACGCGAGTACACCGGCGACGAGATCGCCGTGGTCGGCGTCGCCGGGCGGTTCCCCGGCGCGCCCGACGTGGCCACGTTCTGGTGGAACCTGTGCACCGGCGTCGACTCGGTGCACGACCACACCGACGAGGAGCTGGCCGCGCTCGGTGTCGGCCCCGCTCTGCGCGCGGACCCCCGGCACGTCCGCGCCACCGGCCGACTCGACGGGGTGGCCGACTTCGACGCCGACTTCTTCGGCTTCGGCGCCGACGAGGCCGCCCGTACCGACCCGCAGCACCGGCTGTTCCTGGAGACCGCCTGGGAGGCCCTGGAGGACGCCGGGCACGACCCGGCGCGCTTCCCCGGGCTGGTCGGCGTCTACGCCGCCACCTCGGCCAACCGCTACTTCCTGTTCCACCTCATGGACAACCCGGCGGTGGTCGGCGACGTCGACCCGGACGACTGGGAGGCCCGGCTCGTCGGCCGCCAGTTCACCGACCACCTGCCCGGGCAGGTGGCCTACCGGCTCGGCCTGACCGGCCCGGCGATGGCCGTGCAGAGCGCCTGCTCCAGCTCGCTCGTCGCGGTGTGCGTCGCCGCGCAGAGCCTCGCCGACTACCAGTGCGACCTGGCGCTGGCCGGCGGGTCGACGGTGATGTGGCCGCGGCACCGGGCGGGCGGGCTCGCCTCGCCCGACGGCCGGTGCCGCGCCTTCGACGAGGCCGCCGCCGGCTCCGGCTTCGGCTCCGGCGCGAGCGTGGTCGCGTTGCGCCGGCTCTCCGACGCGCAGGCCGACGGCGACCGCATCTACGCGATCCTGCCGGGCTGGGCGGTCACCAACGACGGCCCGGACCGGGCCGGCTTCGCCGTACCCGGCCCGGCCGGCCAGGCCGCCGCCGTCGCGAACGCGCTCGCCACCGCCGAGGTCGCACCCGGCGAGGTCCGCTTCGTCGAGGGCCACGGCAGCGGTACGCCCCTCGGCGACGCCATCGAGGTCGCCGCGCTGCACGAGGTGTACGCGGGCGCCGCGCCCGCCGAGTCCACAGCGCTCGGCTCGGTGAAGACCAACATCGGTCACCTCGACGCCGCGGCCGGCATCGCCGGGCTGATCAAGACGGTGCTGGCCGTCCGGCACGGGGTGATCCCGCCGAACCTGCACTTCACCCGCCCGCACCCGGAGATCGACCTGGCCGCCGGACCCTTCTACGTGCCCACCAAGGCGCGGGACTGGCCGGACGACGCGCGCCGGGTCGCCGGAGTGAGCGCGTTCGGCCTGGGCGGCACCAACGCGCACGTCGTGGTGGAACAGCCGCCGCCCGCCGAGCCGGCCGACCCGCCCGGCGGGCGACCGTGGCTGCTGCCGGTCTCCGCGCGTACCCCGGCGGCGCTGCGGGCCGCGCTGGCCCGCCTGCGCAGCCACCTCGCCGGGGCCGCCCCGGCACTGTCCGACGTGGCCGCCACGCTGGCGCTGGGCCGGCGGGCGTTCGCCCACCGGGCGGCGGTGGTCGCCGCCGACCTGCCGGCCGCGCTCTCCGCGCTGGACGTGCTGCTGGACACCGGCGCCCGCATCGCCGGTGACGGCGGCCCGCTGCGCGAGACGGCCGCCGAGTGGGTCGCCGGGCGCGACGTCGACTGGCACGCGCTGCACCCCGAGGGCACGGTCCGGCGCACCGGACTGCCCACCTACCCGTTCCAGCGCCGCCGGCACTGGATCGACCCCGTGCAGAAAGGTCCGCGGTGAACTGGTTCGTCTCCGCCGGAAGCCGACCCGAGGCGCCGGTGCGGTTGTTCTGCCTGCCCTACGCCGGAGCGGGCGCCAGCGCGTTCCGGCGCTGGGCGGCCGAGTTCGGTCCGAGCGTCGACGTGGTGCCGGTGCAACTGCCCGGCCGGGAGAACCGGATCACCGAGGACCCGCGCTTCAGCGTCGCCGAGGTGGCCGACGCCATCGCCTCCCGTGCCGACCGCCCGTACGCGATCTACGGCCACTCGATGGGCGGACGGCTCGGCTTCGACGTGGTCCGTGAGCTGCGCCGCACCGGCCGCCCGCTGCCGCTGCGGCTCTACGTCGGCGGCGCGCGCGCCCCGCACGTCGCCACGCCCGGCCCGTTCGACGGGCTGTCCCGGGCCGGCGACGACGAGCTGCTGCGCCGCCTCGGCGAGGGCGGCGGCCTGCCCGCCGAACTGCTCGACCACCCCGAGCTGGTGGAACTGCTGCTGCCGCTGCTGCGCGCCGACTTCGGCCGGGTCGACGACTACCGCCACGTGCCGGGCGAGCCGCTGCCGGTGCCGATCGTCGTGTTCGCCGGTCGCACCGACCGGGCGGTCAGCCGGGAGCAGAGCGCCGCCTGGGCCGAGCACACCGCGGCCGGGTTCACCCTGCACGAGCTGGACGGCGGGCACTTCTTCCTGCACGACCGGCTGACCGAGCTGGCCGCGCTGATCCGGGCCGACCTGACCGCCGCGCCCACCGACACCCGCCCCGGCACACCGGACGCGGGTCCGGACCCGGTGCGCGCCGCCGGTCGCGGGACCGCCGGCGCCGCGCACCGGGTTCCGCTCGGCGGCACCGGCTGGTCGGTGTGGCGCGACGCGATGCTGCGGACCACCGGTTTCCCGGCCGACGGGCTGGAGCTGTTCACCGCGCCCCGGGCCGCCGCGGCGGCCGACGAGCTGCTGGCCACCGGCGCCGGTGAGGACCGGTTCACCAAGGAGTTCGAGGAGGCGCTGCGCGCCGGCGCGCAGCGGTTCAGCGAGCTGGCCGCCGACCCGCTGCTGCGCGAGGCGGTCACCTGGCAGAACCGGGGCGCGCTGGTGGCGTTCGACGGGCTGGTGCGCGGCGGCGCCGACGCGGCCCGCAACGTGCGCCGCCGCGACCGGGAACGGGCGCTGCTGAAGTACTGGCAGCGCTACTGCGGCAAGAACGAGACTGTGGGCTTCTTCGGCCCCAGCTGCTGGGTCACTGTCGATCCCGCGCAGCCGGAAGTTGCCCGAGTCAACCCCGGCGACAGCCTGACCCGGCGGCGCTGGGTGTGGTTCGAGTCGTGGGCGCTGTCCGCGTACGCCGAACGGATCGGCGCGGACCTGGCGGTGCGGCGGTGGTGGCCGCCGATGCTGCGGGCCCACCTGGCCGTCCGGGACCGCGACGTGCTGCGGCCCGGCCGCCCGCCGCTGACACTGACCCCGGTCGAGGCCGCGCTGCTCCGCGCGGCCGACGGCCGGCGCGCCGCCGCCGACCTGGTCGCCGACCCGGCGATCGGGCTGCGCCGCCCGGAGGACGGCTACGCGCTGCTCGACCGGCTGGTCGAACGGGAACTGATCACCTGGGACGCGGCCCTGCCGGTGAGCCCGGACGCCGAGCGGGTGCTGGCCGACCGTATCGACGCGATCGGCGACGACCCGGCCCGCGCCGCCGCCCGCGCCGGGTTCGACCGGCTGCGCGCCGCCCGCGACGACGTCGCCGCCGCGGCAGGCGACGCGGACCGGCTGCGGACCGCCCTGGACGCCCTGGACGCCACGTTCACCGAGCTGACCGGCGTGCCCGCGGTGCGCCGGGCCGGACAGATGTACGCCGGCCGCACGGTCTGCTACGAGGACAGCGCCCGGGACCTGGACGTGGTGTTCGGCGCGCCGCTGCTGGCCGAGCTGGCCGCCCCGCTGGACGTGCTGCTGCGCGCCGCCCGCTGGCTGGCCAACGCGCTCGCCCGCGCCTACCTGGACGTGCTGCGCGGCCTGTACGAGGAGCTGCGCGCCGAGTCCCGCGGCCCGGTGCCGCTGGCCGACCTGTGGTTCCTGGCCCAGGGGATGTTCTGGGGCGACGGGGACCGGCCGGTCGACGCGGTGGCGGCGGACTTCGCGGCCCGGTGGGCCGGACTGTTCGGCCTGGACACGCTGCCCGCCGGCACCACCGACGTACGGCTGCGCGCGGCCGACCTCGCCGGCCGGATCGACGCCGTGTTCCCCGGCGACGGTCCGGGGTGGTCCAACGCCGCCATGCACAGCCCCGACCTGCAGATCTGTGCCACCGACGCGGACGCGCTGCGGCGCGGCGACTACACGGTGGTGCTCGGTGAGCTGCACGCCGCCTGGTCGTCGTTCGACTGCGCGGTGTTCACCCCGTCGCACCCGGACGTGGAGCGGCTACGCGACGCGCTCGCGGTGGACATGGGGCAGCGGCGGGTGCGGCTGCTGTTCCCGGCCGACTGGCCGCGGCGCACCAGCCGTACCGCCGAGTCGCTGACCGGCCCGACCGACAGGCATCTGGCGTTCCTCGACGCCCCGGGCGCCGACCCGGCCCGCGTGCTGCCCACAGTCGACCTGGTCGTCGAGGAGATGGACGGCGAGCTGGTCGCCACCGCCTCGGACGGGCAGCGCTGGCCGCTCGTCGAGGTCTTCGCCGAGCCGCTCAGCGCGCACGCCGTGGACGGGTTCAAGCTGGTCGCCGCCGCGCCGTACACGCCCCGGATCACCGTGGACCGGCTGGTGCTGGCCCGGCAGACGTGGCGGACCACGGTGGGCGAGAGCGGCCTCGCCGTGCCCGACGGCGAGCGGGCCCGCTTCCTCGCCGTCCGGGACTGGCGGCGCCGCCTCGGCCTGCCCGAGCAGGTGTACGTCAAGCTCGGCACCGAGACCAAGCCGTGCTTCGTGGACCTGTCCGCGCCTGCGTTCGCCACCACGCTGTGCGCGATGGTGCGCGCCGCCCGGGTCGACGGCGGCGACGACGTGTCGTTCACTGTGAGCGAGATGCTGCCCGCACCGGAGCAGGCGTGGGTGCCCGACGGGCAGGGCCGCCGCTACTTCAGCGAGCTGCGCCTGCACATCACCGACGCCCGGCGGGAGGACCACCGGTGAGCCATCTGCTGCCCCTGGGCGACACCGGCTGGTCGGTGTGGCGGGACGTGGTCCTGCGTACCGCCGGTTTCCCGGCCGCCGGGCTGGACCGGTTCGCCGCGCCGGACTGCGCCGCCGCCGCGGACGCGCTGCTCGCCGGCGACACCGGCCCCGAGGTGTTCGGCAAGGCGCTGGGCGACGCGTTCGCCGAGTCCTCCGCGGTGGCCGGCGAGCTGGCCGCCGACCCGCTGCTGCGCGAGGCGGTGACCTGGCAGAACCCGGACATGCTCATCGCGCTGGACGGGCTGCTGCGCACCGACCCGCAGGTCCGCAACGTCCGCCGCCGCAAGCGCGAGCTGAGCCTGCTGCGCTACTGGCAGCGCTACTGCGGCAAGGCCGAGACGATCGGCTTCTTCGGCCCGGTCTGCTGGGGCACGTTCGACGCCACCCGGCCCGGCGTGCACACCGCGCCCGGCGCCGCGCTGGTGCACCGGCGGCGGGTGTACTTCGAGGCGTGGGCGCTCATCGCGTACGCCGACCGGCTCGCCGACGACCTCGCGGTCCGCCGCTGGTGGGCACCCGCCCTGCAACCGCACCTGACCGTCGCCGGACGGGAACTGCGGGCGCCGCTGCACCCGCCGATCGTGTTGACCCCGGTCGAGGCGCTGCTGCTCGGCGCCTGCGACGGGCGGACCCCGGCGCTGGAGCTGGCGCACCGGCTCTGCGACGCCGGTGAGGTGCACAGTCCCGACGACGTCTACCTGCTGCTGGACCGGTGGGTGGAGCGCGGGCGGCTCAACTGGGGCGCCAACCTGCCGATCGCGCCCGACGCCGAGCAGGTGCTCGCCGCGCGGATCGCCGCGATCGGCGACGAGCCGGTCCGTGCCGCGACGGCGGCCGAGTTCGGCCGGCTCCGCGCCGCCCGTGACGAGGTGACCGCCGCGGCCGGCGACCCGGACCGGCTCGGTGCCGCGCTCGCCGCGCTCAACGCCGAGTTCACCGCCGTCACCGGCCGCCCGGCCACCCGGCACAGCGGACAGATGTACGCCGCCCGCACGGTCTGCTACGAGGAGACCGCCCGCGACCTGGAGTTCCGGATCGGGTCGGCGGTGATCGACGCGCTGGCCGAGCCGATGGCGGTGGTGCTGCGTACCGCCCGCTGGTTCACCACCGAGGTCGCCGCCCGCTGCGGCGAGCTCTTCACCGAGCTGCACGAGGAACTGGCCGCCGACGGCCCGGTGCGGCTGGCCGACCTGTGGCTGCTGGCCCAGGGCACGCTCGTGGCCCCGGACGGCCCGATCGGCCGGGCCGGCGCCACCCTCACCGCGCGCTGGGCCGAGCTGTTCGGCCTGGCCGACCTGCCCGAGGGGCAGGCGGAGCTGCGGCTGCGCGCCGCGGACCTGACCGAACGGGCCCGGGAACTCTTCCCGGCCGAGCGGCCCGGCTGGCCGTCGGCCCGGCTGCACAACCCGGACGTGCAGCTCAGTGCGGCCTCGCCGGAGGCCGTCGAGCGCGGCGACTTCCTGCTGGTGCTCGGCGAGCTGCACCCGGCCTCGGTCGCGTTCGACAGCGCGGTGCTCAGCCCGTTCCACCCGGACCCGGCCGCGCTGCGCGCCGACCTCGACGCCGACCTGGGTCCGGTCCGGCTGCGGGTGCTCTGGCCGGACAGCTTCCCCCGCCGCACCACCCGCACCACGTACGCGCTGACCGGCCCGGCGGACCGCCAGCTCGGCATCGACACCGCGCACGGCGCCGACGTGGACCGCCTGGTTCCGGCCACCGCCGTGGTGGTCGAACGCACCGGGGACCAGCTCACCGCGGTCTTCCCCGACGGCGCCCGCTGGCCGCTGATGGAGGTGTTCGCCACGCTGCTCGGCTCGCTGCTGCTGGACGCGTTCAAGCTGCTCGGCGCCGCCGCGTACACGCCCCGCATCACCATCGACCGGCTGGTCGTGGCCCGGCGTACCTGGCGTACCACGGCCGGGGCGTGCGGGCTGGGCGGCCACGCCGACGAGACCGCCCGCTACCTGGCGGTACGCCGCTGGCGCGCCGAGACCGGCCTGCCCGAGCGGGTGTTCGTCAAGGTCGGCACCGAGATCAAGCCCTGCTACGTGGACCTGACCGGCCCGCTGTACGCGCAGTCGCTGTGCGCGATGGTCGACGCCGCGCTGCGTACCGGCCCGGACGTGCCGGTGGTGGTCTCCGAACTGCTGCCCGCACCCACCGAGGCGTGGGTGCCCGACGCCCGGGGGCGCGGTTACGTCAGCGAACTGCGCCTCCAGATCACCGACCCGGCCGAGCAGCTTGGAGCACTCCGGTGACCGACACCCTGACCGTCAGCGCCGTCCACGGCCCGGACCTGCCGTGGCCGGACGCCACCCTCGCCGACCTGGTCACCGCGCAGGCGGCCCGTACCCCGGACGCGGTGGCGGTGCGCCAGTGGGACACCCGGCTCACCTACCGGCAGCTCGTCGACCGGGCCGCCGGGGTGGCCGCCGCGCTGCGCGAGCACGGCGTCGGCCGGGGCGACCGGGTCGGCGTGTGCGGCGCGCGTACCCCCGACCTGGTGGTCACCGTGGTGGGCGTGCTGCTCGCCGGCGCCGCGTACGTGCCGCTGGAGCCGGGCGGCCCCCGGGCCCGGCTGCGCGGGATCGCCCGCGACGCGGGCGTACGCGTGGTGGTCGGTGACGCGGCGGCGGCCGAGTTCGGCGACGAGCCCGGCGTGACGGCGCTCGGCCTGCCCGGCCCGGCCCCGCTCGCGCCCTGCCCGGCCCGCCCCGGCGACCCGGCGTACGTGCTGTTCACCTCCGGTTCCACCGGCCGCCCGAAGGGCGTGCTGACCACCCACCGCAACGCCGTCGAGTTCGTCACCGGCGTGAGCGCGCTGACCGGCGCCGACGCGTCGGTCCGCAGCCTCGGCATCGCCTCGCTCGGCTTCGACGCGGCCACCATGGACCTGTTCGTGCCGCTCACGCTCGGCGGCGCGGTGCAGCTGCTCGGCGCCGACGACCGGGCCGACCCGGTACGGCTGGCCCGGTTCGTCGCCGAGCACGAGGTCACCTGGGGCTTCATCACCCCGACCGTGCTGTCGCTGCTGGACCCGGCCGGGTTCCCGTCGTGGCGGGTGCTGCTCTGCGGCGGCGAGGCGGTCCCGGCCGAGCTGGCCGCCCGCTGGGCGCCCGGCCGCCGGTTCCTCAACGGCTACGGCCCGACCGAGACCACCGTGCTGGCTGTCACCTGCGACCTCACCCCGGCCGACACCGACCCGATGCCGATCGGCCGGCCGCTGCCCAACCACCGGGCGTACGTGGTCGACGCCGACCTGCGTCCGGTGCCGGCGGGGGAGACCGGCGAACTGCTGATCGGCGGGCCCGGCCTGGCCGATGGCTACCTCAACCGGCCCGGCCTGACCGCCGAGCGGTTCGTGCCCGACCCGTTCGGCGACGTCCCCGGCGAGCGGCTCTACCGCACCGGTGACCTGGTCCGGCAGGGCCCGGACGGCCGGATCGTCTACCTCGGCCGCGCCGACCGCCAGGTGAAGGTCCGCGGCCAGCGCATCGAGCTGGGCGAGATCGAGGCGGTGCTCGCCGCCCACCCGGGCGTCGAGCGCGTCGCGGTGGAGGCGGTACCCGGCCCGGCCGGCGCCGAGCTGGTGGCGTTCCTCACCCCGGCCGGCGCGCCCGACGACGACGAGCTGCGGGCGTACGCCGCGCCGCGGCTGACCACCGCGATGCTGCCGGCCCGGACGGTGCGGCTGGACGCGCTGCCGGTCAGCGCGACCACCGGCAAGCTGGACCGGCCGGCGCTGCGCGAGCTGGCCGCGGCCACCCCGGCCGCCGTGGCCGACGCGTCCGCCGACGACGACCCGGTGACGGCGGGGGTCCGGCGCGTCTGGACCCGGCTGCTCGGCGCCACGCCCGCCCCGGACAGCGACTTCCTCGCCGCCGGCGGCAACTCCGTCGCCGCGATGCGGCTGGTCGCCGCGCTGCGCGCGGAGCTGGGCCGGCAGGTGGACACGCGGGTGCTGTTCGCCGACCGCACGTTCGCCGCGCTCGTGGACCGGGTCCGCGCCGCCGACCCCGCCGACGCCGACGGGCTCACCACAGGCAATCCGCCGACGCTGTCCCCGCCGCAGCGGCGGCTGTGGTTCATGGACCAGCTCGCCCCGTCCAGCGCGCCGTACAACATCGCCGTCGCGCACCGGCTGCGCGGGCCGCTGGACGTCACCGCGCTCGGCGCCGCGCTGCGGGCCGTGGCGGAACGGCACGACGTGCTGCGCTGGCGCATCCCGCAGAACGGCGGGGTGCCGTACGCGGTCCGCGAGGAACCCACCGACGTGGCGGTGCCGGTGGTCGACCTGACCGGCGCCGCCGACCCGGACGCCGAACTGGCCGGCATGCTCGCGGCCGGTGCCGGGCACGCGTTCGACCTGGCCACCGGCCCGCCCTGGCAGGTGACCGTGTTCCGGCTCGCCGCCGAGGAGCACGTGCTCGCGGTGACCGTGCACCACGCGGTCTTCGACGGCTGGTCCGAGGCGCTGCTCTACGACGAGCTGGCGCTCGCGTACGCCCGCGCGCTCGGCCGGTCGGTGCCGGGCCGCCCGCCGCTGCCCGCCACGTACGCCGACTACGCGGTGTGGCGCGCCGACCGGGACCGGCGCCGGGGCGAGACGGACCTGGCCTGGTGGACCGCGCACCTGGCCGGCGCGCCGACGGTGCTGGACCTGCCCCGCGACCGTCCCCGCCCGGCCGTGCAGACGTACGCCGGCGCGGAGGCCGCGGTACGGCTGGACGAGACCGCCGACCTGGCCGTGCGCGACCTGGCCGCGACGCGCGGCAGCACTGTCGCGGCGGTGCTGCTGGCCGCGTTCGGTGAGCTGCTGCGGCGCGTCACCGGCGGCGACGAGCACGTGCTCGGCGCGATCGTCGCCGACCGGCGGCTGGCCGCGTTCGACGAGGTGATCGGGTTCTTCATCGACACCGTGCCGGTGCGGGTCCGCTCCGGCGGCGCGAGCTTCGCCGAGCAGGTCGACCGGGCCGCCGCCGAACTGCACGAGGTCACCGCCCACCCGGGCGCGCCACTGGAACGCATCGTCGAGGCGCTCGGCGTGGGCCGGGACACCTCCCGCGCCCCGCTGGTGCAGGTGCTGTTCAACGTGCTCAACTTCGTCGCGCCCCGGCTGACGCTGACCGGCCTGGCCGTCGAGCCGGTGCCGGTACCGAAGCCCGGGTCGCCGTTCGACCTGACCGTCTACGTGGTGGAGCGCGACGGGCGGGCCGGCGTCGAGGTGGTGCACAACCCGGACCTGTTCGAGGGCGAGCGGATCGAAGCGCTGCTGGCCGACCTGGCCGCCCTGGTCGGCGCGCTCGCCGCCGACCCGGACGCCCCGGCCGCCGAGGTCGCGCCCGAGCTGCCCCGCCCGGCGGTACGGGTCGCGGCGCTCGGCGCGATGAGCGTCGCCACCGCCGAACCGGCCCGCGCGCCGCTGCCCGCCGGGTCGGACGCGCTCACCGCGACCGAGGAGCTGATCGCCGGGATCTGGCGCGACGTGCTCGGCCGCGACGCGGTCGGCGTGAGCGACAACTTCTTCGACATCGGCGGCCACTCGATGGCCCTGGCCGCCGTGCACGCCCGCCTCACCGAGGCCACCGGCCGCTCGATCACCATGCTCGACCTGTTCCGCCACCCGACCGTACGGGCGCTCGCCGCCAGCCTCGACGGGGCCGCCGACCGGCCGGAACTGGCCCGCGCCGCGATGCGCGCCGCCGCCCGGCGGGGCCGCGCCCGCCGTACCCCGCCACCACGCCGACCTCACCCGTGACGCGATCCCTTGTGAATGAAGGAACTCCCATGCAGAACGACATTCCCGCCGACGACGGCGTCGAGCCCATCGCCATCGTCGGGCTCGCCGCCCGCCTCCCCGGCGCGGCCGACGTCGACGAGTTCTGGCGCAACCTGGTCGACGGCGTGGAGTCGACGACCGAGCTGACCCGCGAGGAGCAGCTCGCCCGCGGCGCCCAGCCGCAGGAGGTCGACGACCCGGGCTGGGTCAACCGCGCCCCGCTGGTGGACGGCTACGACCAGTTCGACGCCGGCCTGTTCGGGATGACCGCCCGCGAGGCCGAGATCACCGACCCGCAGCACCGGCTGTTCCTGGAGACCTGCTACACCGCGTTGCAGGACGCCGGCTACGACCCGGGCCGCTACGACGGCGCGGTGGGCGTGTACGCCGGCACCGGCGGCAACACGTACCTGCACCGCAACGTGTTCCGCAACAAGCGGGTCGGGGGGAATCCGCACGGCGCCGTCTCGCTCGCCACCGGCAACTCGCCGAACTACGTGGCCACGAACGTGTCGTACCGGCTGGACCTGCGCGGGCCCAGCATGACCGTGCACACCGCCTGCTCCACCTCGCTGGTGGCGTTCCACCTGGCCTGCGAGGCGCTGCGCAACGGCGAGTGCGACATGGCCCTGGCCGGCGGCGTCAACATCGAGCTGCCGCACGTCGGCTACCTCGGCATGGACGGCTTCACCTCGCCGGACGGGCGGTGCCGGCCGTTCGACGCCGGAGCGAACGGCACGGTGTGGGGCAGCGGCGTCGGTGTGACGCTGCTCAAGCGGCTCTCCGACGCGATCGCCGACGGCGACACCATCCGCGCGGTCGTGCTCGGCAACGCGATCAACAACGACGGCGCCGGGAAGGTCGGCTTCACCGCCCCCAGCATCGACGGGCAGATGGAGGCCGTCGCCCAGGCCGTCGAGCTGGCCGGCGTCGACCCGCGCAGCATCAGCTATGTGGAGGCGCACGGCACCGGCACCGCGCTCGGCGACCCGATCGAGGTCGCCGCGCTGTCCGCCGTCTACACCAAGGACACCGACGAGCGCGGCTGGTGCGGCATCGGCTCGGTGAAGTCGAACATCGGCCACCTCAGCCAGCCCTCCGGCATCGTCAGCGTGATCAAGACGGTGCTGGCGATGGAGCACGGGCTGATCCCGCCGACCATCAACTACGAGACGCCGAACCCGGCCATCGACTTCGCCGACACCCCGTTCTACGTGGCGAACACGCTGACCAAGTGGGACACCGACGGCGGACCGCGCCGGGCCGGCGTCAGCTCCTTCGGCATCGGCGGCACCAACGCCCACGTGGTGCTGGAGGAGGCCCCGGCCGCGGGGCGGCACGAGCCGTCCGCCCGCCCGGCGCACCTGCTCCAGGTGTCGGCGAAGACGCCGACCGCGTTGGACACCGCCGTGCGGCGGCTCGCCGACCATTTGGAGAGCGGCAGCGACGTGGCGCTCGCCGACGTGGCGCACACGCTGCGCGTCGGCCGCCAGGTGTACGCCCACCGCGCCGCCGTCGTCGCCGGTGACCCGGCGTCCGCCGCCGCCGCGCTGCGCGAGCGGCGCAAGGGCCACCGGGGCGTCGCCGACGGCCCCGCGCCCCGGGTGGCGTTCCTGTTCAGCGGCCAGGGCTCGCAGTACGCCGGGATGGGCGCCGAACTGTACGCGCAGGACAGCGCGTACGCCGCCGCCGTCGACGAGTGCGCCGAACTGCTCCGCCCCGAGCTGGGCCTGGACATCCGCGATCTGATCCTCGGCCGCGACCCGGAGGCGGCGGACAAGCTCACCGAGACCCGCTACACCCAGCCCGCCCTGTTCACAGTCGAGTACGCCCTCGCCGCCGCCTGGCGGGCCGCCGGTGTCACCCCGGCCGCGATGATCGGCCACTCCATCGGCGAGTACGTCGCCGCGACGGTCGCCGGGGTGCTCGACCTCGCCGACGCGCTGCGCGTGGTGGCCGCCCGGGGCCGCCTCATGCACTCCCTGCCCGCCGGCTCGATGCTGGCGGTCACGCTCGACGAGTCGGAGGTGACCGGCAAGCTGCCCGAGGGCCTGTCGGTGGCCACGGTCAACGGCCCCGGCACCTGTGTGGTCGCCGGTGAGACGGCGCTCGTGGAGGAGTTCGCGGCGAGCCTCGGCGGCAAGAACAAGTCGAAGCTGCTGCGCACCTCGCACGCGTTCCACTCGCCGATGACGGACCCGATCCTGGACGAGTTCACCGCGCTGATGGCCACAGTGCCGCTGCGCGCCCCGGCGGTGCCGTTCGTCTCGAACGTGACAGGCACCTGGATCACCGAGGCGCAGGCCACCGACCCGGCGTACTGGGCCGCGCACCTGCGCCGCCCGGTCCGCTTCGGCGCGTGCGTGGCCACGCTGCTCGCCGAGGGCACCTGGGCGCTCGTCGAGTGCGGCCCCGGCCGGCAGCTGGCCAACCTGGCCCGGATGCAGGTCGCCAAGGCCGGCGAGGCGCAGCGTGCGCTGACCCCGCTGGGCAGCCTGCCCGGCCCCGGCGAGCAGACCGGTGACGTGGCCGCGCTGCTCGGCACGGCCGGCGCGCTGTGGTGCGCCGGGGTGCCGGTGAGCCTCCCGGCCGACCCGCACGCGCGGCGGGTGCCGCTGCCCACGTACCCGTTCGAGCGGCGCCGCTACTGGATCGACCCGGACCCGGAGCAGGAGGTCGCCGCGGCGCCCGCCGAGACCGGCCCCCGCCCGCTGCCGGAGTGGTTCGCGGTGCCGGCCTGGCGGCAGGCACCGCCGGTCCGCACGGCCGAGCCGCTGGGACGCTGCCTGGTGCTGGCCGACGGCCCGCGCGGCGAGGCGCTCGTGGCCGCGTTGCGCGCCGCCGGTGACGACCCGGTCGAGGTACGCGCCGGCGAGGCGTTCACCGCCACCGCGAACGGCTTCCGGCTGCGCCCCGGCGTACGCGCCGACGCCGAGGAACTGGTCGCCGCGCTCGGCGCCGACCTGCCCCGGCGGATCGTGCACGCGTTCGCGCTCGACGGCGAGCCGGCCGGCACCGACCCGGCGGCCGCCTGGGCGGCGCAGGAGCGCGGCTTCTTCGGCGCGCTGCACCTGGTGCAGGCCCTGGCCGGTGCCGGTGTCACGGCCGACGAGGCGGGCGTCCGCCTGGACCTGGTCACCGCCGGCATCGGCGACGTACGCGGCGACGACCTGGTCCGCCCGGAGCACGCCACGCTGGCCGGCCTGGCCCGGGTGCTCCCGGCCGAGCTGCCCGGCCTGACCGTGCGGCTGCTCGACACCGACCCGGCCGCGCGCGGCGTGGCCGCCCTGGTGGCCGAGCTGCGCAGCCCGGTCGACGCGGAGCACCCGGAGGTGGCGCTGCGCGGCGACCGACGCTGGCTGGCCGGCTACGAGCAGGTCACAGTGGCCGCCGAGGACGAGCCGGGCGTGCTGCGCGAGGAGGGCCGCTACCTGATCACCGGCGGTCTCGGCGGCATCGGCGTCACCCTGGCCGAGGACTTCGCCCGCCGGGCCCGCGCCAAGCTGGTGCTGCTGGCCCGTTCCGGGCTGCCTGAGCGGGACGACTGGGACGCGCACCTCGCGGTGCACGGCGGCGCCGACCGGGCCGGGCGGGCCATCGCGGCGATCCGCCGGATGGAGGCCGCGGGCGCCGAGGTGCTGGTGCTCGCCGCGGACGTCACCGACGCGGACGACCTGCGCCGGGTCCGCGACGAGGCGGAGCGCCGGTTCGGCGGGCTGGACGGCATCGTGCACGCCGCCGGTCTGCCCGGCGGCGGCATGGCCGAGGTGAAGGAGCGCGACGAGGCGCGGCGCGTGCTGGCCCCGAAGCTGGCCGGCACCCTGGCGCTGGCCCGGGTCTTCGGTGACCTGCCGCTGGACTTCGTCGTGCTCTGCTCCTCGATCACGGCGGTGATCGGCGGGTTCGGCCAGGTCGACTACTGCGCCGCGAACAACTTCCTGGACGCGTTCGCGCGCTCCGGCACCGGGTTCCGCGCGCCTGTGGTGTCGCAGAACTGGGGCGGCTGGGCCGAGGTCGGCATGGCGGTGGAGACCGCCGCGCCGGCCGCGTTCCGGGCTGCCGGGCGGGACACCGTGACCACTGCGGTCGACCATCCGGTGCTGACCACGATGGTGGCCGGCCCGGACGGCACGGTGCTGCACGGCCTGGTCTCGGCCGACACCCACTGGCTGCTCGACGAGCACCGGATCGGCGGGGTGCCGGTGGTGCCGGGCACCGCCCACCTGGAGTCGGTGCGCGCCGCGGTGGTGGCCGCGCTGCCCGCGCCGGGGCCGGACGCCGCGGTGGAGCTGCGGGACGTGGTGTTCCTGGAGCCGTTCTCGGTGCCGGACGGCACCGTGGCCCAGTACCGGGTCGAGCTGACCCCGGCCGAGGACGGCACCGACTTCACCGTCGCCAGCCTCGCCGCCGGACAGGCGCGCACCCACGTACGCGGCACCGCCGGGTGGACCACCGACGCGGCCCCGCCGGCCGCCGTGCCGGCGGTGGCCGGGCGGCGGGTCGACGACGACGCCTCGTTCGGCCGGGGACGCACCAGCATGCTGACGTTCGGGCCACGCTGGGCGGCGCTGGCCGAGCACCACCTCGCCGACGGCGAGGAGCTGGCCCGGGTGCAGGCACCCGCCGCCGCGCTCGGTGACCTGCCCTCCTGGGGCATGCACCCGGCGCTGCTGGACGTGGCCACCGCGTTCGGCCGCGGGCAGGGCTCCGGCACCTACCTGCCTCTGTCGTACGGCCGGATCGTGGTGCGCGGGCCGCTGCCGGCGACGTTCCACAGTCACCTGCGGCACCGGCCCGCCGCCACCGACGAGGTGGTCGCCGCCGACCTGTCGCTGCGCGACCCGGATGGCCGGGAGCTGGTCGCGATCAGCGACTTCGTGCTGCGCCGGGTCGACCAGGACGCGGTCACCGGCAACCTGGCCGAGTCCCCGGCGGCGACCGGTGACGCCCCCGCGCCGGTCACCGAGGACATCCGCCCGGTCGACGGCGCGGAGGCGTTCCGCCGCAGCCTCGCCGCCGGACTCGGCGCCCAGGTGGTGATCGCCACCCGTACCGTGGCCGACATCCGGCGCCGGGCCGCCCGGGTCACCACCGACAGCCTCGCCGAGGAGACCGACGCGCCGGCCGGCCCGGCGGCGACCGGCGGCGGCTCGGCGGCGCCCGGCACCGAGCTGGAGAAGACGATCGCCCAGGTGTGGCGCGACGGCCTCGGCGTCACCGACGTCGGCGTGGACGACGACTTCTTCGCCCTCGGCGGCAACTCGCTGGTCGCCGTGCAGCTCATCGCCGCCATGCGCAAGGCGACAGGCGTACGGCTGCCGATGCGCAGCCTCTTCGAGACCCCCACGGTGGCCGGACTGGCCGCCCGGATCGAGGAACTGCGTGCCGCGGCGCCCGCCGACGCACCGGCCGCCCCGGCGGCGATCCCGGCCATCCCGCGGCTGCCCCGCGGCTGACATCCCGACGCACACAAGGAGACACCGCACCATGAGCGAGACAACCGCGACGCTGCCGGTGGTCGTCGAGAGCGACGGCCGGGCGCTGACCGACCTGATCACGGCCCGGCGCGCCGAGCTGCGGGACACCCTCGTCGCCAGCGGCGGGCTGCTGTTCCGCGGCTTCGACGTGGGCGGCGTGGACGGCTTCGACCAGGCCGTACGCGCGCTCGCCGGTGAGCCGCTGACCTACACCGAGCGCTCCTCGCCCCGGCACTCCATCAAGGGCCGGGTCTACACCTCGACCGACTACCCGCCGGACGAGGAGATCTTCCTGCACAACGAGAACTCGTACCAGGCGCGCTGGCCGCTGACGCTGTTCTTCTACTGCGTCACGCCGCCGCAGACCCGGGGCGCCACGCCGCTGGCCGACGTGCGCCGGGTCTACGAGCTGATCGACCCGGCGGTCCGGGAGGAGTTCGTCCGCCGCCGGTGGATGCTCGTGCGCAACTTCCACGGCGACTTCGGCACCCGCTGGCAGGAGGTGTTCAACACCGAGAGCCGCGCCGAGGTCGAGGCGTACGCGGCTGACAACGGGATCACAGTGGAGTGGGTCGGCAAGGACGGCCTGCGTACCCGCGCGGTCCGCGACGTGGTGCACCACCGGCCCGGGTCGGACACCCCGCGCTGGTTCAACCACGCCACGTTCTTCCACCTCAGCACCCTGCCTGCCGACTACCAGGAGGGGCTGCTGGCCATGTTCGGCGCCGACGGGCTGCCGTCGAACACCTACTACGGCGACGGCGGCGAGATCCCCGCCGACGTCATGGACCACCTGCGCGCCGCCTACCGGGCGGCCACCGTCCGCTTCGACTACCAGCGCGACGACGTGCTGGTGGTGGACAACATGACCGCCGCGCACGGCCGGGAGCCGTTCACCGGTCCCCGCAAGATCGCCGTCGCGATGGCCGAGCCGCACACCCCCGAGAACGCAGGAGCGAACTGACATGGCCGAACCCCGATTCCTGGTCGTCCGCAACGACGAGGAGCAGTACTCGATCTGGTCGGCCGACCGGGACCTGCCCGCCGGCTGGCACCACACCGGCTTCGCCGGCAGCCGCGAGGAGTGCCTGGCCCACGTGGACGAGGTCTGGACCGACATGCGTCCCCGCTCCGTGCGCGAGGCCCTCTCATGAGCGCGAGCCAGGAGTGGACCTTCCCGGCCTCCTACGCCCAGGAGCGGGTGTGGATGGCCAACCAGCTCGACGCCGGGTCGCCGGTGTTCAACGTGTCCTTCCCGTGGCTGTTCCCGGCCGGCGTGGACGCCGGCACGGCGAGCGACGTGGTCAACCGGGTGATCGCCCGGCACGAGGCGCTGCGTACCCACCTGCGGACCGACGACGGCGCGCTGGTGCAGGTCGTGCGCGCCCACGAGCCGGCGCCGCTGCCCGTCACCGACGTCACCCACCTGCCGGCGGGTGAGCAGCGGGCCGAGTTCGAGCGCATCCGCGGCGAGATGGCGCGCCTGCCGATCCCGCTGGACGCGGCGCCGCTGTGGCGGGCCCGGCTGATCCGCATGGAGGAAGGGCTCGCGTTGGCGTTCGTGGTGCACCACGCCGTCTTCGACAGCCACTCGGCTGTGCTGTTCCACGCCGAGCTGGTCGCGTTCTGCGAGGCCGCGCGCACCGGCGCCGAGCCCGCCGTGCCCGAACTGCCCATCCAGTACGCCGACTTCGCGGTCTGGCAGCGCCAGCAGCTCACCGGCGAGGAACTGGACCGGCAGCTCGCGTTCTGGACCGGTCACCTGGCCGGCGCGCCGCCGGTCACCGGCCTGCCGCTGGACCGGCCCCGCCCGGCCCAGCTCGGCTTCGCCGGTGACGAGGTGCGTTTCACGCTGCCCGACGGGCTGCTGGACCGCGTCGGCGCGCTGGCCACCGGCGCGCAGGCCACCCCGTACATGGTGCTGCTGGCGGGTTTCGCGGCGCTGCTGTCGCGGATCTCCGGCGACGCCGACGTGGTGGTCGGCGTCTCCACCGCGGGCCGGGACAACCCGGAGCTGACGCCGCTGATCGGCATGTTCGTCAACCCGGTGGCGCTGCGCTGCGACGTCTCCGGCGACCCGGCGTTCGCGGCGCTGCTCGGCCGCGTCCGCAACGGCCTGATCGACGCCATGGAGCACGGGCAGACGCCGTTCCAGAAGATCGTCGAGGCGGTCGACCCGCAGCGTGACCCGTCGGTGCAGCCGATCTTCCAGACCGCGCTGAACTGGATCCCGGACTCCGGCCTCGACCCGGTGGAACTGGGCACCACCAAGGACGACCTGGCCTTCGACATCACCACCGGCGACTGCCGCCTGGTCTACCGGACCGACCTGTTCGACCGGGCCACGGCCGAGACGGTGGTCCGCCGCTACGTCCGGCTGCTCGACGCCGCCGTCGCCGAGCCGGAGCGCACGGTCGGCGCGCTGCCGCTGCTCACCGACACCGAGCGGGAGCAGGTGCTCGGCGCCTGGAACGACACCGCCCGCGACGTGCCGGTGACCACAGTGGTCGACGAGGTGCAGCGGCAGGCGGCCGCCACCCCGGACGCGGCGGCGCTGGTCTGCGACGGCGTGACGCTCGGCTACGGCGAGCTGAACACCGCCGCGAACCGGCTGGCCCGGCTGCTCGTGGCCCGGGGCGCCGGCCCGGAGACGCGGGTCGCGCTGGCGCTGCCCCGCTCCTGCGACCTGGTCGTGGCGATGCTGGCGGTGCTCAAGGCGGGCGCCGCGTACGTGCCGGTGGACACCGCGTATCCGGCCGGCCGGATCGCGTACCTCGTGGAGGACGCCGCGCCCGCGCTGGTGGTGACCGCGCCGGACACGGCCGGCCTGGTGCCCGGCGACGCGCTGGTGCTCGACGGCGAGGTCGGCTCGGACCAGTCCGGCGACGACCTCACCGACGCCGACCGGGTCGCGCCGCTGCGCCCGGAGCACCCGGCGTACGTGCTCCACACCTCCGGCTCCACCGGCCGCCCGAAGGGCGTGGTGGTCGAGCACCGGGCGGTCACCGCGTACCTGGCCTGGGCCCGCGCCACCTACCCGGGGCTGGCCGGGGTGGCGCTGCTGCACTCGCCGGTGTCGTTCGACCTGACCGTCACCGGTCTGCTCGGCACGCTCACCGCCGGCGGCACGGTACGGCTCGCCGCGATCGACGAGCCCGCCGCCCGCGCCGGTGGCCGGCCCGCGTTCCTCAAGGTCACGCCGAGCCACCTGCCGCTGCTCGACGGCGAGCTGTCGCCGACGGCCGACCTGGTGATCGGCGGCGAGGCGCTGACCGGGGAGCAGCTCGCCGCCTGGCGGGCCGCGCACCCCGACGTGGCGGTGATCAACGAGTACGGCCCGACGGAGGCCACAGTGGGCTGCGTCGCGGCCCGCATCGCCCCGGGCGAGCCGGTCCCGGCCGGTCCGGTGCCGATCGGCACGCCCACCTGGAACACCCGGGCGCTGCTGCTCGACGCCGCGCTGCGGCCGGTGCCGCCGGGCGTGGTGGGGGAGCTGTACGTCACCGGCACCCAGCTCGCCCGCGGCTACCACGACCGGCCCGCCCTGACCGCCGAGCGGTTCCTGCCCTGCCCGTACGGCCCGCCCGGCGCCCGGATGTACGCCACCGGCGACCTGGCCCGCTGGCGTGCCGACGGCACGCTGGACTACCTGGGCCGCCGCGACGACCAGGTCAAGGTGCGCGGCATGCGGATCGAGCTGGGCGAGGTCGAGGCGGCGCTGCTGGCCCACCCGGACGTGCGCGCCGCCGCCGCTGCGGTCCGCACCGACGGCGGTGAGCCGACGCTCGTCGGCTACCTGGTGGGCCCGGCCCACGAGGACTCGGTCCGTGCCGAACTGGCCCGCGAACTGCCCGCGCACCTGGTGCCGGCCGCTCTGGTCCGGCTGGACGCGCTGCCGCTCACGCCCAACGGCAAGCTGGACCG
Organism: Micromonospora sp. CNZ296; assembly: GCF_007827635.1. Classification (NCBI taxonomy): domain Bacteria; kingdom Bacillati; phylum Actinomycetota; class Actinomycetes; order Micromonosporales; family Micromonosporaceae; genus Micromonospora; species Micromonospora sp. CNZ296. The sequence goes on from NZ_VISW01000002.1 coordinate 518,499, forward strand.
CGCCGCGCTGCCCGCCCCGGCGGCGGCCGAGCAGGCCCAGGACAGCTACGTCGCGCCCCGCACCGAGGCCGAGGGTCTGGTCGCCGAGGTGTACGCCGAGATCCTCCAGGTGGAGAAGGTCGGTGCCCTGGACGACTTCTTCGCCCTCGGTGGCAACTCGCTGCGCGGCATGCGGGCGATGGCCCGGATCCGCGCCGAGGTGGACGTCGACCTGCCCATGCGGGCGCTGTTCAGCAGCCCCGTGGTGGCGGAACTGGCCGCCCAGATCGAACAGCGGATCGCCGCCGAAATCGACGGGCTCTCCGACACCGAGGTCGCCGCGCTGCTCGCGGCGGAAGAGGGAACCAACTGATGACCGACCTGAAGGATCCGGCCCGCGAGGCGGCCCGGCAGGCGCTGATCGCCCGACGGCTACGCGCCCGCCAGACCGCCCCCGCGGCCCGGATCACCCCCCGCCCGTCCGGCGCGGAGGTGCCGCTGTCCTACGCCCAGGAGCGGGTCTGGTTCATGGACCAGCTCGCCCCGGGCGAGGCGGCGTACCACATCGCGGTGCCGCTGCGGGTACGCGGACCACTCGACGTGGACGCGCTGCGCGCCGCCCTGACCGCGCTCGCCGACCGGCACGAGTCGCAGCGCACCCGCTTCCCGGCCGACGCCGACGGCCGTCCCACAGTGGTCGTCGCGGACACCGCCGACGTGCCGCTCACAGTGGTGGAGGCGCCCGACGAGGCCGCCGCGCAGGCGCTCGTCGACGCGGCGGCGGCCGAGCCGTTCGATCTGGCCAACGGGCCGCTGCTGCGGGCCCTGCTGATCCGGCTGACCGCCGACGACCACGTGCTGTTCCTCGCCCAGCACCACATCGTCGGCGACGGCTGGTCGGTGGACGTGCTGCTGCGCGACCTGATCACGCTCTACCGGGGCGGCGAGCCGCCCGCCCTGCCGATCCAGTACGGCGACTTCGCCGTCTGGGAGGCCCAGGAGCTGGACGGCCCGCAGGCCCGGGCGCACGTCGACTACTGGAAGCAGCAGCTGGCCGGCATCACCCCGCTGGAACTGCCGCTGGACCGGCCCCGCCCGGCCACCCAGACCTACCGGGGTGACTTCGTCGAGTTCCAGCTCGACCCGTCCGCCACCGAGACGCTCAACGCGCTCACCCGGGACAGCGGCGGCACCCTGTTCATGACGCTGCTCGCCGCGTACCAGGTGCTGCTGGCCCGGCACGCCGGCCAGGACGACTTCGCCATCGGCGCGTCGGTGGCCGGCCGGTCCGCGCCGGAGCTGGAGAACGTCGTCGGCATGTTCATCAACATGCTGCCGCTGCGCGCCGACCTGGCCGACGATCCGACGTTCGCCGAGCTGCTGGAGCGCACCCGCCGTACCGTGCTCGACGGGTTCGAGCACGCCGAGGTGCCGTTCGCCAAGGTGGTCCACGAGCTGGGCCTGCCGCGCGACGTCAGCCGCTCCCCGGTGTTCCAGACCATGTTCGTGCTGCAGAACTACGAGATGGGCCGCTTCCGCGGCGTGTCCCGCACCGACGACGTCACGTTCTCCTGGACCCCGATGGAGTTGCAGGCCACCCGGTTCGACTTCGAGCTGCACGCGGTGGAGACCGTCGACGGGCTCTGGGGCAAGCTGGTCTTCAACACCGACTTGTTCGACCGGGCCACGGTGGAGCGGATGGCGCAGCGGTGGACCGCGCTGCTGGACGCCGTCGTCGCCGCGCCGGACACCCCGGTGTCCCGGCTGCCGCTGCTGCCCGCCGCCGAGCGGGACCTGCTGGCCGCCTGGAACGACACCACAGCCGACTTCCCGCGCGCCGAGACGCTGCACGGCCCGATCGAGGAGCGCGCCGCGGCCACCCCGGACGCGGTCGCGGTCACCATCGACGGGCACAGCCGCACGTACGCCGAGCTGAACGCGCAGGCCAACCGCGTCGCGCACCGGCTGCGCGCGGCCGGTGTCGGCCCGGAGACCCTGGTCGGGGTGTGCGCGGAACGGTCGGTGGAACTGGTCGCCGGCCTGCTCGGCGTGCTCAAGGCCGGCGGCGTGTACCTGCCGCTGGACCCGGAGTACCCGGCCGACCGGCTCGCGTTCATGGTCGGCGACGCGGACGCGCCTGTGGTGCTCGTTCAGTCGCACCTGCGCGACGTGCTGCCCGACACCGGCGCCACGGTGCTCGAACTCGACGACGCCACGGTCTGGGCCGACCGGCCCGACACCGACCCGGCACCGGCCGCCGGGCCGGAGAACCTGGCGTACGTCATCTACACCTCCGGGTCCACCGGCCGCCCGAAGGGCGTGCCGAACACACACCGGGGCATCGTCAACCGGCTCGACTGGATGCAGAAGACGTACGGCCTCGGCGCCGACGACGCGGTGCTCCAGAAGACCCCGGCCAGCTTCGACGTGTCGGTGTGGGAGTTCTTCTGGCCGCTGCGCACCGGCGCCCGCCTGGTGCTGGCCAAGCCCGGTGGCCACAAGGACGCCGGTTACCTGCGCGACCTGCTGGTGTCCGAGCGGATCACCACCGCCCACTTCGTCCCGTCGATGCTGACCGTCTTCCTCGCCGAGGACGGCGTGGAGGCGGCGACCGCGCTGCGCCGGGTGATCTGCTCCGGTGAGGAGCTGCCGCTGGCCTCGGCCACCGACTTCACCGCCCGGCTGCCCTGGTGCGGCCTGCACAACCTGTACGGCCCGACCGAGGCGGCCATCGACGTGACCGCCTGGGCGTGCGAGCCGGACCGGCTTGCCGAGGTGACGAGCGTGCCGATCGGCGCGCCGATCGCCAACCTGCGGCTGCACGTGCTCGACCCGTCCGGCGCGCAGTGCCCGGTCGGCGTGGCCGGTGAGCTGCACATCGGCGGTGCCGGGCTGGCCCGCGGCTACCACCGCCGACCCGCGCTGACCGCGGAGAAGTTCGTCCCCGACCCGTTCGCCGCCGAGCCGGGCGCTCGCCTCTACCGCACCGGCGACCTGGCCCGCTGGGTCGTCGGCCCGGACGGCGGCGGGGTGATCGAGTTCCTGGGCCGCATCGACCACCAGGTCAAGCTGCGCGGTCTGCGCATCGAGCTAGGCGAGATCGAGAGCGCGCTGCGCGACCAGCCGGGCGTCACCGAGGCCACGGTGATCGTCCGCGAGGACAGCCCGGGCGACAAGCGGCTCACCGCGTACCTGGTCGGGGAGGCCGAGCACGCCGCGCTGAAGGGGGCGCTGAAGGACACGCTGCCCGAGTACATGGTGCCGGCCGCGTTCGTCACGCTCGACGCGCTGCCGCTGACCCCCAACGGCAAGCTGGACCGCAAGGCGCTGCCCGCGCCGGTGGTCACCCGCGAAGCGTCGGTGGCGCTTGTGGAGCCGCGCGACGACACCGAGCGGGCGCTCGCCGCGATCTGGTCCGAGGTGCTCGGCGTGGACACGCTCGGCATCGACGACGACTTCTTCGACCTGGGCGGGCACTCGATGCTCGCCACCCAGGTCGTCGCCAAGATCCGCAAGGCGGAGCTGGGCGGCCGGGCGGCCGGCGTGATGGACCTGTTCCAGCAGCGCACCATCCGCGACCTCGCCGCGTTCATCTCCGGCGACGCCGCGCAGGAAGGGCCGCGCCGGCTGCTCTACGAGCTGACCAAGCCGATCCCGGCGGGCAGGCGGGTGCTGACGTACGTCTGCGTCCCGTACGGCGGCGGCAGCGCCATCGTCTACCAGCCGCTGGCCGACGCGCTGCCGGCCGGGTACGGGCTGTGGTCGCTGGCGATCCCCGGCCACGACGTGGGTCTGAGCGAGGACGCGCTGCCGTTCGACGAGCTGACCAGCCGGGTGGCCGACGAGATCCTGGAGCGGGTCGAGGGGCCGATCGCCCTGTACGGTCACTGCGGCGTGGGCAGCGCCATCCTCGCCGACGTGGCCCGCAAGGTCGAGGCGGCCGGCCGGGAGCTGGAGGCCGTCTACATCGGCGCCATGTTCCCGTTCGCCCGCCCGAAGGGCGTGATCGCGGCGCTCCGCGACCGCCTCGAGCGGCTCAGCAGCAACAGGCACTCCGCGAGCTGGCTCAAGTCGATGGGTGTGGACACCGACGAGCTGGACCCGGAGCAGGCCGACCGGATCATCAGCAACATGCGGGCCGACTCCCGCGCATCGGAGGAGTACTTCACCCGGCTGCTGGACCAGCAGGCGGCGAAGCTCCGGACGCCGATCATCTCGGTGGTCGGCTCCGAGGACCCGGTGACCGACTACTACCGCGAGCGGTACGCCGAGTGGCAGTTCCTCAGCGACACGCTCGGGCTCGTCGTCCTCGACCAGGCCGGGCACTTCTTCCTCAAGTACCGCGCCGAGGAACTGGCCGAGATCGTCACGCAGGTGCACCCGGCGGTGGTCGCCGGTGACGTCAGCGCGCTGACGCCGGAGGCCCGGGGTGAGGACGCCGGCTGGGTGGTGGCCGACACGCTGCGGGTGGGCGAGGACCGCAAGCCCACCAAGACGGTCAAGCCGAGCATGGGCCGGTTCATGGCCATCACGACCGGTCAGCTCATCTCCAGCACCGGTTCCGCGCTGACCGCGTTCGCGCTGCCGATCTGGCTGTTCAACCGCACCGGCTCGGTGGCGAACCTCGGCCTGCTCTGGGCGCTCGCGCTGATCTGCGGCGTGCTCATGCTGCCGGTGGCCGGCGCGCTTGTCGACCGGGTCAGCCGGCGCCGGATCATGATGACGGCGAGCTGCTTCGCCGGGTCCGTCCAGCTCGTGCTGGCGGCCCTGTTGTGGACCGACAACCTGGTGCTCTGGCACATCTACATGCTGGTGGCGCTCAGTTCGGTGGCCGGTTCGTTCCAGCGGATCGCGTTCCAGTCGGCGGTGCCGCAGCTGGTGCCCAAGCGCTACCTCGGGCACGCCATGGGCATCACCCAGCTGTCCACCGGTGTGGCCACGCTGCTCATGCCGGCGTTCGCGGCCGGCCTGCTCGCCACCATCGAGCTGAAGGGCATCCTGCTGGTCGACGTGGCCAGCTACGTGTTCGCGGTGCTCACCCTCGCCGTGGTCCGCTTCCCGGACGCGCTGGGCTGGCGGCCCCGGGAACGGCTGCTGGTGGCCATCGCCAACGGCATGCGCTACTCGTGGCGGCACCGCGGGTTCCGGCTGATGCTCGGCTACTTCGCGCTGGGCAACATCTTCCTGGCGCCCGCGCTGGTGCTCATCACGCCGCTGGTGCTGTCGTTCGGCAGCCCGACCCAGGTGGCGCAGGTGGCGCTGGCCGAGGCGGTCGGCGCGGTGCTCGGCGGCGTGCTGATGTCGCTGTGGGGCGGTCCGCGCAAGCGCCGGATGATCGGCGTGCTGATCGGCAACCTGGGCACCGCGATCGGCTGCGTGCTGATCGGCCTGGACGCGTCGGTGGCGATGATCTGCGTCGGCTTCTGCTGGCTGGCCATGTCGATGACCACCGCGCAGTCGATCTACGCGACGATCGTCCAGGTGAAGGTGCCGCAGCGCTTCCACGGCCGGGTGTTCAGCCTCAACCAGACCATCTCCTGGTCGACGCTGCCGATCGGGTTCGCGGTGCTCGCGCCCGGCGCCACCGCGCTGTTCGAGCCGATGCTCGCACCCGGTGGGGCGCTGGCCGGTTCGGTGGGCGCGGTGATCGGCACCGGACCGGGCCGGGGCATCGGTTTCGCGTACATCTGCTTCGGCGCGGCGCTGATCCTCATCACGCTGGGCGGGTTCGCGATCCGGCTGCTGCGCCGGTTCGACCTGGAGGTGGAGGACTCCCTGCCGGACGACCTGATCGGCGCCCAGGAGCGTGAGAAGCGCCTGGCCGCCAAGGCCGAGAAGAAGGAACTCGTCTCGGTCTGACCCCGCCTCCCATCAGGTTGATCAAGGAATTCGCGTCGGTTCCGGGCTTCCGGCCGGCGCGAACTCCTTGATCACCGGGGCTAGCATCGGTGCGATGAGCGAGGACGTGACCGACGCGCTGTTGCGGGAGATGGGGCGCCTCGATCCGTGCGCCGCAGTGGTCGAGGCCGGTGAGCAGGACGCCGACGGCCTCACCGACTACAGCCCGGACGGTCACCAGGCCCGCGCCGACCTCGCCGCCCGCGCCCTGCGCCGGATCGAGGCGCTGCCCGCGACCCCGCTGCACGCCCACCTCGCCGAACGGCTGCGCGCCCGGATCGCCTTCCACGACGCGGGGGAGGACCTGCGGGAACTGCACGCCGCGGCCACCGGCCCGCTCCAGCTCATCCGGCAGTGCGTCGAGTCCGCCGTACCGGGCCGCGACGCCGGGCACGCGGCCTCCGAGGACGGCTGGGCCCGCGTCGGCGCGCGCCAGGCCGCGATCCCGGCCGCACTCGACGGGTACGCCCGGAGCCTCGTGCTCGCCGCAGCGCGCGGTCACCTGCCGGCCCGGCGTCAGGTGGAGCTGGTGACGCGGCGCTGCCGCGCCTGGATCGACGACGACATCGCCCTGGTGCAGCGGTACGGCGACGGCCCGCAGCGCGCCTCGTTGCAGGCGGCGGCCGAGGACGCGCGGGAGGCGTACCGGAGATTCGCCGCGACGCTCACCGCGGACCTCGCGCCCCGGGCGCACGACGACGAGGCCTTCGGCCCGGCGCGGTACGCCCTCTGGGTGCGGGCCTTCCTCGGCGCGGAACCGGACCTGCGCGAGCTGTACGCGTGGGGCTGGGACGAGTTCACCGCGATCGAGGCGGAACTGGTCGCCGAGGCGAGAACCCTGGGCGGCACCGTGCCCGAGGTGCGGGACCGGCTCGACCGTCCCGACGCGCCGGGCGTCCTGCGCAGCCGGGACGCGTTCGCCGCCTGGCTCCAGGAGCTGCTGGAGGCCACCACCGAGCGGATGCACGGCACGCACTTCGACATCCCGGCGCCGCTGCGGCGCATCGAGTCACGGGTCACCACGTCGGGCGGGACCGCCTACATCGGGCCGTCGCGGGACCTGACCCGGCCGGGCCGGGTCTCGTGGCTGCTGCCCGAGGGCCGGGAGCACTTCTCCACCTGGTGGGCGTACAGCACCGCGTACCACGAGGGCGTCCCCGGCCACCACCTGCACCTCGGCTCGGAGGCGTGCCGGGGCGGCCCCGGGCAGCGGCTGAACCTGCTCGGCGGGCTCTCCGGCGCCCAGGAGGGCTGGGCCCTGTACGCCGAGCGGTTCATGGACGAGCTGGGACTCTACGAGCAGCCGGGCGCCCGGCTGGGCCACCTGTTCATGCAGTTGCTGCGGGCGGCCCGGGTGGTGCTCGACATCGGCCTGCACCTGAAGCTGCCGATGCCCTCCGGCGGCGGCGCGCGGTGGACGCCGGACGCCGCGCTGGACCTGCTGCGCGAGCGCTGCCACCAGGGCCCGTACGCGCCACTGGAACTGGCCCGCTACCTGGGCCGGCCCGGGCAGGCGCTGACCTACAAGGTGGGGGAGCGGGTGTGGCGGGACGGCCGCGCGGCGTTCCCCGGCGACCGGCGCGCGTTCCACAACCGGGCGCTGGAACTCGGCTCGCTGGGACTGGACCAGCTCACGAGCGCGCTCGCCGCCTATCCGGCCTCGTCGGCGGGCAGCTCCTCCGGGTCGGCCACCCAGGCGGAGTAGACAGGCAGCGCGTGCCACGGCCCACCGGCCGGGTCGGTGGTCACCGCGACGACCGCGTACGGGTGACCGAACCGCAGCTCGGCGACGCGGGCGACACCCTCCGGCGGCAGGCCGGCCACCATGCCGAACGCCGTCACCGCGGCGGCCTCGAAACCGTAGCGCCCGAACCGGGCCACCGCGGACTGCGCGGCGTCGAACCCCGGCCCGGCCAGGCCCAGCAGTTCGCCGAGCGCCCGGGCCGCCGCGTCGAAGCCGAACCCGGGTGCGGTCAGGTCGTGCCGGCTGCGCGCCGACCAGCAGGGCAGCACCGCCGTGGCGCGTTCCTCCCGGCCGTCCGGGGCGAACGTGTTGACCGGCTTCTCCCGCAGCGTCCACAGCGGCGTCTCGCCCAGCGGCAGGTCGAACAGTGACAGGCGGCCCGGCACGGAGTCCGGGATGAGCGCGGCGGCGCTCGCCAGCTCCTGCGCGGCGGCCAGCACGTCGGCCGCGGGCACCTCGGGCGCGGCGGCCACCGACACCACGAGCATCCCCGCGCCGTCGTCGCCGGTGCGGGCCGGCACCGCGTGCACCGCCACGTCACCGGCCCGGTCGGTGGCCGCCACCCAGCAGCGGTGCCCGAACGGCGGTGTCCGCAGCACCCGGCTCAGCCGCCCGGCCCAGGCGCTGCCCGCGCCCAGATCCGCGCCCGGGGCCGTGTCGAACGGGTCGGCCCACGACACCCGGGTCGCGAGCGCGCTGGCCAGGACCAGCAGGGTGCCCGGGGCGACATCGACCGGGAAGCGGTCGATCAGCCCGCCGGTACGCTCCCGGGCCCAGGCGTCCAGCGCCGCCTGGTCCGGCAGCGGACCGCGTTCGGTGTTCTCCGGCAGGGCGGCCCGCCACGCGGCCAGCTCGTCGGCCGGGGTGCGCTCCCACAGCGCGGTGGCGGCGGCGACCATCGGGTGCGGCGCGGCGAGCAGCGCCCGGGCCTCGGCGGCGGCGTCGTCCGGGTCGACGTCGAGCGCCTCGGTCAGCGCCGCGCGGGCGTCGCCGGTGGCGGCCGGGCCGGCCAGCGCCAGCAGCAGCCAGGCGCCCAGCGGGGAGGCGACGTGGTGGGTGTCACCGGCGGCGCGGTGCAGCCGATCGGCGTAACGGGCCAGGGGTGCGTGCAGAGGAGTCACGGCTCCACTCTGCCCGCCGCCGCGCCCGGTGGCACGCCCCGGTCACGACCACAGTTCGAACGGCTCGTCGATCTCCTTTCCGGCCAGGAACGCCGGCAGCAGCTCGGGCAGCCGCCCGGGGTAGCAGCGTGGCCGCTCGGCGAGCACCTCGGCCAGCGGCCACCAGCGGAACCCGAAGTAGTCCTCCACCTCGTAGTCCAGCCGCAGCGCCTCGTCCACGTCCGGCCCGGGGCCGGGCAGCCGTACCGTCACCACCACCTCGTCCTGGAGGTGGCGGCGCTGCCGGTGCCGGAAGCTGGCCCGCCGCCGCCACGTCGGCGCGCCCACCTCGTCCGGGCCGATCGCGATACCTGTCTCCTCGCGCAGCTCGCGTACCGCCGCCTCCCGGTACGTCTCACCCGGGTCCAGCCCACCGCCGGGTAGCTCCCACCACACGCCGAGGTCCGGGTGGTCCGGGTCACGGGTGTGGAACAGCAGCAGGCGGTCGGCGGCGTCGAGCACCACCAGCCGCACCGCGCTGCGCTCGAACAGCGGCAGATCGTCGGGTAACTCCACGCCCTTAGCGTAAGGAAGGGCCCCTTCTTAACGCCTCCGGTAGTAGAAGGGCCCCTTATTAACAGCGCGCCTCGCGAGGCTCCCCGCCCGGCGGCGCCGGCGGTGAACGCGGCGCGGATCTGGCGGCGGGGCACCGTCACCGGCGCATGATGGCATCGCGTACCCGGCCCGGCGACCCGATTCCCGGGCGGTCGCACCCCGGCCGCTAGGCTGCCCGCCGTGGCAGGTCTGTTGAAGAACGTGGCGTCGCGGCTCGGCCGGATCACCCGGGTCGTGCCCGCCCCGGCCCGCACGGTCGGGCCGATCCCGGCGCAGGTCGCGCGCCGCCGCCAGGTCAGCGCGTTGCAGCGCCGCGAGTTGTCGTACGCCCCGGAGCCGGACGGGCAGGCCGACCCGGGCGAGATCGTGTGGACCTGGGTGCCCTACGAGGACGATCCCCGCCAGGGCAAGGACCGTCCGGTGCTGGTGGTGGGGCGGCACAGCCGCACGCTGTTCGGGCTGATGCTGTCCAGCCAGAGCGACCGGGACGGCCAGCGGCACTGGCTGGCGCTCGGCCCGGGGGAGTGGGACCGGGACAGTCGGCCGAGCTGGGTACGCCTGGACCGGGTGCTCACCATGCGTGAGGACAGCATCCGCCGCGAGGGCGCGGTGCTGGACCGGCCGCGGTTCGACCGGGTCGGGCAGGCGCTGCGCGCCGGCTACGGCTGGCGCTGACCCACCGGACGGAGCCCGCCCCGGCACCCCGCGACGAGCTGGGGCAGGCAAGGCGGACCGGACCCAGCGGCCCGCGACGGACGTGCCGCCCAGCACCCCGCGACGAGCTGGGGCAGGCAAGGCGGACCGTGCCCGGCACCCCGCGACGAGCTAACGGACGAGCCGGACTCAGCACTCCGCGACGAGCTGGCGGGCCGGACGGGCGGCGCCGAGCGTCTTCGCCTCGTACATGGCCGCGTCGGCGCGGCAGAGCGCGTCGGTGAGCTGGGTGGGGCAGTGCACCGGCGCGAGCCCGACCGAGGCGGTGACCTGGATGCTGCGCGCGCCCAGCGGGATCGGCGCGGCGAGCGCCTCGCAGAGCCGCCGGGTGGCGTGCTCGATCCACCGGCGGTCCGCCGTCGGGCTGGCCAGCAGACCGGCGAACTCGTCGCCGCCGAGCCGGGCCACCAGGTTGGGGCCGGCGAACGCGGCGAGCCGCTGCGCCACGCTGACCAGCACCTGGTCTCCGGCGGCGTGCCCGTAGCGGTCGTTGACCTGCTTGAAGTTGTCCAGGTCGAGCACCACCGCGACGAGTGGCTGCCCGGCAGGGTCGGTGAGCAGGGCGGCGGCCAGCCGGAAGAACGCGCGGCGGTTCGGCAGCCCGGTGAGCGGATCGTGGCTGGCGGCGTGCCGCTCGGCGGCCAGCTCAGCCTGGAGCAGCTCGATCTCGGCTTCGGCGCGCAGCGCGCGGCGGCGTAACTGCCAGGCGGAGACGAGCGCGCCCGCCGCGGAGATGCCGGAGGCGATGGTCATCGGATCCGCCAACGCGTCCTCCTCACCGCAGTCCCGAAGCCGCGCGGAGCGGCGTCCCGGGGCCGGGCTCGGGTCACCGTGCGTGAACGAACCGGCACACCGTATTTCGGTTATCATGCTCTCTGTCCATTGCAGATGCAATAGCAGATGCACGTGCATCTCACTCCTCAGTCGACAGACGTCGCCACCCACCGCTCCTCCCGCGGCCTCGGCTGGCTCATCCCGAAGGACGCCCATGCAGCAACCCCCGAACGGCGTGCCCGTGACCGAGTTGCCACCGATGCGCTGGTTGAAGAGCCGCCGCAGCAACCCCAGCGGCAACTGCGTCGAACTGGCCGAGTTGCCCGGCGGTGGCGGCATCGCGGTCCGCAACTCCCGGCACCCCGAGGGTCCGGCACTGATCTACACAGTGGACGAGATCGCCGCGTTCGTGCTCGGCGCCCGGGACGGCGACTTCGACCACCTGATCCCGCCGTCCCGTACACGGGACTGACTCCGTCCGTCCGGAGGAGTTCACCTCACTGTCGGTTCATGGCATGCTTACTCGTCGGTCCGGGAGGGTGCCCGGCCGGGGCGGTCGGGATGCGAGGGCGGTCAGGTGGCGACGGTGCCCGTCGAGGGTGGTCCGACAAGCGGTCCGACAGTGCTGCGCATGCTGCTCGGCGGGCAGCTGCGCCGGCTGCGGGAGAGCGCCGGGGTCAGCCGCGAGACGGCCGGCTGGGAGATCCGCTCGTCGGAGTCGAAGATCAGCCGGATGGAGCTGGGCCGGGTCGGCTTCAAGGAGCGCGACGTGGCCGACCTGCTCACGCTCTACGGCGTCACCGCTCCGGAGGACCGTGACGCGCTGCTCAAGCTGGCCCGGGACGCGAACAGCCCGGGCTGGTGGCACCGCTACGGCGATGTGCTCCCCGCCTGGTTCCAGTCGTACCTGGGCCTGGAGGCGGCCGCCGCGCTGATCCGCACGTACGAGGTGCAGTTCGTGCCCGGCCTGTTGCAGACCGCCGCGTACGCCCGGGAGGTGATCCTGCTCGGCCACCGCAGCGCGTCGGCGGCGGAGCTGGACCGGCGGGTGGAGCTGCGGATGCAGCGCAAGGAACTGCTGCGGCGCCCCAACCCGCCGCAGTTGTGGGCGGTGCTCGACGAGGCGGTGCTGCGCCGCCCGATCGGCGGTGCCGCGGTGATGCGCGAGCAGATGGACGCGCTGATCGAGGCGACCTCGGGCCCGCACGTGCGGTTGCAGATAGTCCCGTTCGCCGCCGGCGGGCACGCCGCGGCCAGCGGCGCGTTCAGCATCCTGCGCTTCGGTGACGCCGACCTGCCCGACATCGTCTACATCGAGCAGCTTACCAGCGCGATCTACCTGGACAAGCGCGACGACCTCGACTTCTACGCCGAGGCGATGGAGAGGTTGTGCGTGGAGGCCGCGCCGCCGGAGCGGACCCCCGAGTTGCTGGCCCGCATGCGCGACGAGCTGTACCCGGCCTGAGCGGCGCGGCGCCGGGCAGTAGCATGACGGCGACCGGAGACAGTGGACGGTGGCACGCGAGTCGTGGAGGCGGCCTTGACCAGCGACGCACCAGGTACGGCACCCGAGTCGGGCCGGATCGACACCACGGTGGCGCATCCCGCCCGCCGGTACAACTACTGGCTCGGCGGCAAGGACAACTTCCAGGCCGACCGCGACTCCGGCGACGCGATGGCCGCCCGGTTCCCGACCATCCGGATCAGCGCGCTGGAGAACCGGCGGTTCCTGCGTCGTGCGGTGCGGCACCTGGCCGGCGAGGCGGGCATCCGGCAGTTCCTGGACATCGGCACCGGCATCCCCACCGCCGACAACACGCACGAGGTGGCGCAGTCGACCGACCCGCGCGCCCGGGTGGTCTACGTCGACAACGACCCGATCGTGCTGGCCCACGCCCGCGCGCTGCTCACCAGCTCGCCCGAGGGCGCCACCGCCTACCTCGACGCGGACCTGCGTGACCCGGAGCGCATCCTCGCCCACCCCGACCTGCGCCGCACGCTGGATCTCTCCCAGCCGGTGGCGTTGATGCTGCTGGCGGTGCTGCACTTCGTGCCCGACGGTGAAGATCCGTACGCGATCGTCGGCCGCCTGCTGGACGCGTTGCCCGCCGGCAGTTACCTGGCCGCCTCGCACGCCACCCACGACTACCTGCCGGAGGAGCTGGCCGCCGAGGCGAAGGCGGCAGCCCGCGGCGGCGGTCCGCACGGCGTGATCAACCTGCGCAGCCGGGAGGAGGTCGTGCGCTTCTTCGACGGCCTGGAGCTGGTCGAGCCGGGCGTCTGCTCGGTCGCCGAGTGGCGCGCCGACGGCGAGCCCGAGCCGCGCCCGTCGGTGGTCGACGTCAGCATGTACGGCGGGGTCGCCCGCAAGCCCTGACCCGGGCCCTCGCGCCGGGCGGTTGACGGGCACGGGGACCGGACGGGCAGACTGGAGGCATCATGTCGCCTTTCACGCCCGCCCTGCGCCTGCACGACCGATATGTCCTGCGCGAACGCATCGGCCTCGGCGGGATGTCCGAGGTGTGGCGCGCCGACGACGAGGTGCTGCACCGGCCCGTCGCGGTCAAGGCCCTCGCCGGGCAGCTCGCCGCCGATCCGCAACTGCGGGCGGTCATCCAGCGCGAGGCCCGCGCGGCGGCGCGGCTCACCCACCCGCACGTGACCCAGGTGTACGACTACGGCGAGGCGACGCTGGACGGCGGCGTCGTGGTCCCGTACCTGGTGATGGAGCTGGTGGAGGGCCAGACGCTCGCCGACCGGCTGGCCGGCGGGCCGCTGGCCTGGCCGGACGCGGTCCGCACGGCCGGGCAGGTCGCCGGGGCGCTGGCCGCGGCGCACCGGATCGGCGTGGTGCACCGCGACATCAAGCCGGCCAACGTGATGCTCACCGAGACCGGCGCGAAGGTGCTCGACTTCGGCATCGCCGCGCCCGCCGGCCCGCACCCGGTCACCGGGCAGACCGGCGCGCTGCTGATGGGCACTCCCGCCTACTTCGCCCCGGAACGGCTCGACCCCGGCCCGGCGAACCCGGCCGGCGACGTGTACGCGCTCGGCGTGCTGCTGTACCGCAGCCTCACCGGCCGGGCGCCGCTGCCGGTGCGCAGCTGGGACGACGTGCTGGACGTGCGGCGCAACCGGCCGCCGGTCCCGCCGCTGCGGGTGCCCGGCCTGCCGCCGGAGATCGCCGACCTGGTCCTGGCCTGCCTGGCGGCGGACCCGGAGCGGCGGCCCACCGCGGCCCGGCTCGCCGACCGGCTCGGCGCGGGCCGCCCGGTGGACCCGCCGACCGCGATCCTGCCCACAGTGGCGCCGGTGGCGCACCCGCCCACCCTCGTCGAGCGGTCCCCGGCCGCCGCGTCCCGCCCGGTCCCGCCGGCACGTCCCGTCGCGCCGCCGCGCCCGGCGGTCTCGTCGAACCGGCTGCTCGGGCTGCTCGTCGCCGGTGCCGTGGTGCTGCTGCTCGCGGTGGTCGGCTCGCTGGTGTGGGGCGACGGCTCCGGCACGCCGCCGGCCGCCGCGCCCACCGCCGGCCCGTCGACGCGTGCCGCCGAACCGCCCGCCCCGGAGCCCAGCAGTGCCGCGCCGACGTCGGCGGCAGCCGAGCCGGTGACGCTGCGTCAGCTCGGCGACCGGTTCGGTGAGCTGCTCGACCGGGCCGAGGCGATCGGGCTGATCGACCGCAAGACGGCCGACGACCTGCGGAAGAAGGCCGCCGAGCTGGACCGGGGCAAGCCGAAGGACCGCGACAAGCGGGTCGAGGACCTGCGGGAGAAGATCGAGGACGCGGCCGAGGACGACAAGATCGATCCGGTCACCGCCGCCGCGCTGCGCAAGCTGATCGACGGCTACGAACGGCTGCGCGGCGGCGCCGCCGACGAAGGCTGACCGTCAGCGCAGCGTGGCGGTGACCACCTCGCCGACGCCCGTGCCGGCGCGGACCACCGGCTCACCCGCCGGTGACCAGATCCCGGAACCACCCGCGGCGCGCGCGTACCCGCCTCCGGTCGAGCCGGCGAAACTGGCCGTCGCCACCCACACGGCGTGCTCGGCGGCGACGCGGCGGGCGCGTTCGTCCGGCACGGCCGCGTCGTCGGCCGACTCGAGCACCCCGGCCAGGTAGGCGTCCGCGCCGAGCGCCACAGTGGCCGCCGCGTGCTCCGGCGTGCCGGTGTCCTTGCACACCGCCAGCCCCAGCCGCCAGCCGTCCACATCGAGCACCGCCGGCTCCCGGCCCGGTCGCATGTGCCGCGGCTCCGCGCCACCCAGGAACATCTTCCGGTACGCGACCCGCACGCCCTCCGCGTCGATCACGAGCACCCCGATGTGCGGGCCGGGCACCGGCGCCCCGGCCAGCGCCAGCGTGCCGGTCTCGGCGCAGGCCGCCCGCAGAGGCGCGAGCCTCGGGTCGGCCGGGTCCAGCGGCGCGGCGGTCAGCTCGTACCCGGTCAGCGACATCTCCGGGAAGACCACCACGCGCGCCCCGGCGGCGCGTACCGCGTCGGCGTGCCGGGCGGCGTTGCCCTCGACGTCGTGGGAGCGGGTCAGCGGCTGGGCGACGGCGATCCGCAACGGCGTACGCATGACGTACACGATAATGGTTTCCATGACGCGTGGTCGTCCGCGGCTTCGCCCCGTAACGTTGGTCCGATGATCGGAAACGCACAGCTGCTCGCCGTCCCCCGGGCGAGCACCGCGCGGGCCGCGGAACCGTCCGGCGACGGAGTAGCCGGCTGGGTCACCGGCCTGATGGAACGGCTCGGTGGGCCGGGCGCCGGCCTCGCGGTGGCCCTGGAGAACCTGTTCCCGCCCATCCCCAGCGAGGTGATCCTGCCGCTGGCCGGCTTCACCGCGAGCCAGGGCCGGATGAGCCTGGCCGGCGCCATCTTCTGGACCACGCTCGGGTCGATCGTGGGCGCGCTGGCGCTGTACTACATCGGCGCGGCCCTCGGGCGGGACCGGATGCGCGCCCTGGCCGCGCGGCTGCCGCTGATCAAGCTGGAGGACGTGGACCGCACCGAGGCGTGGTTCCTGCGCCACGGCGTCAAGGCGGTGTTCTTCGGCCGGATGATTCCGATCTTCCGCAGTCTCATCTCCATCCCGGCCGGAGTGGAACGGATGCCGGTTCCGGTATTCCTGCTCTACACCGCGCTGGGCAGCCTGATCTGGAACACCACGTTCGTGCTCGCCGGTTACCTGCTCGGCGAGCAGTGGCACGTGGTCGAGGCGTACGCGGGCACGTTCCAGAAGGTCGTCATCGTGGCCGTGGTGGCCGGTGTCTGCTGGTTCGTGGTCAGCCGCGTCCGCCGCTCCCGCCGCACCGCCGGGGACGTGCCGCAGGAGGCGGAGGCGCCGCCGGAGCCGCAGCCGACCCCGCAGGGCACCGTCTACCGGGGCGGCTGGTACGGCCGGGCGGAGGACTGAGGCAGGGTCAGCACGGCGGGTAGAGCGGGCGGGTGCCGGCGCCGGCGGCCCGGGCGGCGTGGTCGCTGAACCGGCAGCCGAAGTCCGGTGCCGCCACCGCACGCCGGTCGGTGACCGCGTCACCGGCCGGCCGCTTGTCGGTGCGGACCCAGCGGACCAGGTCGTCCCAGGCGGCGCCGGCCTCGGCCGGGCTGAACTCGCAGTGCTGCGCGGTGCGCACCGCCCGCTGCACGAGCAGCCGGGACCGGCCGTGCCGGGCCACGTCCCGGGCGTACGCCTGCTCCATACTGAACGGCACGAACAGGTCGCCGAGCCCGTGCAGGCTCAGCACCGGCGCGGTGGGCCGCCCGGCGATCCGGGGCACCTCGGTCAGGCCGGGCGCGAGCCGCTGGCGCAGGTTCTCCGGCGCGACCCGCTGCACCGTGGCGTTGAGGTTCACCGGCTGGTTCGGCGTGTACCTGGTGAACAGGTTCGTGGCGAGCTGGCCGGGCCGCCGGGCGGGGGAGCCGTCCGCCTCGCCGACGGCGATGCCGAACAGGAAGTCCTTCCACACCGCGAACGCGGCGTCGGCGCCCGGCCGCGGCCCGCCGGAACGGTCCACGGTGACCGCGCGCAGCTGCTTGCCCAGCGCATTGGTGGTGTCCGCGCCGCCCGGGGTCAGCCCGGCGAGGCCGAGCGTGACCTGGATCCGGGGCACCGCCGAGGTCAGGTAGTCGGGCGGCGTCGGGTACGCGCGCACCCCGGCCAGCACCTGCGCGACCAGGTTGTAGTCCAGGAAGAAGTCGAACAGCTCCTGGTCGCCGAGCACCCCGCACATCGGCAGCGCCCCGGCGTAGTAGCCCGGGTACTGCTCCAGCGACCGGCCGATGACGTGACCGCCCATCGAGACGCCGGCGATCAGTACCCGGTGCGGGCGCCGGACGGTACGGCTGAACAGGTCGGCCAGGGCGCGGGTGCCGCGAACGCCGGAGCGCACGTCGTAGCCGTTGCGGTCGTACGACGACGACGCCCACGCGTACCCCTGCGCCACCAGGCGCTGCCGCAGGTCGAAGCCGGGCGGCTCCGGCGACAGCTCGGTGCCCTGGCCGCGGTAGCCGTGCGCCCACATCACCAGCTCGCCGTTCCAGCGCGCCGGGATCTCGATGACGTACCCGGCGTTGGCGTGCACGCCCTGCCGCACGGTGGTGGCGGCCCCGCCGACCACGAGCGGCGGCAGCGGCGGGTTGACGATGGTGTAGCCGGGCAGCGGGCCGCTGCCGTCGTCGCGGCCGGTGGCGGCGGCGGGGGCCGCGCCGGTGAGGCCGAGCGTCAGCGCGAGGGCCGCGCCGACGGCGAGCAGCCGGCGACGGACGGGTGAGGGCTGCATCGCTGCTCCCCGGGGGACGGGTGCCACCCCGGGACGGGGGTGACGACGCGGGACGGATGCCTACCGGCCGGTAGCGCCCTGAACCTAGGCCGGGCGTCGAGAGCTGTCAATCGCTGACCGACCGCTGCGCCGGCGTCCGTCCCGCGGACCGCTCAGACCAGGCCGTGCGCCAGCATCGCCTCGGCCACCCGCCGGAACCCCTGGATGTTCGCCCCGGCCACGTAGTCGCCGGGCAGGCCGAACTCCTCGGCGGTCGCCCAGCACCTGTCGTGCACGTCCCGCATGATCTCGCGCAACCGCTGCTCCGACTCGCCGAACGTCCACGTGTCGCGGCTGGCGTTCTGCTGCATCTCCAGCCCGCTCACCGCCACCCCGCCGGCGTTGGCGGCCTTGCCCGGGGCGAACCGCACCCCGGCCCGGCCGAGGATCCGCACCGCCTCCGGCGTGGTGGGCATGTTCGCCCCCTCCACCACCGCGACGCAGCCGCCCGCTACCAGCGCGGCCGCCTCCGCGCCGCCGATCTCGTTCTGCGTGGCGCAGGGCAGCGCCAGGTCGCAGGGCACCTCCCACACGTTGCGGTCCGCGACCGCCACCGCGTTGCGCGCGTGCTCCGCGTACTCGGCCAGCCGTCCCCGGCGCTGCTCCTTCAGCTCGCGCAGCAACGCCAGGTCGATGCCCTTCTCGTCGACCACGTAGCCGCCGGAGTCCGAACACGCCACCACGGTGCCGCCGAGCTGGTGCACCTTCTCGATCGCGTAGATGGCCACGTTGCCGGAGCCGGACACCACGACCCGCTTGCCCTCCAGGCTGTCCCCGGCCTGGCGGAGCATGTCGTCGGCGAAGAACACCGCCCCGTACCCGGTCGCCTCCCGGCGCACCTGCGCGCCCCCGTACGCCAGGCCCTTGCCGGTGAGCACGCCCGCGTCGTACCGGTTGGTGATGCGCTTGTACTGCCCGAACAGGTAGCCGATCTCCCGGCCGCCCACCCCGATGTCACCTGCGGGCACGTCGGTCTGCGGGCCGATGTGCCGGTACAGCTCGGTCATGAAGCTCTGGCAGAACCGCATCACCTCGCGGTCGGAGCGGCCCTTCGGGTCGAAGTCCGCGCCGCCCTTGCCGCCGCCGATGGACAGCCCGGTCAGCGCGTTCTTGAAGATCTGCTCGAACCCGAGGAACTTCACGATGCCCAGGTGGACCGACGGGTGGAAGCGCAGGCCGCCCTTGAACGGGCCGAGCGCGCTGTTGAACTCCACCCGGAACCCGCGGTTGACCCGCACCCGGCCCCGGTCGTCCTCCCACGGAACGCGGAAGATGACCTGCCGCTCCGGTTCGCAGACGCGCTCGACCACCTCGGCGTACTCCGGATGCCGGGCCAGGGCCGGACCGATGCTCTCCAGCACCTCGCGGACCGCCTGATGGAACTCGGGCTCTCCCGGGTTCCGGGCGACCACGCCGGCGAACACCGACTCGACGATCTCCGGCATCACGGGCACCTCCTCTCGCCTGGGACGCAGGCCCTCCGGCCTGCGTCGCCCCAGGATACGAACGGTGTGCGGGGTGCGGTTCACTGGTCCGCGTGGACGCCACCATCTGGACGACGGCGCGGGACGCGCGCGCCTGGCTCGACGCCGCGAACGGCCGCGGCGACACCGAACTGACCTGTCGCATCCTCAAGATCGGCGAGGAGGCCGGTGAGGTCGCCGCGGCGTGGATCGGCCTGCTCGGGCAGAACCCGCGCAAGGGGGTGACGCACACCCGCGAGGAGGTCGCCGCCGAGCTGGCCGACGTGGCGTTCACCGCGCTGGTCGCGATCGAGAGTCTCGGTCTGGACGCGCACGCCGTGCTGGCCGCGTGCGCCGGCAAGGTGCGCTCGCGTACCGGAGTGGGAATGAACCGAGACGCCGACGCAGACGTATGACCCGATGGGGACCGGCGAGAGGGGACGACCATGACCGCATCCGAGGACGACCCCGGCCTGGCCAGGCCCCGCTGGTCCGGCGGAGCCCGGCTGCTCGCGGCGGCGGCGGTGCTGGTGGTGGTGCTCGGCGCGGTGGCCGTGGCGGTGACGCTGTCCAACCCGGCCCGTCTCGGCGTGGTCTTCTCCGGCGGCGCCCCGCCGTCGCCCGCTCCCGGCGGCGGCTCCGGCGGGGCGGGCGCCGCCGAGGTGGCCGGCGCCGAGACGCTCGCCGCGCCCCGCGGCAACCGGCAGCGCGCCCAGTTCGAGCTGGTCGACGGGCTGACCCGGTTCACGCTGCGGGCCGCCGACCTCGGCGACGACCTCTACCGGATCGGCGCGCCGGACGGCTCGGGTGTGACGCCCCGCCCGCAGCTCGTGGGCGACCGGGTCCGGCTGCGGATCGAGGAGAACGGCCGCCCCGGCCCGGCCGCCGTCGAGGTGGTGCTCAACTCCCGGGTCACCTGGCGGCTGCGGCTGCTCGGCGGCGTCAGCGAGCAGCGGCTCGACCTGGGCGAGGCCCGGCTCGCCGGGATCGACCTGGTCGGCGGCGCGTCGCGTACCCGGCTGCTGCTGCCACGGCTCGACGGCTCGCTCACCGTCCGGATGACCGGCGGGGTCAGCGAACTCACGGTCACCGTGCCCGGCGGGCCGCCGGCCCGGGTGCGGGTGGCCTCCGGCGCCGGCTCCCTGACCCTGTACGACCAGCGTCGCGGCGGGATCGCCGCCGGTGACCTGGTCAGCTCACCGGGCTGGGACCGGGCTGCCGACCGGCTCTACCTCGACCTGGTCGGGGGCGCGAACGCGGTGAGCGTCACCGCGGAGTGAGCGTACAGTCGGGCGGTGGACCGCACCGAATCCCTGCCCGCGCAGACGCTCCCGCCGGGCGTCGGCCCGACCGACCCGGGCAGCGTGCTGCTGCCCGGCCACGACGTCCCGCTCGGCCGCTACACCACTGTGCGCCGGCTGCTGCCGCAGCGGCAGCGCCGGATGGTCGGCGCCTGGTGCTTCGTCGACCACTTCGGGCCCGACGACGTGGCCGACCGGCCCGGCATGGAGGTGCCGCCGCACCCGCACACCGGGCTGCAGACCGTCACCTGGCTGCTCGACGGGGAGATCCTGCACCGCGACAGCCTCGGCAACGTGCAGCCCATCCGACCGGGCCAGCTCAACGTGATGACCTCCGGGCGCGGCATCGCCCACTCCGAGCGTTCCCCGCTGGTGCACCCGCCGCTGATGCACGGCGTGCAGCTGTGGGTGGCGCTGCCCGACCCGGCCCGTGCCGGTGACCCGGACTTCGCCCACCACGCCGACCTGCCCCGCTTCCGCGACGGCGACCTGGACGTCACGCTGCTCGTCGGCGACCTCGGCGGGGAACGCTCGCCCGCCGTCGTGCACACCCCGCTGGTCGGCGCGCAGATCGAGGTCCGCGGGCCGGCGCCGGCCACGCTGCCGCTGCGCCCGGACTTCGAGTACGGGCTGCTGGCCATGTCCGGTGCCGCCGAGTGCGACGGCACGGCGCTGGCCCCCGGCGCGCTGCTCTACCTGGGCCTCGGCCGGAACGCGCTGACGCTGCGCGCCGAGCCGGGCACCCGGCTGCTGCTGCTCGGCGGCACCCCGTTCGAGGAGCCGCTGGTGATGTGGTGGAACTTCGTCGGCCGCTCGCATGAGGAGGTGGTGGCCGCCCGGGAGGACTGGATGGCCGGCCGCCGCTTCGGCGTGGTCGCCGACGACGCGGCGCCGCCGCTGCCCGCGCCCGCGCTGCCCACCACCCGGCTCAAGGCCCGTGATCGCGGCGGTGACGTCCGCGGCTGACCGTCGTACCCCGAATGCCGCGCCGTCGCCGGGGTAGTCGGCGGCATGCCGACAACCACCGCCCCGCGCGACGTCGCGGACAAGAAGCGGCTCGCCCGCCGGCTCGCCGGAGACGGCCGCGGGTTCGCCGAGTGCTTCGGGTTCCGGGTGACCAACAACCCGGCCCAGTTGTTCCAGGTGCTGTACCTGGCCGTTCTGCTGGCCCGCCGGGGCGACTTCCACCGGTCCGTCGACGCGGCCACCGCGCTGCGCGACGCCGGGTGGGACACCGCGGCCCGGATGGCCCGCTCCCGCCACGAGGACCGGGTACGCGTGCTGCGCGCCGCCGGGCTGCGCGGTGACCTGCCCGCGATCGCCGACACCCTCGGCGACCTGGCCCGCACGATCGTCGAGACGTACCGGGGTGACCTGCGCCGGCTGCGGACCGCCGCGCACCAGGATGCGGGCGAGGAACGGCGGCTGCTGACCGCGCTGCCCGGAGTGGACGACGAGGTGTGCGACCTGTTCCTGCGCGAGGCGCAGGCGCTGTGGCGTGAGGCGGCGCCGGTGGCCGACCGGCGTGCGCTCGCGGCGGCCCGCCGGCTCGGGCTGGGCCGTACCGCGCGCGACCTCGCCGGACTGACCGGCAGCGGCGAGTCGGAGCAACTGTCGTGGCTGGTCGGAGCGCTGGCGCGAGTGGACCTGGAGCGGCGGTACGCCGAGGTGACCGCCTGAGCGCACACGTGCGCCCGGACACACTTCCGCGATTCTCACCCGTTCGGCTGATGTTGCGTCGTATGATGATCGTGGCAGCGATGCCCGCCCGGTTCGGGCGAACATCTCACCGCTGCGCGGTCGCGACCCGGTTCGGGCGTGAACCGCGGAGGACAGGTGCTGCGTGGCGCCCCAGGTCGCGGTTCGTGACCCGGGGCGCTCGCCTGTCCGGGCACGCCGACCCGCCACAGGGCAGCGCCCACGCGCGACAGTCGTACGCCGGGCCTGTTTCCGCACGCGCAGAGGCCGGCGGCCGTGTCGCCCGCCGGCCCGACGCCGTACTCAGATGCCGCGCAGGTGTTGCGAGACGCGCGGGTGGTTGTCCCGGGCCTGCGCCGCGCGCTGCGACCGGCTCACCTCGGGAGCCGCGTCGATGCCGGCCGACCGGGCCACCTCGGTGCCGTTGGCGTAGTCCACCGGGGGCAGAGCGCGCAGCGCCCGCAACACGTCCGGCGGCGCGCCCTCCCGTTCCGCCTCGCGGATGACGTCGTCCTTGCCGGCCGGGTAGTCCAGCGCGGACAGGTAATCAAGGACATCCGTGTAACTCGCCATGGGTCGGGCTCCTCGTGGCAGTAGTCGGGGTCATGACCGGGCGGCGGTTACCCGTCGCGCCGCCGCTCACGCCCGCGAGCGCGGAAATCCCGCCCCCGTCTCGCGCCGGTGACCGGCGCCGTTTCCGGCGCGCCGTCGCGGGTAGCCGCGGTGGGCGCACCGAAGGGGGTACCACGCATGCACTACCTGACCTTCGTGAGCCGGGTCGCCCGGCTCACCGGCACCAGCGAGGACCGGGCCGCCACGCTCACCGGGGCCACACTGGAGACGTTCGCCGAGCGGCTGACCGGCGGCGAGGTGCTGGACCTGGCCGCGCAGCTGCCGAAGCCACTCCAGGGGCTGCTCAGCCCGTATCCGCGCGACGAGGCCGCGGAACGGTTCGGCGCGGCGGAGTTCGTCGCCCGGGTCGCCCGCCGGGCCGACTGCGACGAGAACACCGCCCGGGACGCGGTACGCGCGGTGTTCGTCACGATGCGCGAGGCGATCCGCGGCGGGGAGTTCCAGGAGGTCGTGGTCCAGTTTCCGCGCGACTACCGGGACATGGTGGAACCGGCCCTCGCCCCGGCCGCCGCGCGCCGCTGAACCGGCGGCCGGTCAGCCGATCACACCTGCGGCGCGCAGAGCGGCGATCCGGCCGGCGTCGATCCCGGCACCGGCCAGCACCTCGTCGGTGTGCTCGCCCGGCGACGGTGGCGGGCGCCGGACAGAGGTCGGGGTGGCCGAGAAGCGCGGTGCGGGAGCGGGCTGGGTGACGCCGTCCGGCGCCACGAAGACCTCGCGTGCCCGCAGGTGCGGATGCTCCGGCGCCTCGGCCCAGTCGAGTACCGGCGCCACGCAGGCGTCGGTTCCGCCCAGCAGTTCCGTCCACTCGTCCCGGGTACGGGTGCGGAACAGCCGCGCCCAGGCCGCCCGCAGCGCCGGCCAGTTCGCCGGATCGTCCCGGTCCAGCGCCTCACCGCCGACCGCCGCACCGGCGTCCTGCGGGCCGTCGCCGCCGTCGGGCGGGAAGCCGGTGAGCCGGACCAGTTCGGCGTAGAACTGCGGCTCCAGCGCGCCCACCGCCACGTACCGCCCGTCGGCGCACTCGTACGTGTCGTAGAAGGGCGCGCCGCCGTCGAGGAGGTTCACCCCGCGCGGGTCCTGCCACAGGCCGATGCCGCGCAGCGCGTGGATCTGGGTGGCCAGCACCGACACGCCGTCCACGATGGCCGCGTCGACCACCTGGCCGGGTGCGCCGCCGCGTACCGCGTACAGCGCGGCGACCACGCCGAGCGCCAGCATCATGCCCCCGCCGCCGTAGTCGCCGAGCAGGTTCATCGGCGGCACCGGGCGTTCCCCGGCCCGGCCCACGCCGTGCAGCGCGCCGGTCAGGGCCAGGTAGTCGATGTCGTGCCCGGCGCGCTGCGCCAGCGGCCCGTCCTGCCCCCAGCCGGTCATCCGCCCGTACACCAGCTTGGGGTTGGCGGCGAGGCAGTCGTCCGGGCCGAGGCCGAGTCGTTCGGTCACCCCCGGCCGGAAGCCCTCCACCAGCGCGTCCGCGCCGGCGACCAGGTCGAGCACCAGGTCACGCCCCT
This sequence comes from Micromonospora sp. CNZ296, assembly GCF_007827635.1. Classification (NCBI taxonomy): domain Bacteria; kingdom Bacillati; phylum Actinomycetota; class Actinomycetes; order Micromonosporales; family Micromonosporaceae; genus Micromonospora; species Micromonospora sp. CNZ296. Next base: position 542,758 of record NZ_VISW01000002.1, read on the forward strand.
CGGGCTGCTTGAGGTCGACGGCGATCGAGCGGCGGTTGCGGTTCAGCAGGTCGCCGGGGAAGGCGCCGAACCTGCCGCCGCCGGGCCGGTCGACGCGCACCACGTCGGCGCCGAGGTCGGCCAGCATCATCGACGCGAACGGACCGGGGCCGATCCCGGCCAGCTCGATCACCCGTACGCCGGTCAGTGGTCCCTGGTTGGTCACCCGCGTCACCATAGGGTGCCCGGTGACCTGGCGCCATGCCCTCCACCACCGCACAGCGGTTGACCAGGGCAATCAACCGTGTCCCGACTTGGCGTCCGGTCCGGCGGTGACCTAGCCTTGTGCAGGCGAGGGGAGTACTTCCCACGAATCATTCCGGTCAGTACGGCAAGCCGCCGAGGCGAGCCCCGGGTGGTTGCCCACGAAAACGTGGGTGAAGGAGACCTCGAACATGACACGGTGTTCGAGGAGGCTCCATGCCCGAATTGTCGCCCCTGGCCGCGGCCGGGTTGTCGTCTGTCGGCACGCCCACGCTGTGGGTCGTGACGATCGTCGGCGTGCTCGTCCTGCTGGTGCTCGACTTCCTGGTCACCAGAAAGCCGCACGAGGTCTCGATCCGTGAGGCCCTGGGCTGGTCGGCCTTCTACATCGCCCTGCCGCTGGCCTTCGGCGCCTGGATCTGGTCCCGCTACGGCAGCCAGCAGGGCATCGAGTACCTCACCGGTTACCTGGTCGAGAAGTCCCTCTCGGTCGACAACCTGTTCGTCTTCATGCTGCTGCTGGCCGCGTTCGCGGTGCCCGCCGTGCTCGCCCAGCGGGTGCTGCTCTACGGCATCGCGGGCGCCCTGGTGCTGCGCGGTGTGTTCATCGCGCTCGGCGCCGCCGCGCTCCAGACGCTCGACTTCGCCTTCCTGCTGTTCGCGCTCATCCTGATCGCCACCGCGGTCAAGCTGCTGCGCGACGCCCTTTCCGGGCACGAGCAGGAGGTCGACATCAACAAGATGCGGTCGGTACGCCTGCTCCGCAAGATCATGCCGGTGGTCGACGACTACCACGGCACCCGGATGACGATCCGGCAGGGCGGCCGGCGGGCGCTCACCCCGTTCGCGCTCGTCGTGGTCGCCGTGCTGGCCACGGACATCGTGTTCGCCGTCGACTCGGTGCCGGCCGTCTACGGCATCACCGAGGACCCGTACCTCGTCTTCGCCACCAACGCCTTCGCGCTACTGGGCCTGCGGGCGCTCTACTTCGTGCTGCACGCCGCGCTGAGCCGCCTCGTGCACCTCAGCTACGGCCTGGCCGCCATCCTGGCGTTCATCGGCGTCAAGCTCGGCCTGCACTGGGCGCACGGCATCTGGGAGGGCGTGCCGGAGATCCCGACGCTCGCCTCGCTCGGCGTGATCATCGGTGTCCTGGTGATCGTCACCATCACCAGCCTGCGGGCCACCCGCAACAGCGGCGACGGCAAGCGCACCGTCGTGCACGAGGTGCAGGGTGGAGGTTCCGCCTGACTCGGTGGGAACCCCTGCCCCGGCGGGACCGGCGGTGGTACGACTGACGGGTGGGAATCGTCTCGCCCGGCTTCCAGGGCCGGCCCCGTACGTCCGCGCCCGACCTGCCGCCGGGGCAGTACCTCACCGAGGACTTCCCGGTGCTCTCCGCGGGCCCGACGCCGCGCGTGCCGCTGGACACCTGGGAGTTCGTGCTGACCAGCGAGACCGGCGCGGAGTACCGCTGGTCCTGGGACGAGATGATGGGCCTGCCGCAGGACACCCCGACTGTGGACCTGCACTGCGTCACCCGCTGGTCCAAGCTCGGCACCACCTGGCAGGGCGTCTCCCTGGACACGCTGCTCGACGGCGTCGACACCGAGGCCCGGTACGCGCTGGCGCACTCCTACGGCGGCTACACCACCAACCTGCCGCTCGACGACCTGCGCGGCGGGCGGGCCTGGGTGGTGCACACGTACGACGGGGGGCCGTTGCCGGCCGAGCACGGCGGACCGGCGCGGCTGCTCGTGCCGCACCTGTACCTGTGGAAGTCGGCCAAGTGGGTGCACGGCATCCGGCTGCTCGCCGACGACCGGCCCGGCTTCTGGGAGACCGCCGGCTACCACGACTACGGCGACCCGTGGCGCGAGCAGCGCTACCAGGGCGACTGAGGTGACGGCCCAGGCCGAGGGCCGCCGCGTCGCGCCGCTGATGTGGCGGGTCGCCCGGCTGGTCGAGCGGCGGATCGAGACGCCCACCGCGCAGACGCTGGTGCTGGACGTGCCCGGCTGGCCCGGGCACCTGCCCGGGCAGCACGTCGACCTGCGCCTCACCGCCGAGGACGGCTACCAGGCCGCCCGGTCGTACTCGCTGGCCGGCCCCGCCGACGGCGAGCGGATCGAGGTGACGGTGCAGCGGGTGCCCGACGGCGAGGTGTCGCCGTACCTGACCGACACCTACGCCGAGGGCGACCCGCTGGAGGTACGCGGCCCGGTCGGCGGCTGGTTCGTCTGGCGTACCGACGACACCGCGCCGGTGCTGCTCGTGGGCGGCGGATCCGGCGTGGTGCCGCTGATGGCGATGATCCGCGCGCGCCGCGCCGCGGGCAGCCGCACGCCGTTCCGGCTCGTCTACTCGGTGCGCACCCCCGACGACGTCATCTACGCCGACGAGCTGCGCCGCCGCGCGCGCGACGACCAGGGCCTCGACGTCGCGTACGTCTACACCAGGTCCGCGCCCGAGGGCTGGCGCGGCGAGCCGCATCGGATCGGCCTGGCCGACGTGAACAGCCACGGCTGGCCACCCGACCTGGAGCCGCTGTGCTACGTGTGCGGCCCCACCGGATTCGTGGAGACCGTGGCCGACCTGCTGGTGGGGCTGGGTCACCCGACCCGGCGCGTGCGGACCGAACGGTTCGGCCCGACCGGCTGAGACCCGAGGAGGGCGTATGACCGACCTGTCCTACGTGGACGGCAACATGCTCGACGGGCCGTTGCGTGAGTTGTTCGCCGTCGACCTGAGCGCCACCACCGGCCGCTGCGACACCTGCGGGACGACCGGCCCGATGGCTGGGCTACACGTCTACTCGCACGCCCCGGGCCTGGTCGGGCGCTGCCCCGCCTGCACCGGGGTGATGGTGCGGCTGGTCCGCGCGCCGCAGCGGGCCTGGCTGGACCTGCGCGGCACCACGTACCTCCAGGTGCCCATGCCGGCCGAGCAGGGCTTCCGGGCCGCGCCCTGACGTCTGCGCCGTTACTGGACCGCGCCTGCCGCGCCGGCGCAGCCGCCCGACGAGCTGACCCACCGTCACCGGCACCACGGAGAGCACGAGCTGACCGTTGCGCGGGTCGACTGTCGCCGCCACCCCGTACAGCCGGGCGCCGTGCCGCAGCAGCCGGGGCCGCCCGGCGGCGAGCCGGGGCGCGCGCACCGCGGCCCCGCCGCGCCCGTGACCGCCGTCCACCTCGGCGCGGACCGGATGGCGCTGCCCGCTGGCGGAGCTTGCCGCCAGGAGCCGGTCGAGTGCGAAGTCCGTGCGGAGCGTGCGGCCGGTCGGATCGCCGGCGTCCATCCGGGTGGCGCCCACGACCGGACCGGCCAGCATCCGCACCGGCCCGGCCTCCGTGGCGAACCGGGGGTACGGGCTGCGCGTCGTCACCGTCAACGTGTGCCCGTCGACCCAGCTCACGTCGACGGTGTCCAGCCGCGCCAGCCAGTCGGCGCGCACGTCGGTGACGTCGGTCCACCGCGCCGGGGCGCCCGGATAGCCCGCGTGCCAGCGGTCACCGGCGAACACCGTCGCCGGCACGCCCCGGCCGCTGTCCTGCTCGATCACCGCCAGCAGGTCGTCGACTCCGCCCGCGGTCACCGCGCCCAGGCGCAGCCGGGCCTCGATGTCGAGCCGGTCCCGCAGACCGTCGGTGACGTGCCGCCGCACCAGCCGCGCGACCGTCGCGTGCACCCGCTCCTGCGCGGCCCGGTCCAGGTGCCGGAAGTCGTCGCCGACGAGGTTCGCCAGTTCCAGCCCGGCGTGACGGCGCAGCACCGCGTCCCGGCGCTCCCCGGCGGGGATCAGGTCGGCCACGTACGCGAACAGCCGCTCCACGCTGACCAGGCGCTGCTCGACCCGGCTGTGGTAGGTGATGTTGCGGGCGTCCAGCCGGCGCACCGCGTGGTAGTAGTCGTAGTCGGCGAGCACCGAGATCCGGCGGGCGTGGTAGCAGGCGGCGAGCGTGAACGGCTGGTCGCTGAGCACCGGCATGTCCTCCGGGAACCGCAGCCCGAGCCGGTCCACGAGGTCGCGCCGGAACAGCTTCGTGTTCGCCAGCGACCAGGGCAGCGCCGAGTCGAACAGGCTCACGTCGACCGCGTTGCCGTCGGCGAACACGTCCGAGAACACGTGCCGGCCGTTGACCCCGACCACCTTGCCGAGCACCACGTCCGAGCCGTACCGGTCGGCGGCGGCGACCAGACGCTCGAGGGCCTCCGGACCGAGCCGGTCGTCCGAGCCGAGGAAGAAGACGTACCGGCCGGTGGCCAGGTCCAGTCCCCGGTTGCAGGGCGACGCCGGGCCACCGGAGTTGGGCTGGTGGACCACCCGCACCGTGCCGGGGTGCTTCGCGGCGTACCGGTCCAGCAGGCGGCCGCTGCCGTCGGTGGACCCGTCGTCCACCGCCACGATCTCCATCCGGCCCGGCCCGATCGTCTGCCGCAGCACCGAGTCGAGGCAGGACCGCAGGTAGCGCAGCGTGTTGTAGACAGGCACGACCACGCTCACGTCGGGGCGGCTCGGCGCGGCTGGGCGGGGCGTGGTCGGTGGGCGGTGCGTCGCCTCCTCGGCTGCCACAGCTGCTCCTTCACGGTCGCCCGGACGATCCGGCGCGACCCAGCGTGGTGGAGCGAGCCGTCCGGGTGACGACACCGGCGTGACGGCGAGGTGACCGGAAGGCAGCCGTTGGATACGCGCGAAAGGGCCCGACCCCTCGTGGTGGGGGGTCGGGCCCTTCCGGCGTGCGTGCTATCGCCCTTGCTCTGCAGCCATCGGGGCGGCGGTGTTGCTTAGCTGGTGCTGTAGCCGCGGGTGGCGATCCAGTCGGCGAGGTTGTCGATGTTCATGCGGTAGGTGGCGGTGGTGGGGTCGGCGCTGTCGGCGATGGTGACGGTGTTGCCGTTGTCGCGGTAGCCGATGACGCTGATGTAGTGGCCGCCTTCGAATGAGTGGGTGGTGCCGTCGGTGTCGGTGGCGGTGCCGGCGATGTTGGCGACCACGGCCCGGCCGGCGTCGACGGTCTTGACGATGTCGGCGCGCAGGGTGTCGGTCTGCTTGTCGTCGGCCTTGGGGGTGCTGATCTCGACCGACTTGTAGGCGTCCTTGGTGCCGGTCTCCTTGTTCAGTACGGGGGTGATGTCGTTGATGCTGTTGGTGCCGGCCTCGGTGGTGCCCATCTCCTTGGCCATGGTGTGTACGTCGATGTTCTTGCCCTGCACGCTCAGGGCGTTGCGGGCGGCGGCGGGGCCGCAGAAGTAGAAGTTGGGCTGGGCTTCGTAGCGGACGTCGAGTTCCCGCTCGCCGTGGCCCTTGCGGTCCGCCACCACGCTGGTGCTGGTGGTGGGGGCGTCGTGGGCGGCGATCGCGGGGCCGGCGATGCCGCCGGCGGTGGCGGCGATACCGGCAGCGGTCAGAACGGTCTTACGCAGCAGAGTGGTAGCCATGATGGTTGCCTCCCTGAAGTGGGGGATGACGCGGCGGGGGATGCCGCGAAAGGGGGAAAGTCTTGGGGGTGCCCTCGATAGGGCTGGCGCGCGGGCGACCCTGGGGGCCTGCTCCGCGGCTCGGGGATGTAACGACGACCGGCCCGGCGTCATTCCCGCCGGCGGCTCACCGGTTACGGCCCGAGGACTGTCGGCGGCGTGGCCTCGCTGCTCGGCCCGGGGGATGTAACGACTGGCGGGCCGGGGTCATTCCGTGACTCTCGGCCGGGGCGACGACCTGGGAGATGTGACGGCGTCCAGGCCGGGGTCACGGTGCCCGACGCTCCGGGGATGTAACGACGTCGGGGCCGGGCCGATTCCCCTGACTATCCGGGTGCCCGGGCGGGCCGGTGTCTGGCGCTCGACCTGGTGCCGGGGCCGTCAGCCATGTACAACGCCCCGCGCCCGCCACCGATTCCACCCTCACGGTGGCACCACAGCCCCACCAGGCCATCGAACCGGACATCAAGTACCGAACAGCCCAGCCGGACACGGACGGTTTTGCCCGAGGCGCGGATGGATCCGCCGAATGTCAGCCCTCGAACGCCGGCCGTCACAGATTCGGCCCTCGAGTGCCCGCCGTCACAATCCACCCCGCCCGCCCACGCGATCTTGCAGTTTGGTGCCCGGCGAACCTCGCAAAGCAGGCATCCCCGGGGCACCAAGTGCAAGATCGCGCAAAGCGTCGGTTCGTTACCCGCGGCGGCACAGAGCCAACGGATGCCGACCGCGGGCTACAGGCGTCCTTCCGCAGAATGGGATCGGCAAGCCACCTGATGGCAGCCGAGGAGATCTTGGTACGAAAGGGCCCTTATGGGGGCCGTTTCCTACCAAGATCTACGGGCCGCCTCGGGGCGAGGCGGTCGCGGCGTTGCGACCCGCCTTTCCTGGGGTGGTGGATCGGCCGGGACGGGCGGCACGTCGGGGACGAAAGTCTGGCTCGGCGGCCCGTGTCGCAGCGGGAGCGCAGCACCCCGGATGCGGTGGGGTGGATGCGGTGGCGGAGAGTGGCGCTGTGCGATATCTGCGCAGTGACGGGCGCGTCGCCATCCGCCGTCCCCGTCCGGCTGACGAGGCGGAGTTCGTCGCCGCCGCCCGGCGCAGCCGCGACCTGCACCATCCGTGGCTCTCCGCGCCCGATGACGCGCAGCGCTACGCGGCGTACCTGCGCAAGATCCGGGGGCGGGACAGCGCCGGGTTCCTGTTCTGCGACCGGGCCACCGGGCAGATCGCCGGATACGCGAACATCAGCGGCATCGTGCTGGGCGCGCTGCGCGGCGGCTACCTCGGATACGCGGCGTTCCGCCCGTACGCGGGCACCGGGCACGCCTCGGCCGGGGTGCGGCTGGTGATCGAGTACGCGTTCGGGCCGCTCGGTCTGCACCGGCTGGAGGCGAACATCCAGCCCGGCAACGAGCCGTCGAAGCGGCTGGCGCGGCGGCTCGGCTTCCGGCTGGAGGGGTTCTCCCCGGACTACCTGTTCATCGACGGCGCGTGGCGCGACCACGAACGCTGGGCGATCACCGCCCCGGCGCCGGACTGAGTGCGGCGCCGGAGGACGGTGACCGGCCGGCCTCAGCTGCCGGGCTTCGGGAAGGCGACCGGGCTGCGGTGCCCGTCCCGGTCGACCGCCCGTACGCCGAAGAACACGTTGTCCTTGGACAGGTCGATGGTCACCTCGGTGACGTCGCCGACCGGCAGCACCTTCTGCCACTGGTCGGCGGTGGTCTCCCGCCACACCACCTCGTACCCGGCCAGGTCCGGCTCGGGCCCGCGCTGCCACCGCAACGTGGTGTCGTTGGTCAGGTTCGTGGTCACCACGGTGACGCTCTTGGGTGTGCCGGGCGCCTGGGCCAGTGACCACAGCGTCGCGGCGTTCACCCGGGCCACCCGGGTGATGTAGCCGAAGTCGCAGAACTCCGGCAGGTCGCCGTACTGCACCCCGTCGACGACCCGCACGTCCTGGTGCTGGTGGGCGAAGTCCTCGTTCGGCTCGGTGAACCGGCCGGCCGGCCAGCCCTCGCGCAGGAACGAGATGTGGTCGCTGCCGCGCAGGTAGCGGTCCCGCCGGTAGATGACGCGCACGTCCATGCCGGTGGCGGAGTTCCCGGCCACGTCGGTGACGAACCGGGCGAGCTGCCGCGACGGCGAGTCGTTCTCGCCGCCGACGGACTGCCGCACGCTCGCCTCGGCCGGGGTCTCGGCGGTCGGCACGCCCTCGGCGAACAACCGCACGGTACGCGGGTCGCGCGTGCCGTCGTCGGCGGTGCTGGACCCGACGATGTCGTTGCTGAACATGGCCTGGACATCGGCGCCGGCCGCCTTCAACTGCGAGGCGAGGTACGCCGAGCCGTACAGTCCCTGCTCCTCGGCTGCGACGGCGGCGAGCACGATGGTGGCCTCGGTGCGGCGGGTGGACAGCACCCGGGCCAGCTCCATCACCACCGCCACGCCGGAGGCGTCGTCGTCCGCGCCTGGTGCGTCGCTGACCGCGTCCATCACGTCGGTCGCCCGGGAGTCGTAGTGGCCGGTGATGACGTACACCCGCTCGGGCGTGACGTCGCCGCGCAGGGTCGCCACCACGTTGGTGATGGTGGTCGGGACGGGGATGCGGGAGGCGGGCTGCTGGACGTACGACTGGAGTTCGACAGTCATCCGGCCGCCGGACGCGGCCGCGTACCCGGAGAGCTGGGCGTGGATCCAGTCGCGGGCGGCGCCGATGCCGCGTACCGGATCGGTCTGGCTGGACAGGGTGTGGCGGGTGCCGAACGCGGCGAGCCGGCGCACGACGGCCTCGATCCGGCGGCCGTCGATCTCGCGCAGCAGCGCGGCCAGCTCGCGGCCGGGCCGCTGCGGCCGGGCCGGACGGCCCGGGCCCGGGGGAGCGCCGGTCGCGGCGGCGGCCGGGGCGGCGGTGAGCGGGGTGGCGACGGCGGCGGCGGTGGCCGCGGCGGAGGCGGTGAGGAAGGTACGCCGGCTGGACCTCGTGGGCCGACCCTCGGCGGTCTCGTGGTTTCCCATCCCGGCATCCTCGCGCCGATCACGAGGAATGTCCATATAGCCGCTGATGGATGGATCACGGGCACGTTTGTCGCAGGTCTGCCCGGGAACGGCAGCAGGCATGACGAAACCACGGGTGGTGATCGTGGGGGCCGGGTTCGCCGGGTACCACGCGGCCAAGACGTTGCGCCGACTGGCCCGCGACCGGGCCGAGATCGTCCTGCTGAACACGACCGACTACTTCCTCTACCTGCCGCTGCTGCCCGAGGTGGCGGCAGGTGTGGTGGAGCCGACCCGGATCGCGGTGCCGCTCGCCGGCACGCTCGACGGCGTCCGCGTGGTGATCGGCGAGGCCGACCGGGTCGACCTGCAGAACCGGTGGGTCGGCTACCGCTCCGTCGAGGGCGACCACGGGCAGCTCGCGTACGACCGGCTCGTGCTCAGCGTGGGCAGCGTCAACAAGCTGCTGCCGATCCCCGGCGTGACCGAGTACGCCCACGGCTTCCGCGGCCTGCCCGAGGCGCTGTTCCTGCACGACCACGTGGTCCGGCAGGTCGAGCTGGCCGAGCTGACCCAGGACCCGGCCGAGCAGCGGGCCCGCACCACGTTCGTGGTGGTCGGCGCCGGCTACACCGGCACCGAGGTGGCCGCGCACGGGCAGCTGTTCACCGACCGGCTGATGGCCCAGCGTCCGCACCTGAAGGTCCGGCCGCGCTGGATGCTGCTGGACGTGGCGCCCCGGGTGCTGCCCGAACTGGACCGGCGGATGTCGGTCACCGCCGACCGGGTGCTGCGCAAACGCGGCGTGGACGTGCGGATGGGCACCTCGGTCGCCGAAGCCACCCCGGACGGGGTGATGCTCACCGACGGCGAGTACGTCCCGACGTGCAGCCTCGTCTGGTGCGTGGGTGTACGCCCCGACCCGTTCGTGGCCGAACTGGGCCTGCGCACCGAGAAGGGCCGGCTGGTGGTCGACGAGTTCCTCAACGTTCCCGGCTACCCCGAGGTGTTCGCCTGCGGCGACGCCGCCGCCGTGCCCGACCCGACCCGCCCTGGGCAGGTGTGCGCCATGACCGCGCAGCACGCCCAGCGGCAGGGCAAGCTGGCGGCGCACAACATCGCCGCCTCGTACGGTCAGGGCGTGCGCAAGTCGTACAAGCACCACGACCTGGGCTGGGTGGTGGACCTGGGCGGCAAGGACGCGGCGGCGAACCCGCTGAAGGTGCCGCTCGCAGGGCTGCCGGCCAAGGCCGTCACCCGCGGCTACCACCTGCTGGCCATGCCCGGTAACCGGCCCCGGGTCGCGGCGGACTGGGCGCTGGACGCGACGCTGCCCCGGCCCGCCGTGCAGCTCGGCCTGGTCCCCGCGAACGCGGTGCCGCTGGAGAGCGAGTCACCGGAGCTGGCCCGCCGCCACTGATCGCCGCACGCACCCGCCGGCCGGCTCTCACCCGCCGGCCGGCGGCCGTTCCGGTGCTCCGGCGCTACCGGCCGCACCTGGGTCGGCCGGTTCGCCGTCGGCGGGCTGCGGCAGCGCCTCCCGCCCGGCGGGCGCGAACTCGCGCAGCAGCACCTGGACGATGCCGGCGGCCGGGATCGCCAGCAGCGCCCCCACCAGCCCGGCCAGCTCGACCGACAGCAGGACGCTGACCAGCACCGTCAACGGGTTCAACCGGACCGCGCGGCCCATGATGACCGGTTGCAGCAGATGGTTCTCCACCTGCTGGTAGACCACGAAGAAGACCAGCACGACGAGGCCGGCGGTGGGGGAGTGCAGGAACGCCGCGCCGGCCGCGGCGAGCGCGCCGAGAGTGGCGCCGACGAGCGGGATCAGGTCGAACACGGCGACCGCCAGCGCGATCACCGCGGCGAACGGCACACCGAGCAGGAACAGTACGACGAACGTCAGACCGCCGCAGATCAGGCTGATCAGCAGGTTGCCGCTCAGGTAGCCGGTGACGATCCGGGACGAGTCACGCCCGATGCGCCGCAGCCGCGCCGCCGCGCCGTCGCCGGTGAGCCGCAGCGTGGCGGCCACGATCTTCGGCGCCTCCAGGACCATCAGGTACGCCAGCACCACCACGGTGACCAGCGCGGCGACCGCCTGGGCCACGCTGCGGACCACCCCTACCGTCGGGTCGCCGAGCCGGGCGCCGTACCGGCGCAGCTGGCCGGGTTCGGCGTAGCGGAGCAGGTGGAAGCGGTCCAGCAGCCGCCCGAGCGGCCCCTGCCCGGCCTGCGCCTCGCGCACGATGTCCGGCGCCCGGTCGGCGAAGCGGCCCACCTCGTCCACCAGCGGCACCACGATCAGCGCGCCGACGGCGGCGAACAGCGCGAACGCGGCCAGGAACACCAGCAGCGTGGCGAGCGCGCGGCGGCGTACCCGACGTTCGAGACGGTCCACGAGCGGTTTGAGGGCGACCGCGAAGAACACCGCCACCAGTCCCCACACCAGCACCCGCCGGGTGGCCCAGACCAGCGCGAGCCCGACCCCGGTGGCGAGGACCAGACCGATCACGATCAGCGTCCGGCGCGCGATGGACCGATCGTCGGCGGCGCTCATCCGGCGCGGCTACCCGTGCTGGGGGTACGGAAACCCGGCTCAGCCCAGGTCGGCGTCGGTGACCGGGTGGGCACCCGCGGCGAACGCGTCGAGCGTCGCGCCGTGCAGCACCGTTCCGGGCACCGGGTCGGCGGCGACGCGGGTGGCGAGCCGGATCACCGGGATCCGGCCCGCCGTGGGCGTGGCGGCGAGCACCACGTTGCCGTACCGGCGTCCGCGCAGCATCCGCCGGTCGGCGACCAGGCAGACGTCGGCGAACACCGCCCGCAGCGTCGCCACCTGTGACCGGGTGTGCGCCAGCGGCGGCAGGTCGGTGAGGTTGATCAGGTAGAGGCCGTCCGGGCGCAGCACCCGGGCCACCTGCGCCGCGAACTCGACCGCCGCCACCTGCGGCGGCATCCGGGCCGCCCGGTACACGTCGGCCACCACCACGTCGTACGTCCCGGACGGCTCCTCGGCGACCGCCTTCCGGGCGTCGCCGAGCGCCACCACCACCTCCGGCGGCAGCCGTGGCAGTTTCCGCCGGACCAGCTCGACCACGCCCGGATCGCGCTCGATCACCCGCTGCGCCGAACCGGGCCGGGTGCTCGCGAGCCAGCGCGGCAGCGTGAGCGCGCCGCCGCCGAGGTGCAGCGCGGTCAGCGCCGCGCCGCGCGGGGCGGCCAGGTCGATCGCGGCGGCGATCCGCCGCACGTACTCGAAGTGCAGGTACCGGGCGTCGGCCACGTCCACGTACGACTGCTCGACCCCGTCGGCCAGCAGCGTGCGCCCGGACGGGCGGGCCGGGTCCACCACGATCTCCAGGGTCTCGGTGTCGTCGTGATCCACGGCGGGACACGGTACCGCGCGGCCACGGGCGGCCCCGGCCCGCATGGGACCGGGGCCGTTCCGCCGCCGGGTCAGCCGGCCGCCATCCCGGCGCCGGCCTCGTCGACTGCCGCGTCCACCCGGTGCGCGAGGTCCACGTCCGCCGCCGTCACGCCGTCGACCTGCTGGGTCCGGACCGTCAGCACGGCGTTGTCCGGGTCGGGACGCCCGATCTGCGGCGAGCGTCCGACGTCGGACTTGAGCCGGTCCAGCCGGTCGAGCACCCGGTCCAGGTTGCCGCCGGGGAGCTCGATCGTGCGCACGAGCGAACGCCTGTCACTGGACCAGTAGGGCAGCGTCGCGAGCGCGTCGCGCAGCTCCGCCTCGGTCAGCGGCGCGGTGGCCGAGGACGCGCCCACCAGGCCGCCGCCGAAGTCGGCCGGCCCGAGCAGGTCACGCAACTCGTCGGGTACGCGCAGCGACTCGACCAGATCCGCGTCGGCCTCGGCGAGCGCGGCGAGCGTCGCCTCGGCCTGGTACCGCGCCTGCTCCGGGGTGAGGCGGCTGTACCGGCCGACCTCGGCCAGGAAGCCGGGCAGGTCGCGGCGGCGTTCCATGCCGTGCACCGGCACCACGTCGTGCAGGGTCAGCGGCACCGCCTCCAGCAGCCGCTCCCGTTCCGTCTCGTCCAGCGCCCGGGCCAGGGCCAGCACGGTGGCCTCCGCCGCGACCCTGGCCGCGGAGAAGTCCACCCCCGCACGCCGGCTCACGTCGTCGACGAGATCCCGGTAGCCCATCGAGACCCCGGGTGACGGTGTCGGGTCCGGCAGCGGGCGCGGCCGCTCCGCGACCGCGGCCGGCGGCGGCGCGGGGCCACCCCGGGTCGTGTCCGGCTTGTGCCGTCCGGCCGGCGGCGGGCCGGACCGGTCGTGCTGGTCCAGCGAGGTGACCTGCTTGGACGCGCTGAGGCTGGCGCCGGTCTGGCTCGGCCGCAGCCCTCGCTCGCGGGCCTCGCGGGCCAGGGCCCGGCGGCGCTGGTTGTCGCCCTCCATCTGCTTGCGCATCGTCGCACCTCGTTCCTGGGTCGGTTGCGCTTGCGCCGACCGCGTTCCCGGCGCTGCCGGGAAGGTAACGGCGGACCGCCCGGCGGACGCTTCATTCGCTGCGGGTGAGGAGCGCTCACCCCGGCGGGCGGCAGGCTCGGACGGACCGGACAACTTCCGACGCACGCGGAAGGGCAGGTCGACATGAAACGGATCGTGGAGATCGTCCCCGCCCGTCCCGGCTGGTACGCCCGTTGGCGGATCGGCCCGGACGACACCCGCTCCTACCCGGTGACCCTCTGGGCGCTGCTGGAGCACCACGACGGCAGTGGACGCGAGGTGGTCGGCGTCGACTGCGTCGGGCAGTGGCCCGGAGCGGACGACGACGACATGAGCGGGGACTTCGTCCGTTATCTGTTCCAGACGCCCGATTCCGGCGCGCCGGAGGACGTCGAGCCTCCAGTCGCGGGGCAGTCGCGCGACGAAGCACCGCACCGGCAGGCCGCGCCCGCCGTCTGAGCCATCCTCCCGGCCCCCGGCCCCTGGTCCCAGGGTCGGGGGCCACCCCTGTCCGCGGGGCGTCCGCCCGTCTCGCGGGCGGCGCCGGCCGGGTCAGCCCGCCTCGCGGGCGCCGCCGGTCAGCTCCTGCGGCGGGGCGGCCAGCAACTCGGCCAGGCCGGTGCGGTCCAGCAGGTGCCTGATCTGCGGGTTCAGGTTCAGCAGGCGGATCGCCCCGGTGCCGGCCCGGTGGATCACCACGAGCGCGCTCAGGCCCGAGGAGTCGCAGAGGTCCACCCCGGCGAAGTCGAGTTCCAGCTCCTGGTGACCGTCGCGGCGCAGTCCGGCCACGGCGTCGACGAGTTCCGGCGCGGTGTCGAAGTCCAGCTCCCCGGCCAGCCGCACCCGGGCGGAACCGGCGTCGAGCCGGTCCACCTCGATGGTCAACATCTGGGAGGGCACGTTCCCATGTTCCCAGCCGGGCACGGCCGGGAAACCCCCGGGGTCACGCGGACGCTGTCGAACCCGGCGCGGCGAGGCCCGGCGCGTCGTCGACCGGCGAGCGGTCGAGCAGACCGGTGACGCCGGTCAGGTCGAGGATGGTCTCCAGGAACCGGGGGACCGACCGCAGCTCGATGGCGGTGCCTGCGTGCTGGCCCTCCCGCCAGGCGTGCACGATCACGGACAGGCCGGTGCTGTCCATGAACTGAAGACCGCCGAAGTCGAACACCAGCGTCGTCGGACGCGCGGTGAGCAGCCGGTCGATCTCGGCGCGCAGCGGGCCCGCCGTGGCGTACGCCAGGTCGCCGCCGACGACGACCACCGGGACGGCCGGGTTCGATCGATCCACGGAGATGCTCAGCGGGCTCGCCTCGGGCCTTCTCCGTTGAGGAACCACGTCACGCCTTTCCGCGGGGTTGCCGGTCGGGCCGGTATTGACAGGATCGTAACAACAGCGCCGTCACCTCGCTGGATGCGCGAGCGGGCCGCAGCGCCGTGGGGTGGCGGTCCCGGCATACCGGCGTAGGGTGGGCGGTGAGACGTGACCACAGGCGCCGGGTCCGGCGCCCCCGGGTGTCGACGAGGAGAGTGGGGCTCAGCTGGTGACTGCTGCCGACGTCAGGGGTGCCGACCCGGGCGACGGACGGATCTCCACGCCGAGCGCCGCACGGGCTCCGGCGTGGTCCGCCGCCGCGCCGGTGCCGTCCGCCCTGCCGCCGCTGGCAGCCGACCACGACCTTACCGTTCCCAACTGGTCCGAGGTGGTCGAGCACTTCCGTGAGGGCCTGGTCGTCTGCGACGCCGACGGTGTCGTCCAGCACGTGAGCCCGGTCGCGGAGCGGCTGATCCCCGAGGTGACGCCCGGCGAGCTGCTGGCCGCGGCCGGCCCGGTCCCGCTGCGCGGCGACGGCCCGGCCGAGTTCACCCACCACGGGCGGCGGCTGCGCGTACGCCCGGTCGCGTTGTCCCACCGACGGCGCTGCTGGTACGTCGACGACGTCACCGAGAGCGTCAGCCGGGCCGACGCGCTGCTCGCCGAGCGGGCCCGCTCGGCGTTCCTCGCCGTGGTCGGCGAGAAGCTCGGCAACCCGCTGCACCCGGACCGGGCCGCCGCCGCCGTGGTGCGCCTGGCCGTACCCACGGCGGCCGACGTGGCGGTCCTCATCCTCGCCCCCCGCTCCGGCCGCGCCCGCTGGTGGCGGGCGGTACGCGCGGACGACCGGCCGCCGGTGGTGGACAGCGGGGTGCTGCCCGCCACGGCGCTCCCCGTGGCCATCGAGGCCGGCCTGGCCGGCGCCGAGCCGCACGAGCTGGACTGGCTGGTCGAGCAGGCCGCCGAGGCGGGCTGGCTGCCCGGCCTGGACACCTCCGGCGCCACCGCCCGGGTGGTGCCGCTGCCCGGCCGGGAGGCGCCGGCCGGGGCCCTGCTGGTGGCCCGGCGCGCCGACCGCTGGTACGACGAGGCCGACGTGGACCTGGTCCGCGCGTTCGCGGCCCGCGCCGGCGCGGCGCTGACCACCGCCATGCTCTACCGCGACCAGGCCGAGGTCGCCGACACGTTGCAGGCCAGCCTGCTGCCGGTCGAGCCGGCCTCGGCGACGGGGGTGCAGTGGGGCACCGCGTACCGGCCGGCGCAGGCCGGTCTGCGCATCGGCGGTGACTTCTACGGCTCGCACCGGCTCGCCGACGGCGGCTCGGTCTTCTTCCTCGGCGACGTGTCGGGCAAGGGCGTGGAGGCGGCCGTGTTCACCGGTCAGCTGCGCCAGTGCCTCCAGGCGTTGCACCGGGTCGAGACCCAGCCGGGACGGCTCCTGAAGCTGCTGAACGACGCGCTGCTGGAGACCACGCAGGCGCACGGGCAGGGCCGGTTCGCCACCATGGTGCTCGGCGTGGCCCGGCCGCACCGCGACGGCGGCCTGACGCTGACCCTGGCCGGCGGCGGGCACCTGCCGCCGCTGGTGCTGCGGGAGTCCGGCGAGGTCGAGGTGGTGCCGTTGCGCGGCATGCTGATCGGTGTGGTGCCCGATCCCCGCATCGGCGAGGTGACGGTGCACCTGGCGCCGGGGGAGACCTGCCTGTTCTACAGCGACGGGGTGACGGAGGCGCGCGGCGGCCGGCGCGGTGACGAGCAGTTCGGCGCCGAGCGGCTGCTCAACGCGGTGACCGGCTGCCACCGGATGCCCGCGCCGGCGCTCGCCGAGCGGGTCGAGCAGGTGACCTGCGACTGGCTCGCGCACGGCGATCACGACGACATCGCCGTGCTGGCGCTGCGGGCCACCGGCCCGGCCGGGCGGGCGCCGCGGCACCTGCACGCGGTGCCGGATCCGGCCGTGACCGAACGAACGAGGGAGCTGTTCGCGTGACCGTGCCGACCGTCGAGGCCGACCCGGGCCATGCCTTCCCCCGCTATCTGGAGTGCCTGGCCGACGCCGACGAGTCCGCCGCCGTGTCGGTGGCCCGCGGGCTGCTGGAGGCGGGCGTGCCGGCCGAGCGGGTGCTGCTGGATCTGGTCGCCCCGGCCCAGGCCGAGGTGGGCGAACGCTGGGCCCGCAACGAGTGGAGCGTCGCCCAGGAGCACGCCGCAACCCACATCAGCGAGCGGGTGGTGGCCGCTGTGGCCGCGTACGCCGATCCCCGCCCGACCCGCGGGCGGATCGTGATGGCCTGCATGGACGGTGAGTGGCACGCGCTGCCGGCCCGGCTGGTGGCCGAGGTGCTGCGGCTGCGCGGCTGGCAGGTCGTCTTCCTCGGCGCCAGCGTCCCGGCCGCGCACCTGGTGTCCTACCTGCACCGTTACGACGCGGAGGCGGTGGCGCTGGCCTGCGCGCTGCCGATGCGGCTGCCGCACGCCCACCGGATGGTGGAGGCGTGCCGCCGCTCCGACGTGCCGGTGGTGGTCGGTGGCCGGGGCTTCGGCGACGACGGCCGCTGGGCCCGCGTGCTCGGCGTGCCGTGGGCGCCCGACGCGCCGGCCGCGGCGGACCTGGTGGCCGACGAGCGGGCGCTGCGCGAGACGCCGCCCGCGCGGCTGGATCACCTGGCCGACGACGAGTACGTCAGCCTGGTCAAACGGCGCGGCGAGCTGATCGACAGCGCCCTGGCCGACCTGCGCGAGCGGGTGCCGTCGACGGCCGGCTACACCCCGGCGCAGGTCGACTCCACGATCAGCGACCTCGGCTACATCGTGGACTTCCTGGCCGCCGCGCTCTACGTGGACGACGCGACGCTGTTCACCGGGTTCGTCGAGTGGCTGGTGGAGATCCTGGTCAGCCGCGGGGTGCCGGCGGGCGCGGTCGGGCTGACGCTGGAGCACTATGGACAGCAGCTGCGCGACTTCCCGCGCGCGGCCGCCTTCCTCGACCGGGGGAGGGCCCTGGTGGGCGGGTTGTC
This sequence comes from Micromonospora sp. CNZ296, assembly GCF_007827635.1. Classification (NCBI taxonomy): domain Bacteria; kingdom Bacillati; phylum Actinomycetota; class Actinomycetes; order Micromonosporales; family Micromonosporaceae; genus Micromonospora; species Micromonospora sp. CNZ296. The sequence goes on from NZ_VISW01000002.1 coordinate 560,284, forward strand.
GGCGGCGGGCCGCTGACGGGCGCCGGGCCGGCCGTCGCATATACTTGCACCACTGCAAGGGTTCGCCTGCGGTGGGAGCGAGAGGGGCCACTGTGACGTTCACCGTCACGTACGCCCAGCGGGACGGGGGCGGCGTCTGCCTCCGGCTGGCCGGCGAGCTCGACCTCGGCACGGCCGGAGAGTTGAGCTCGGCGATCGACCGGGTGGTGGCGGAGGGGCACCGCGAGCTGCTGCTCGACCTCACCGAACTGACGTTCTGCGACTCCACCGGCATCGCGGCCTTCGTCCGGGGGGACAACATCGTCGCCGCCGACGGCGGCTGGCTGCGGCTCACCGGGGCGACCGGCCGGGTGGCCCGGGTGCTCCAGGTGACCGGGCTGGCCGAGGTGCTCCACCGCGGCCTCGACACCGCCGACCCGACCGCGCCGGCCGCCTCCTGATCCGGTACATTTCCCCGCCAGCAGCCGGCCGTGCGGCCGGACGCCCTCCTCACCACGAAGCAGGTAAACCGATGGGTCAGACCAGCCCCAGCCCCGTTCGCATCCTGGTGGTGGACGACGACCCGGGTGACGTCCTGATGATCGAGGAGGCGCTGGCCGACTCCGACGTCGACAAGGTGATCGACGTGGTCGCCGACGGCCAGGAGGCGATGGAGTTCCTCCGCCGCGAGGGCCGGCACACCGAGGCGCAGCGCCCCGACGTGATCCTGCTCGACCTGAACATGCCTCGGATGGACGGGCGGCAGGTGCTCGGCGAGGTCAAGGGTGACGAGAGCCTGCGGACCATCCCGATCGTTGTGCTCACCACCTCCAACGCCGACACCGACGTGGTCAGCAGCTACACGCTCCAGGCCAACGCGTATGTGACGAAGCCGATCGACCTGGACGACTTCAACGACGTGGTACGCCGGATCGACGAGTTCTTCGGACGGGTGGTCGTGCTCCCGAAGCACCCGTAGGGGCGGGAAGTCCGGGCCTCCGCATCCTGAACATTTTGCGGGAACGGCCGCGCCCGGGAGCGCGGGGACCGCAGGATCGGCAGGTGGGGACGCGCACCGGCTGCCTGGGGGGCGACGCATGAGGTTCTCGGTGGTGGAGACCGGCTACGACAGGCGGCAGGTCGACGCCTGTCTGGACGAGCTGAGCCTGCGGCTGGGTCGGCTGGCGGCGCGAGCGGAGGGCGCCGCCGGGGCCGGCCGGGAGTGGGACCAGATCCGGTCGGACGCCGTGCACCTGTGCGACTTCCTGCATCGCCGTACCGCGCCGGTCGAGACGGCCGCGTCCCACCCGTCCGTCGCCGAACGGGAGGCCGCCGAGCTGCTGGCGCAGGCTCGCGCCGAGCTGGAGGCCGCACGTGAGGAGGCCCGCCGGTTGCGGGAGGAGGCGTACGCCGAGGCCGTGCGGGCGCGCCGCGAGTTCGAGGCGGCCCTGCTGGCGCGCCGCCGCCGGGAGTCCCGGGTCGACGAGATCCTGGCCGGGGCGCGGGGCGAGCGGGTGGCGGTGGACACCCCCACCGCCGCGGCGAGCGTACGGCCCGGTGGCGCCGGGCGCAGCTCCGCCTGACCGGCGCCGGGTCAGACCAGCGCCGACACCACAGTCGTGGCGCGCTTCTCGTGCCGGGCGTACGCGTCGGGGTAGGCGGACACCTGCACCGCCTGGGCCGCGGCGGTGACGCTCATGTCCTCCCAGCCCGGCACCTCGCGCAGCGCGGTGTAGAAGGCCCGGGCCGCGTACGCCGGCCGCATAAGCTGGGCGACGGTGCCCCAGCCGCTGCTGGGCCGCTGCTGGAACAGCCCGACCGAGTCGTGGTCGGAGCCGCTGCCCTGGTGCGGGTGGTCGAAGGACTGCGGCACCACGTCGCTGGCCAGGTTGTAGAGGTTGCTCTCCTGCATGGCGGTGGCGACTGCGACGACCAGGGCCCGGCGGGGCATCTTCATCTCCCGCCCCACGTCGACGATGGCCTTGGCGTTGTCCATCTGCCGTTGGTCCAGGCCGGCGACCGGCCGGGGGCGCTCGGGCAGCACGGGCTTGCGCGGCGGCTTCCTCGTCGCCGTGGCGCCGGGCGTGGGAGCCGGCGGCGGCAGGGCCGCGGCGGCCGGTGGCGCGACCCGGGTGAAGTCGCGGGAGGCGCGCTGGTCGGCGGCGGCCCGGTCGGCGACCGCCTCGCGTACCTCCAGGTGCGCCGGGCCGGTCTCGCCGACGCCCGCCACGCCGATCAGGCCGAGGCAGCAGGTGACGCCGGTGGCCACCGCGATCCGGCCGGGCACGGACCGGGCCGGGCCGCGTCGTGGCGGTTCCGGGGCGCGGTGACGCCCCACCCTCCGTTCGGCTGATGCCGGGTCAATCGTTCGGCGAACCGGGCGGTTGGCGGGCAACGGCTGATGATCGGGGTCGTCGGGGTGCACCCGCCGAGGCTAGAAAGCTTCCGGCCCTTTGCCATCGGGGTGATTGGTGGCATGCGCCACAATCTGCCGGATTCGCGGGCGACATCAGGGGTGGCGGATCAGGAAAACCGCTAACCGTGCGTACCCGGAAGAATGCCTATGTCGGTTTCGGTGGTGCGAAACGGACGCCGAGCCGACCCGGCGGCGGCCGACGCCCGGCTCCACCGTTCGGCCGAGGGTGCCCTGGTCGGCCGTCTCTCGCCCGCCGGCGGTCCGCCGACTCGCCGCGATCGACTCCTCGCGATCCGGCGGCTCGCGGTGCGAGGACCGTGGATCATGGCGACGCCGCCGCGCGGCGACCCGGGCGCTCGATACGATTCCGACGGTGACGCAGCGGATGGTCGACGAGCGCCCGCCCGGCCCCCGCAGCCGGCGCGGCGCCGTCGTCATCGTCTGCGCCGTGCTGCTCACGCTGCTGCTGGCCGGGCACCGGCTGGTGCCGAACGTCCACGGCCTGGGCAGCCTGGTGGACAGCGTCACCCCGCTGCTCGGAATCGCCGTACCGCTGCTCGCGCTCGCGGCGCTGCTGCGCCGCTCCCGGCCGGCGCTGCTGGCGGTGCTGCTGCCGGCCCTGGTCTGGGCCGGGCTCTACGGCCGCGCGTGGCTGCCCCCGGCCGCCGGCGCGGACGGCGCCGCGGTCCGCGTGGTCAGCCAGAACCTGCGCGTGGGCAACCCCGACCCGGCCGCCACCGTCGGCGCGCTCACCGGCGACGCCCCGGACCTGATCGGGCTCCAGGAGGTCGCCGACGGCGACCGGGTGGCGTCCGTGCTGGCCGAGCGCTACCCGCACCGGGCGGTGGTGTCGACTGTCGCGCTGTGGAGCCGGTGGCCGATCCGCGAGGCGCACGGTGTCGACACCGGGCTGGGCTGGGACCGCGCGCTGCGGGCCGTGGTCGCCGCGCCTCAGGGCGACCTGGCCGTGTACGTGGTCCACCTCGGCTCCGCGCGGGCCGGGCACACCGCCACCCGGGACCAGACCGTCGCCGCGCTCGCCGACGCCGTGCGTGCCGACCCGGCCGACCGGCTGGTGGTGCTCGGCGACCTGAACACCGCCACCACCGACCGGGTCTTCGACCCGCTGACCCGGCTGCTCGGCGACGCGCAGGCCGAGGCCGGGCAGGGATTCGGGTTCACCTGGCCGGCCGGGCTGCCGGTCACCCGCCCGGACCACGTCCTCTACCGGGGACTGACGCCGACCGCCGCCGGGGTGCTGCACACCCCGGACAGCGACCACCGCGCGGTCACCGCCGGCTTCCGCTGGTGAGATCTCAGTGCCGGCCGTTCTCCGCCGGGGTCACGGTGAGCCGGTGCCGGCTCGGGTCGCCACTGGAGAACGGCCAGAGCCGGTCGGCGTACGCGACCAGATCGGCCAGCTGGTCCCGGGTCAGTCCCGCCGAGGAGATCTCGGCGTGCACGTCGGCCCGGTAGCGGCCGTCGTCGTCGCGGCCCAGTTTCGCCTCGGCGGTCACCTGCACGGTGTGCGCCTCGTCGGTGATCTCCCCGGCCGCCTCCACCGCCGCGTGGTGCAGGCAGGAGGCGAACGCCGCGGCCAGGAGCTGCTCCGGCGTCAGACCGGTGCAGTGCGGCGCCAGCGGGGACGCCAGGGCGGAGGAGAGCCCGCCGTCGTCGGTGCGTACGTGACCGCCCGCCGCGGTCGCCGTGGCCGTCTCGGCCAGCCAGGAACTCGGATCCGGCATCGCGTTCCTCCCGTCACTCACCGGACCGCGTTCCCGGACCCCGAGCGGCGAAACCGCGCCCGAGCAGCCAGTAGGAGTGCTCAGCGGACCCGGCCGCTGGTCGCGGCGTCGACGGCCATCGCCTCGGTGGCCTCGGCGGCGGCCCGGCTGGTCCACGGCGACACCTGCGGCAGGCGCTGCCGGGGCAGCATCGCGGTCATCGGCACGTAGACCCGGGCGTCCACGGCCTCGGCCAGCAGCAACGCGGCCATCGGGCTGGTCGGCCGGGCGCACGGGTCGGCGTCGAGGCAGCGGCGGACGAGCTCGGCCACCTCGCCCGGCAGGCCGGGAACCTCGGGCAGCGGGCGGGGCGGCCGGCGGCGGCGCGACCCGAGCAGCTGGGTGGTGGTGCCGGCCTCGTACGGCAGTTCACCGGTGAGGCAGTAGTACAGCAGCACGCCCAGGGCGTACATGTCGGCGGCCGGGGTGGCCGGCCGGCGGTCGAGCTGCTCCGGCGCCAGGTACGCCGGGGTGCCCACGACGACGCCGTCCGGAGTGTGGTCCGGTGCGCCGGCCGGAGTGGCGATGCCGAAGTCGAGCACCTTCACCCCGCACGGGGTGAGGATCACGTTCGCGGGCTTGACGTCCCGGTGCACGATGTCGTGCGCGTGCGCGGCGGCGAGCGCGGCGCACACCTCGGCGCAGACCCGTACCGCGATCCGCCAGTCCAGCGGCCCGGTGCGCAGGTGCGCGGCGAGCGTCTCGCCCTCGGCCAGCTCCATCACGATGTACGGCACCGGGCGTCCGTCCGGCAGTGTCGCGGTGCCGAAGTCGTGCACGCTGGCGACGTTCGGGTGCACCAGCCGTGCCGCCGAGCGTGCCTCGGCCCGGATCCGTTCCACCGAGCCGGCGTCGCCGTCCAGTGCGGGCGAGATGAGCTTCACCGCGACGGTCCGGTCCAGCACGCGGTCGTGCGCGCGCCACACCTCTGACATGCCACCCAGGCCGGCTCGCTGTTCGAGCTCGTACCGCCCGCCCAGCGTCCTCATCGCCACTCCTCGCCTCGTCCGGTGCCCTCCGGTCCCGCTACCCGGCCCCGGAGCTGTGCAAACCGCCGAGGGTCCGCACCGCGGCGGGGTAGCTTCGCGGCGAGGGCGTCGACGGACGGAGGGCAGCGGTGGCCGTGGTGCGCGTACGGTTCGTCGGCGGACCGGCCGACGAGCTGACCCGGGACCTGCCCGCCGGGCCGGACGGCGCGCCGCCGCCCCGGTGGGTGCTGCGTCATCCGGAGGAACCGGCCGAGGGGGTGGCCGACCACCTCTACGAGCGCGACGACCACGCGTCGCCCGGCGGCTGGACGATGCGGTACGTGCACACGTTCCCGTTCGGCGCGACCGAGTGAGGTCGTCTCGCAGCGGCCGGACGCGGCGCGTCAGGCCGGCCGGACGCCGGTGGTGCCGAGGATGACCGAGGCGACCAGCTCCGGGTCGTCGTGCATGGGCACGTGCCCGCAGCCGGGCAGGTCCAGGTGCCGCGCGGCGGGCAGCCGGGTACGCGCCAGCGCCGCCTGCCGGTACGGCAGGATCCGGTCCCGAGTACCCCACGCGACTGTGACCGGCACGGTCGGCGCGCCCGCGTAGGCGTACCCCCGGCCGGCGCGGGCGACGGCGCGGAACGCCCGTGCCTGGCGCAGCGCGCGGGCGTCGGCGAGCGCGTCGTCGAGGGCCATCCGGTTGGGCCGGGCCAGGATCATGCCCATCGCCAGCATCCGCAGCGCGGGCGCGGCGAACAGGCGGCGCAGCACTGGTTCGGGCAGCCGGGCCGCGTTGCGGTGCAGGGCGAGCACCGTCAGCGCCCAGCGCAGCTCGCGCGCGGTGCAGAACCCGGCCGGCGACAGCGCGGTGGCCGAGGAGACCGCGCCGATCGCGGCCAGTTCGAGGGCGATCGCGCCGCCCAGGCTGTTGCCCGCGACGTGCGGGCGTTCCAGCCCGAACGCGCCGAACAGCTCGACCATGGCGGCGGCCAGCCCGGGCATGTCGGCGGGCAGCCCGGCCGCGGGCACCGGGGAGCGGCCGAAGCCCGGCAGGTCGACGGCGATCACGTCGTGCGCCTCGGCGAGGCGATCCAGCACCGGACGCCAGGCGGCCCAGTGGTGACCGATGCCGTGCAGGAGCACCAGCGTCGGCCCGGTGCCCCGCCGCTCGTAGACGACGTCCACCGGCGCGGTCACGGCCGCCCCTGCGGCGTGCTGGCGCCGAAGCCCCGGCCCAGCGCGCGGGACTGCTCCTCGATCAGCGGGACGGTGGCCCGGGCGGTGCGGCCCACCAACCGGTCGGCCAGCGGGCTGACCAGCACCGATCGCATCGCCTGCACGCCGGCCACGGCGCGCGGCACGTACACCCGTCGGCTGCGGCGCTCGATCGCCCGGACGAACGCCTCGGCGCACTCGGTCACCGTTGTGGTACGCCGCAGCGGCCAGGGCAGCTTCGCCAGCGCCGTGGAGAAGGCCGGCAGATCGGCGCGCGCCTCGCGGACCAGGTCGGTGTCCACCCACGACGGATGGGCGGTGCCGACCGTCACGCCCCGGTGTGCCAGCTCCAGCCGGACCGCGTTGCCGAACTGCTCGACGCCGGCCTTGGAGGCGCAGTAGGCGGCCATGCCGGGCAGCGCGGCGAACGCCGCGGCCGAGGAGACGATCAGCAGATAGCCACCCCGGTCGACGAGCGCGGGCACGGTCGCCGCCGCGGTGCGCATCACCCCGATCAGGTTGACCTCGACGGTACGCACCAGCGCCTCGACGTCGCCGACGGCGATCGTGCCTCGGTTGGCCACCCCGGCGTTCGCCACCACCGCGTCGATCCCGCCCAGCGTCGCGAGTGTCCCGTCCACCGCCGCGGCGAGGGCGTCCTGGTCGGTGACGTCGGCGGCGAACCAGGCGTGCCCCGGGCCCAGCTCGGCGGCGAGCGCGGCGAGCCGGTCGGGTTCCAGCCCGACGAGGGACAACCGCGCGCCGCGCGCCGCGGCGAGGCGGGCGGTGTGCTCGCCGATGCCCCGGGCCGCGCCGGTCACCAGCACCACCTTGCCGGCCAACCGGCCGGAAAAACGACCATCGATGGACATGCCGGGAAGTTACCACCGGGTAGCCCCGGTGCGGAAGACCCGTCGACCTGGCCGGATCGCCGCCGCGCGGCGCGCACAGCTGGTACACAGGATCGGGACAGCCCGCCGACAGCGGGTCCGCCCACGATGGGGGCATGGTCATGAACGCGCAGTCCGCGCAGGGTCGCATCGAGCTGCGCCGACCGGACGGCGAACCGGTGCGGGTGCTCGTCGTCGACGACGAGCCGACACTCACCGACCTGCTCTCGATGGCGCTGCGGTACGAGGGCTGGCAGGTCGCCACCGCCGGCAGCGGCATGGCGGCTGTCACCACCGCCCGCCAGTTCCGCCCGGACGCCGTGGTGCTCGACGTGATGCTGCCCGACCTGGACGGCTTCCAGGTGCTGCGCCGCCTGCGCGAGCAGTTCCCGAGCGTGCCGGTGCTGTTCCTGACCGCCCGCGACGCGGTGGAGGAACGCGTCGCCGGGCTCACCGTCGGCGGCGACGACTACGTCACCAAGCCGTTCAGCCTGGAGGAGGTGATCGCCCGGCTGCGCGCGCTGCTGCGCCGTTCCGGCTTCGCGGTCGCCGCCCGCCAGGAGGCGGTGCTCACCGTCGGCGACCTCACCCTCGACGAGGACAGCCACGAGGTACGCCGCGGCGACGACCTGATCACGCTCACCGCCACCGAGTTCGAGCTGCTGCGCTACCTCATGCGCAACCCGCGCCGGGTGCTCAGCAAGGCGCAGATCCTCGACCGGGTGTGGAACTACGACTTCGGCGGCCAGGCCAACGTGGTCGAGCTGTACATCTCGTACCTGCGCAAGAAGATCGACGCGGGCCGCGCGCCCATGATCCATACGCTGCGCGGGGCGGGCTATGTCCTCAAACCCGCCGAGTGACAGGGGCGGCCGGCTGCGCCGCCGCCTGGCCGGCTGGTCGCTGCGCCGCCGCCTGGTGCTCTCCGTGGTGGCGCTGCTCGCGCTGGTGAGCATCGGCATCGGCGGCCTGACCACAGTCGCGCTGCGACACTTCCTGATCGACCAGATCGACAACCAGCTCACCTTCGGCGACCGGCGGCCCGCCGACTTCGAACGCTGGGCCCGCCGCGGCGTCGACCCGCCGCGACCGGACCAGCGGCCCACCCCGCCGGACTCCGACGAGGTGGCGCCGGACCCCCCTGGCGGCTTCCCGCCGGGCTCGATCGCCGTCCGGGTGCCCGCCGCCGCCGAACCCGTCGGCCGGGTCCGGTCCGGAAACGGCGACAGCGAGGAGGTGCCCGCCGCCGACCTGACCGCGCTGGCCCGCGTACCCGTCGGCGACCGCCCGCACACAGTCGTCGTCGGCGACCGGGGCGACTACCGCGCGATCGCGCTCCCGTCGCCGCGCGGCGACGGCGACGTGCTGGTCCTCGCGATCCCGCTGGCCCAGGTCGACGACACCGTCATGTGGATGCTCGTCGCGCAGGCCGGGGTGATCGGCGCCGGCCTGGTCATCGCCGGCGCCCTCGGTCTGCTCATCGTCCGGGTGACGCTGCGGCCGCTCAACCGCGTCGCCGCCACCGCCGCCCGGGTCACCGAACTGCCGCTCGACCGCGGCGAGGTCGCCCTGTCCGTGCGGGTGCCGGCCGCCGACACCGACCCCCGCACCGAGGTCGGGCAGGTCGGCGGCGCGCTCAACCGGATGCTCGGCCACGTCGCCGCCGCGCTCGCCGCCCGGCAGGCCAGCGAGACCCGGGTACGCCAGTTCGTCGCCGACGCCAGCCACGAGCTGCGCACCCCCCTCGCTGCCATCCGCGGGTACGCCGAGGTGGCCCGCCGGGGCCGCCAGGAGGTGCCGCCCGACGTGGCGCACGCGCTGCGCCGCGTCGAGTCGGAGAGCACCCGGATGACGAGCCTCGTCGACGACCTGCTGCTGCTGGCCCGGCTGGACTCCGGCCGCCCGCTCGCCGCCGAGCCGGTCGACCTGACCGCCATGGCCGTGAACGCGGTCAGTGACGCGCACGTCGCCGGGCCCGACCACCGCTGGCAACTCGACCTGCCCGACGAGCCGCTCACCGTCACCGGCGACGCCCACCGGCTGCACCAGGTGCTGGCGAACCTGCTGGCGAACGCGCGGGTGCACACCCCGGCCGGCACCACAGTCACGGTCCGGCTCGCGCCCGCGCCCGGCGGCGTCGAACTACGCGTCACCGACGACGGGCCGGGCATCCCGGAGCAGTTGCAGCCGGAGGTCTTCGAGCGGTTCGCGCGCGGCGACACCTCCCGCTCCCGCGCGCAGGGCAGCACCGGCCTGGGCTTGGCCATCGTCGCCGCCGTGGTGGAGGCGCACCACGGGCGGGTCGACGTGGTCAGCCGGCCCGGCCACACCGCGTTCACGGTCTGGCTGCCCGGATCCACAGCCGACGCATAGGCCGCTCACGGGAGCGGGCCAGCGGGCCCGCCGAGTCTTGCCGGCATGAACCGAACCGACAGCCCGCCGACCGTGCCCACGGCCGGTCCACCCGGCACCGAGCCGGCCCCCGCGCCCGTACCTGAGGAGACCCGCACCGGCCGCGATCCGCGCTGGGCCCGGCCGGCCCTGGCCGGCCTGCTGGTCGCGACCGCGCTGCTCTACCTGTGGGGCCTGGGCGCCTCCGGCTGGGCCAACGCGTTCTACTCCGCCGCCGTGCAGGCCGGGTCGCAGAGCTGGACGGCGTTCTTCTACGGCTCCTCGGACGCGGCCAACTCGATCACAGTGGACAAGACCCCCGCCTCGCTGTGGCTGATGGCGCTCTCGGTGCGCATCTTCGGCCTGAGCGGCTGGTCGATCCTCGTGCCGCAGGCGCTGCTCGGCGTCGCCTCCGTCGGCGTGCTGTACGCGACCGTCCGCCGCTGGTACGGCCCGGCCGCCGGCCTGCTCGCCGGCGCGGTGCTCGCGCTCACCCCGGTGGCGACGCTGATGTTCCGGTTCAACAACCCGGACGCGCTGCTGGTGTTCCTGCTCGTCGCCGCCGCGTACGCCACGGTGCGCGCGGTCGAGACGGCGAGCACGCGGTGGATCGTGCTGACCGGCGTGCTCGTCGGCTTCGGCTTCCTCACCAAGATGCTCCAGGCGTTCCTGGTGATCCCGGTCTTCGCCGGGGTCTACCTGCTGGCCGCGCCGACCGGACTCGGACGGCGGATCCGGCAGCTCCTGCTGGCCGGGCTCGCAGTGGTCGTCTCCGCCGGCTGGTGGGTGGCGATCGTCGAGCTGGCGCCGGCGAGCGCCCGCCCGTACATCGGCGGCTCGCAGAACAACAGCATCCTGGAGCTGACGCTCGGCTACAACGGGCTGGGCCGCATCACCGGCGACGAGGTCGGCAGCGTGGGCGGCGGTGGCGGCCGGCCCGGCGGGGGAGGCGGCGGGCCGTTCTCCGGTCAGACCGGTCTCCTGCGGATGTTCGACACCGAGGTCGGCGGGCAGATCTCCTGGCTGCTGCCGGCCGCGCTGATCCTGCTGGTCGCGGGGCTGTGGCTGGCCGGGCGGGCACCGCGTACCGACCGCACCCGGGCCGGTCTGCTGCTCTGGGGCGGCTGGCTGCTGGTCACCGGACTGATCTTCAGCTTCATGTCCGGGATCTTCCACGCGTACTACACGGTCGCCCTGGCCCCGGCGGTCGGCGCGCTGGCCGGCATCGGCGTCACGCTGCTGCGGCGCGCCCGCTCGGCGCCGGTCGAGGCAGTCGCGGCGGCTCCGGTTCCCGCTGTGGCGGATGCGCCGGTCGTCGCGGGTGCCTCGGTCGTCGCGGCTCCGGGCCGGCGGCGGGCGCTCGTCGCCACGCTGGTCCTGGCCGGCACGCTGGCGGTCACCGCCTGGTGGTCCTGGCACCTGCTCGGCCGCACCGCCGACTGGCACCCATGGCTGCGCTCCACAATCCTGGCCGTGGGCCTGACCACCGCAGCCCTCCTGGCCACCTCGGCGCTGATCAAGGAGTTCGCGTCCGGGAACGGCGTTCAAAGTGACGCGAACTCCTTGGTCAACTCGGAGACGGGGGTGGCGGCGGGGCCCGGGGCTGGGTTTGCCGGGCGGGTTCTGCGGTGGGTGGTGCCGGTGGTGTCCGTCGCCGGGATCGCGGTGGCGCTGGCCGGGCCGGCCGCGTACGCGATGCAGACCGCTGCCACCCCGCACAGCGGCTCGATCCCGAGTGCCGGGCCGGCCGGAGCTGGTGGCTTCGGCGGCCCCGGCGGACCGGGCGGCCGGATGCCGGGCGGGGGGAACGGGCAGTTCCCGGGCTTCGCAGGTGGCCCGAACGGCACCGGCTCGGACGGCACGGGTTCCGACGGCTCCGGCCCGGGCGGTACCGGCCAGGACGGCGGGGCGAGTGCCGGTGGGTTCCCCGGATTCCCTGGTGGTGGTTCGGCCCCGGGCGCGTCCGGCGGCACAGGTCAGGACGGCGGCACAGGTCAGGACGGCGGCGCCGCGCCGGGCGGCATCCCGGGGCAGGGCGGCCTCCCCGGGCAGGACGGCGGGACCGGGCAGGAGGGGCGGGGGCAGCGCGGCGGCGGCATGGGCGGGCTGCTCGACGCCCGTGAGCCGAGCGCCGAGATGACCGCGCTGCTCACCACCGACGCCGACGACTACACCTGGGTCGCCGCGACTGTCGGCTCGAACAACGCCTCCGGCTACCAGCTGGCGACCGGCCGGCCGGTCATGCCGATCGGCGGCTTCAACGGCAGTGACCCGTCGCCGACGCTCGCCCAGTTCCAGCGGTACGTCGCCGACGGGCGGATCCACTACTTCCTCGGCGGCGGTGGGTTCCGGGCCGACGGCGGCAGCAACGCCTCGGCCGAGATCGCCGCGTGGGTCACCGAGACCTTCACCGCCACCACCGTCGACGGCGTGACCGTGTACGACCTGAGCAGCGGAAAGCAGGGCTGAGCGATGACTGACACGTACGCGCCCCGGGCCGCCGTGCAGGCCCGGCCCGCCGCCGGCAGCGCGGTGCTCGACGTGGTGGTCCCGGTCTACAACGAGGAGACCGATCTGGGCCCCTGCGTCCGGCGGCTGCACGCGCACCTGACCGCGCACTTCCCGTACCCGTTCCGGATCACTGTGGCCGACAACGCCAGCGTGGACGGCACCCCGGCGGTGGCGCGGGCGCTCGCCGACGAGTTGCCCGAGGTGGGGGTGCTGCGCCTGGACGAGAAGGGCCGCGGGCGGGCACTGCGCGCCGCCTGGTCGGCCTCGCCGGCGCCGGTGCTCGCGTACATGGACGTGGACCTGTCCACCGACCTGGCCGCGCTGCTGCCGCTGGTGGCCCCGCTCATCTCCGGGCACTCGGACCTGGCCATCGGCACCCGGCTGGCCCGTACCAGCCGGGTGGTCCGGGGTGCCAAGCGGGAGGTCATCTCGCGCGGCTACAACCTGCTGCTGCGTGGAGCGCTCGCGGCGCGTTTCTCCGACGCCCAGTGCGGGTTCAAGGCGATCCGCGCCGACGTGGCCGCCGAGCTGCTGCCGCTGGTGCGTGACACCGGCTGGTTCTTCGACACCGAGCTGCTGGTCCTGGCGCAGCGGGCCGGGCTGCGCATCCACGAGGTGCCGGTGGACTGGGTGGACGACCCGGACAGCCGGGTCGACATCGTCGCCACCGCGCTGGCCGACCTGCGCGGCATCGGGCGGCTGGGCCGGGCGCTGGTGACCGGGGCGCTGCCGCTGGCGCAGTTACGCGCCCAGCTCGGCCGAGGGCCGTTGCCGGCCCTGCCGGCGCAGGTGCCGATCGGGTTGCCGCGCCAGCTCGCCCGGTTCGCCGCTGTGGGCGTGGCGAGCACGCTCGCGTACCTGCTGTTGTTCCTGCTGGCCCGCGGCCCGCTCGGGGCGCAGCCGGCGAACCTGCTGGCGCTGCTGCTCACGGCGGTGGCCAACACGGCCGCCAACCGGCGGCTCACGTTCGGGGTCACCGGGCGCCGCCACGCCGGCCGGCACCACGTCCAGGGCCTGCTCGCGTTCGCCCTCGGCCTGGCCCTGACCAGCGGTTCCCTGGCCGTGCTGCACGCCACCACAACCCCGAACCGCGCGTTGGAGCTGACCGTCCTGGTAACGGCCAACCTGGCCGCGACGGCCCTGCGCTTCCTCCTGCTCCGCCTGGCCATGCACCACCGCCCCTGACCCCCACCGCCCCTGACCCTCACCACCCCTGACCCCACCCCGTCGATCATGAGGTTGGCGGTGCGACACGCCGGGCCCCGACACCGTCAACTTCATGATCGACGGGGAGGGTGGGAGGCGGGAGGGTGGGAGGGTGGGAGGCGTGTACCGGGAGTGGAAGGTGGCGGGGGTTCCGGGCGGGGTGCTGTGGAGCAGCGTCTCGGGCGGGAGTGAGACGCGGGTGCTGCCGGACGGGTGCCTGGATCTGCTCTGGTCCAGCCGGTCCGGGCTGCTGGTCGCGGGTCCGGACCGCACCGCGCACCTGTCGCGGTCGGCGCCGGGGGATCGGTGGATCGGGCTGCGCCTGCCGCCGGGGACCGGCCCGGCCGTGTTCGGGGTGCCGGCCGAGGAGTTGCGGGACCGCCGCGTATCGCTCGCCGACCTGTGGGGCCGCGCCGCCGCCGAGGTGACCGAGCGGGTCGAGACGGCGCTGGCCGCGCCGGGCGACGAGGCCGCCGGGGTGCTCACCCGGGTCGCCCGCGACCGGCTGCGCGCGGCCGGCGGCCCCGACCCGATCGGCGCGCATGTCGCCGCCCGCCTGGCCGCCGGGGCCACCGTCGCCGCGACCGCCGCCGAGGTCGGCCTCGGCCCGCGCGCCCTGCACCGGCGCAGCCGGGCCCTCTTCGGGTACGGCCCGAAGACGCTGGCCCGCATCCTGCGGATGCGCCGCGCGCTGGACCTGGCCCGCGCCGGTGCGCCGCTCGCCGAGGTGGCGGTGCGCAGCGGGTACGCCGACCAGGCCCACCTGACCCGCGAGGTGCGGGAACTGGCCGGGGTGCCGCCGACCCGGCTGCTCGCCCCGGCCCGGAGCCGCCCGCAGGTGACCTGACCGGCCCGGAAGCGGCCCGCGAGCCGGCTCCCGTCTACTCGGCCGCAGGCAGCGGGGCGAACAGGTCCACGCCGTTGCCGTCCGGGTCGTGCAGGACCGCGTACCGCTGGCCCCAGAACGCGTCCCACGGCGGCATCTCGCCGTGGTGCCCGGCACCGGTCAGCTCGGCGTACCAGCGGTCCACCTCGGACGGGTCGGCGCACCGGAAGGCCAGGCTCATCCGGTTGTTGCCGCCGGACGGGTCGAAGTCGGGGTGGAAGCTGCGGATCACCTCGACCGTGTCCCAGGCCAGCCGTACGCCGTTCGGCAGGGTGACCTCGACGTGCCCTTCCGCCTCGGCGCCGGCCGGGATCGGCAGCCCCAGCCGCCGGTAGAAGTCGAGCGTGCGGGCCATGTCGGTGACCACGGTCCCGACCAGATCGAACTGCGGTGTCATGCCGGCCACGGTAGGCGCGACCGGCCCGGCCCGTCTTGAACGGATCGGACGGGGGACGAGTGGCCGGTGTGGCCGCGCACCCGGACGCCGAGACGTTACGGTGAGGGACAAGTCCGGCTCCGAGCAACAAAGCTCGCATTCCGGGCGTGCTCCGATGACCGGCGAGGGAAGGAAAAGCAGCCGTGACGCATCTGGCCTACCTGGACGCGGGATCCGGCAGTCTCATCGTGCAGGCGGTGGTCGGCGGGGTGGCCGGGGTGGCGGTGGCCGCCAAGCTCTACTGGCGCCGCCTGGTGTCCCGGTTCCGGCGTCAGCCCTCCGACCAGGGCCCGGCGGCGTGACGATCCCCGACACCGGCGTCCGCGTCGAGCCGGGCTCCTTCCGCGACCCCGGCAACCGGGTGTTCCACCGGGGCGAGGAGGTGCTGCGCGGGCTCGACGAGCGCTCCGCCCGGGACTGGCGGGCACTGTCCGTCACCGACTTCTTCCGGCAGGCCATCAGCACCGGGCAGATCGTCGGCACCGAGGAACTGGCCCCGACCCCTGTCGACGCGCCCTGGACCGCGGTGCTGCGGCACGAGCGGATCCCGTTCGTCTCGCACCCCTACGAGTGGTCGTCCGCGATGCTGCGCGACGCGGCGCTGCTGCACCTGGACGTGCTGCGCGCCGCCCTGGAAGCAGGCTTCACCACGAAGGACGGCTCGGCGTACAACGTGCAGTGGCGCGGCGCCCGGCCGGTCTTCATCGACGTCGGCTCGTTCGAGGCACTGCGCGACGGCGAACCCTGGGCCGGCTACCGGCAGTTCTGCCAGACGCTGCTCTACCCGCTGCTGATCCAGGCCCACCTCGGGCTGGACTTCCAGCTGTTCCTGCGCGCCCGCGTCGACGGCGTCGAACCGGACCAGATGCGCCGGCTGTTCGGCGGCACCCGGCGCTGGCGGGCCGGCGTGCCCACCCACGTGCACCTGCACGGCGCGATGCAGGCCCGCAACTCCGCCGCGAGCACCACAGACGTCCGCGCCCAGTTGCGCGCCGCCGGGTTCTCCCGCGAGCTGGCGCTGGCCACGGTACGCGGGCTGGCGAAGCTGGTCCGCCGCCTCGACCACCGGCCCGGCGACAGCCATTGGTCGGACTACCAGCGCACCTGCGCGTACTCGGTGCCGGACCGGCAGGCCAAGGAGGAGTTCGTCGACCGGGCGGTGGCCGCCGTCGGTGGCGGCTCGGCGCTGGACCTGGGCGCCAACGACGGCCGGTACGCCCGCATCGCCGCCCGGCACGCCGCGCACGTCGTCGCCGTCGAGCAGGACCCGGCGGTCGTCGACACGCTCTACCGCGCGCTGCGCGAGGAGGGCGAGACACGGATCCTGCCGCTGGTGATGGACCTGGCCGACCCGTCCCCGGGCGGCGGCTGGCGCGGCGTCGAGCGGGCCGCGTTCGCCGACCGGGCGCGCGCGGACACCGTCCTGGCCTTGGCCGTGGTGCACCACCTGGCGATCGGGCGCAACGTGCCGTTGCCCGAGGTGCTCGACCAGCTCACCGCGCTCACCGTCACCGGCGGCAGCCTGGTGGTGGAGTTCGTCCACCCGGACGATCCGATGGCCCGCCGCCTGCTGGCGAACAAGCCCGACGGCCTGTTCCCGGACTACCGGCGTGACGTCTTCGAGGCGCTGCTCGCCCGCCGGGGCCGGGTCGTCGCCCGCACCGAGCTGCCGTCCGGCACCCGCACGCTCTACCAGGTGGTGGTGGGTGGCTGAGGACACCCTCGCGCCACCCCGCGACCACACGGCCGTCCCGGTCCGGCGGGAACGCCGGCAGTGGTGGGCCGAGGCGGCCCGGCTGGCCGAGGTGGTGGCGCTGGTCGGGCTGGTGGTCACCCAGCCGCTGCTCGACGTGCTCGGCCGCAGCCCCGACTTCTTCCTGTTCCACCGCGCCTCCCGCGCCGACGTGCTGGTGCTTGTCGCCCTGATCGCGCTCGCGCCGACAGCGCTGTTCGCGCTGCTGGGCGTGTTTGCGCTGCTCGCCGGACGCCTCACCCGGGCCGCCGTGCACACCGCGTTCGTGGGCCTGCTGCTCGCCGCGCTGGCGGTCCAGGTCGGCCGGCACGTCACGCTGCTTCGGGGCGTACCCCTGCTCGTTGCCGCCGGTGTGGCCGGAGCCGCCGGCGCGGCCGCGCACCGGCGGTGGCGGGCGCCCCGGCGGGTGCTGCGGGTCGCCGCCGCCGGGCCGCTGGTGTTCGTCGGGCTGTTCCTGTTCGCCTCGCCCGCCTCGGCGGTGGTGCTGCCGCGCGGCGAGGGCGGCGCGGCCGGTGTGGCCGGCGCGGGCGCGCACCCGCCGGTGGTCATGATCGTGCTGGACGAGTTGCCGCTCGTCTCCCTGCTCGGCCCGGACGGCCGGATCGACGCCGAGCGCTACCCGAACTTCGCGGCACTGGCCGGCGGGTCGACGTGGTACCGCAACGCCACCGGCGTCAGCGGCTGGACGCCCTACGCGCTGCCCGCGATGCTCACCGGGCGCTACCCGGAGCGGGGGGCGGCGCCGCACTACTCGCAGTACCCGGACAACCTGTTCACCGCGCTCGGCGGCCTCTACCGGATCAAGGCCGAGGAGAGCATCACCCGGCTCTGCCCGCCGAGCCGCTGCGAGCAGGCCACCACCCCGGAACAGGGGCTCGGCGTGCTGGTCCGGGAGAGCGGCCGGCTGCTCGGGCGGATCGCCGCGCCGGTGGACAGCCGGATCGACCCGGAGGACTCCTACCGCGAGCGGACCGCAGCCGAGGCCGGACTGGACGCCGCCGAGCCGGTGCCTGACGACCCGAAGTTCCGCTGGGACACCCTGGATGACAACCAGCCGGCCCGGTTCACCTCGTTCCTGGCCGGGCTGCGCCCCGACACCCGGCCCACGCTGCACTTCCTGCACCTGCTGATGCCGCACTCGCCGTGGGCGTACCTGCCGTCCGGGGCGCCCTACGCGGCGCCGGACGACCTGCCCAACGACGGCGCCGGCTGGGTCGACCTGGCCCGCGCCCGGCACCTCGCCCAGCTCGGCTACACCGACCGGCTGATCGGCGAGACGCTGCGGACGCTGCGCGCCACCGGCCTCTACGACCAGGCGCTGGTCGTGGTCACCGCCGACCACGGCGTCAGCTTCCGCCGGGACTGGCAGGGCCGGGGGATGGACGCCATCGACCACGCCGCGAACGAGGTGGCCTGGGTGCCGATGTTCGTCAAGGAACCCGGCCAGCGCGCCGGACGGGTGGACGACCGCAACTGGGAACACGTCGACCTGCTGCCCACGATCGCCGACGAGACGCACATGCGGGTGCCCTGGCGGATGGACGGCCGGTCGGCGAAGGCGGCCCCGCGCGAACGGGCCGACAAACGCTTCTACGACCGCCCCGGCCAGCCGGTCACCGTCACCGGCGGCGTGCCCGCCCCGCTCCCGCCGCCTCCCGTCGACCCGCTCGTCGGCACCCGGGTCGGTGACGTGCCGGTCGCCGGGACCGCCACGGTGGCCAACCGGGACGCGTTCGACGCGGTCGACCCGGCCGGCGGCGGGCTGCCCGCGATGGTCTGGGGCACCGTGCCGGACGGCGTACCCGACGGCACCCGGCTCGCCGTGGCGGTCAACGGCACCGTCGGCGCGGTGGTGCCCGTGGTGCCCCCGGACGCCGCCGGGCGGCGGTTCGCCGCGCTGCTCGCCGACGACCGTCTGTTCGCCGCCGGAGCCAACCGGCTCGACCTCTACCGGGTCGGCGACGACGGGACGCTGCGGCGGCTCACGCTGTCGTGACGGACCTCCCGAGCGTCCCATGGCCGCGCTCCCATCCGGTTTCCGGACCGGCTGGCCGGGAAACAGGTGACGCACACCTCACCCTCAAACCATGACGAGCGGTGTTCTCCGCGCCGTGATTACGGTAGAAGCGAAGGCAATTCAACGAAGATCTTGCCGGCGAAGCGAGGAACAGATGACGGAAGTCAAGCTCGACCACCCCGGTGGGCAGCTGTCGATGCCGGTGCAGTCCGCGGTTGAGGGCCCCGCCGGGATCGGGGTGAGCAAGCTGCTCAAGGAAACCGGGATGACCACGTACGACCCCGGTTTCGTGAACACCGCGTCCTGCTCGTCCGCCATCACCTACATCGACGGTGATGCCGGCATCCTGCGGTACCGGGGTTACCCGATCGACCAGCTGGCCGAGAAGTCCTCTTTCCTGGAGGTCTCCTACCTGCTGATCTACGGCGAGCTGCCGTCCCAGACGCAGCTCACCGAGTTCAGCGAGCGGATCCGGCGGCACTCGCTGCTGCACGAGGAGATGCGCCGCTTCTTCGACGGCTTCCCCCGCGACGCGCACCCGATGGCCGTGCTCTCCTCGGCCGTCAGCGCCATCTCGACCTTCTACCAGGACAGCCTGGACCCGTTCGACTCCGAGCACGTGGAGATGTCCACGGTGCGGCTGATGGCGAAGGTCCCCACCATCGCGTCGTACGCGTACAAGAAGTCGATCGGGCAGCCGCTGCTGTACCCGGACAACTCGCTGGGCTACGTCGAGAACTTCCTGCGGATGACGTTCGGCGTACCGGCCGAGCCGTACGAGGTCGACCCGGTCGTCGCCCGGGTGCTGGACATGCTGTTCATCCTGCACGCCGACCACGAGCAGAACTGCTCCACCTCGACCGTGCGGCTGGTCGGCTCCAGCAACGCCAACCTGTTCGCCTCGGTCTCGGCCGGCGTGAACGCGCTGTTCGGCCCGCTGCACGGCGGCGCCAACCAGGCGGTCCTGGAGATGCTCCAGAAGATCCAGGCCGACGGCGGCGACGTCCGCTCCTTCGTGCAGAAGGTGAAGGACAAGCAGGACGGCGTGAAGCTGATGGGCTTCGGGCACCGGGTCTACAAGAACTACGACCCGCGCGCCGCCATCGTCAAGAAGGCCGCCCAGGACGTGCTCGGCCGGATGGCCAAGCCGGACCCGCTGCTGGACCTCGCCGTGCAGCTCGAGGAGATCGCGCTCGCCGACGACTTCTTCGTGTCCCGGCGGCTCTACCCGAACGTGGACTTCTACACCGGCCTCATCTACAAGGCCATGGGCTTCCCGACGAAGATGTTCACGGTGCTGTTCGCGCTCGGCCGGCTGCCCGGCTGGATCGCGCAGTGGCGCGAGATGATCAACGACCCGGAGACCAAGATCGGTCGCCCGCGGCAGATCTACACCGGCGCCACCGAGCGGGACTACGTCCCCGCCGCCCAGCGCTGAGCGTGCAAGGAAGGGCCCCTTCTTAACGCCACAGGTAGAGGAGGGGCCCCCTTTTAACACGCGGACGACGAAGGCCGCGACCCTGGTCGGGTCGGCGGCCTTCGTCGTGCGCACCGGGGTGCGGGGGCGTTAATAAGGGGCCCTTCCTCTACCCGAGGCGTTAATAGGGGGCCCTTCCTTACCTCAAGCCGGCGGCGGTGAGGAGGTTGCCCTCGGGGACTCGCGGACTCGTGTGGCCGTGTGCCATGCGGTGCTGGGCGCGGGCCGCGGTGAACGCCGGGTCGCCGGCGATGGCGGCGGCGTACGCGGCGGCCGTGCGGGACGCGATGGCCGCCCAGCCGTACTGCTCGTGCACCATCGCGCGGGCCCGCCGGGCGAGCGCACGCGCCCGGTCCCGGTCGGACAGCAGCGTGTGCACCGCCTCGGCGAGGCCGTCCGGGTCGTGCGGGGCGAACGTCATCCCGGTGACGCCCGGCTCCACGATCTCGGCCAGCCCACCGGTACGGGCGACTGCCAGCGGCGCGCCCGCGGCGGCCCCCTCCAGCGCCACCATGCCGAACGGCTCGTAGATGCTCGGCACCGCGAAGCAGTCCGAGGCGGCCATGACGGCGGGCAGGTCGGTGCCGCCGAGGAACCCGGGCATGCTCACAGTGGCGCCCAGCCCGAGGCGGTGCACCTCGGCCTCCAGTTCCGCCTTGTACGGCCCGTCGCCGACGATCACCGCGCGCAGGCCCGGGTGCCGGTCGCGCAGCCGGGGCAGCCCGGCCAGCAGGTGCTGCACGCCCTTCTCGTACACGAGGCGCCCGGCGAACGTGACCAGCGGGCCGTCGGCGGCGAACCGGGCCCGGGCGGCGGCGACCGCCGACGCGGGCACCCGCCAGCGGTGCGGCTCGACGCCGTTGGGGACCACGTCGACGCGGGCGGCGTCCACGCCGAACAGCGCGCCCACCTCGTCGCGCATGTAACCGGAGCAGACGATCACGCGCCCGGACTCGCCGGCGAGCCAGTGCTCGACGCCGTGGATGGTGCGGTTCATCTCCTCCGGCAGCCAGCCCTGGTGGCGGCCCGCCTCGGTGGCGTGGATGGTGCTGACCAGCGGCACGTCCAGGTGCTCGCGCAGCGTCATCGCGGTGTGCGCGACGAGCCAGTCGTGGGCGTGGATGACGTCGTAGGTGCCGGAGGAGGCGGCGCGCAGCGCGGCCCGGGTGAGGGTGTGGTTGAACGCCATGGTCCAGGCCAGCAGCGAGCCGGTGGCGAGGGGGAAGGTGACCGGGTCCTCGGCGGCGCGGACGATGCGGACGCCGTCGGCGTACTCCTCCAGGGGAGCGCCCTCGGCGTGGCGGGTGACGACCGTGACCTCGTGCCCGGCGGCGGCAAGCGCCACTGACAGCGCGTGGACGTGGCGGCCGAGCCCGCCGACGAGCACCGGCGGGTACTCCCACGACAGCATCAGGATGCGCCGGGTCCGGGGCGCGGACCCGGCCGGCGACGGGGGCGCCGGGCGGGAGGTGAGGGTGGGCCGGTGGAGCCGGTCCGTCGCGGTGGCGGGCTGAGCGCCGACCCGCAGAGTGGTCACGTGGATCTCCGTCCATGCATGGTGAGGCACGCCGGCTTCGGTGGCGGCGTCGAGCGGTGGTGAGGTGTGGCCCGAACGGCCGGGCGGGCCCGCGCGCGCGTGGGCCCGGATCCAGGAAAGTCCATCCGCCGCCGGTCCGCATCTCGAAAAGGGCGATCGTGACGGATGACACCCGAACGTCTATCCGTTCGCACGAGGGCGGATTCGGTTACGGTCCGAACGGGTGGATTGACGGCGGGTACGACTGGGCATCACCGGCGTGCGCATCGGCGGTTCCCCCTGTCCGGTGCGCTCACGATCATGGGCCGAAGGAGCGACATGCAGGTCTGGCCGGGCGAGAGCTACCCCCTCGGCGCCACGTACGACGGGATGGGCACCAACTTCGCGATCTTCTCCGAGGTGGCGGAGAAGATCGAGCTGTGCCTGTTCGACGAGTGGGACATCGGCACCGAGCGGCGGGTGGAGCTGCGCGAGGTCGACGCGTACGTCTGGCACGCCTACATCCCCGGGGTCGAGCCCGGCCAGCGCTACGGCTACCGGGTGCACGGGCCGTGGAACCCGGCCGAGGGGCTGCGCTGCAATCCGCACAAGCTGCTGCTCGACCCGTACGCGAAGGCGGTCGACGGGGAGATCACCTGGGATCCGTCGGTCTACGACTACGAGGTCGGCGGCGACCCGGACCTGATGAACACCGCCGACTCGGCGCCGTACATGCCGAAGTCGGTGGTGGTGAACCCGTACTTCGACTGGGGCAACGACCGGCCGCCGCGCACCCCGTACCACCACTCGGTGATCTACGAGGCGCACGTGCGCGGCCTGACCATGCGCCATCCGGGCATCCCGGAGGAGCTGCGCGGCACGTACGCGGCGATCGCCTCACCGGTGATGATCGAGCACTTCAAGCGGCTCGGCGTGACGGCGGTGGAGCTGATGCCGGTGCACGAGTTCGTGCACGACCACCGCCTGGCCGACCTGGGGCTGCGCAACTACTGGGGCTACAACACCATCGGCTTCTTCGCCCCGCACCACGGCTACTCCGCGCTGGGCCGCCTCGGCCAGCAGGTGCAGGAGTTCCGGGGCATGGTCAAGGCGCTGCACGCCGCCGGCATCGAGGTCATCCTCGACGTGGTCTACAACCACACCGCCGAGGGCAACCACCTCGGGCCGTCGCTCAGCTTCAAGGGCATCGACACCCCCAGCTACTACCGGCTCTCCGAGGACGACCGGCGCTACTTCGTCGACTACACCGGCACCGGCAACAGCCTCAACGTCCGCAGCCCGCACTCACTGCAACTGATCATGGATTCGCTGCGCTACTGGGTCACCGAGATGCACGTCGACGGCTTCCGGTTCGACCTGGCGGCCACGCTCGCCCGCGAGTTCTACGAGGTGGACCGCCTGTCCACGTTCTTCGAGGTGGTGCAGCAGGACCCGGTGGTCGGCCGGGTGAAGCTCATCGCCGAGCCGTGGGACGTGGGCCCCGGCGGCTACCAGGTCGGCAACTTCCCGCCGCAGTGGACCGAGTGGAACGGCAAGTACCGCGACACCGTCCGCGACTTCTGGCGCGGCGAGCCGGCCACGCTCGCCGAGTTCGCCTCCCGCATCTCCGGCTCGGCCGACCTCTACCAGGACGACGGCCGCCGCCCGTTCCACAGCATCAACTTCGTCACCTGCCACGACGGGTTCACGCTCACCGACCTGGTCTCCTACAACGACAAGCACAACGAGGCGAACGGCGAGGACAACCGGGACGGGGAGAGCCACAACCGGTCCTGGAACTGCGGCGTCGAGGGCGAGACCGACGACCCGGGCGTACGCGCGCTGCGTGCCCGGCAGCGGCGCAACTTCCTGGCCACGCTGATCCTGTCCCAGGGCGTGCCGATGCTCGGCCACGGCGACGAGCTGGGCCGCACCCAGCGCGGCAACAACAACGCCTACTGCCAGGACAGCGAGATCGCCTGGGTCGACTGGGACCGGGCCGACGACGAGCTGCTGGACTTCGTCCGCCGGCTCACCGAGTTCCGCAACCGGCACCAGGTGTTCCGCCGCCGCCGGTTCTTCACCGGCCTGCCGGTGGGCGGCCGGGCCGCCGGGTCCGGACTGCCGGACCTGGCCTGGTACACCCCGGACGGCCGGGAGATGACCGGCGAGGACTGGGGCAACGACTTCGGCCGCTCGGTGGCCCTGTTCGTCAACGGCGACGGCATCGGCGAGCGCGGCCAGTACGGCCAGCGTCACCGGGACGACTCGTTCCTGCTGCTGTTCAACGCGCACGACGCGTCGCTGGACTTCACGCTGCCCGGCGAGGAGTTCGGCACCCGGTGGGAGCTGGTGATCAGCACCGCGGAACCCGATCCGGAGAAGACGATGCTCGTCGAGGCGGGCGGCACGGTCTGCGTGCCGGACCGTTCGCTGCTGGTCCTGGAGAGGACGGCCTGACCGATGCCCGACACCCCTCGCTCGACGTACCGGGTCCAGGTGCGTCCCGGCTTCGACCTGGACGCCACGGCCGAGCTGGCGGGCTACCTCGCCGCGCTCGGCGTCACCCACCTCTACACCGCGCCCCTGCTCACCGCCACCCCCGGCTCCACGCACGGCTACGACGTGGTGGACCACCGCGCGGTCAACCCGCAGCTCGGCGGCGAGGCCGCCCGGGCGCGGCTGGTCCGGGCGCTGCGCGCGGCCGGACTGGGCCTGGTCGTGGACATCGTGCCCAACCACGCCGGGGTGGCCCGGCCCGAGGCCAACCCGGCCTGGTGGGACGTGCTGCGGCGGGGACGCGAATCGGCGTACGCGCGCTGGTTCGACATCGACTGGGACCGCGGACGGCTGCTGCTGCCGGTGCTCGCCGACACCGCCGACGCGCTCGACGACCTGAAGCTCGTCGACGGGGAGCTGCGCTACCACGAGCACCGCTTCCCGGTCGCCGACGGCACCGGCGACGGCACTCCCCGGCAGGTGCACGACCGGCAGCACTACGAGCTGGTGAACTGGCGGCGCGGCGACGCCGAGCTGACGTACCGCCGGTTCTTCGCCGTGTCCGACCTGGCCGGCCTGCGGGTGGAGGACCCGGAGGTCTTCGACGCCACCCACGCGGAGATCCTGCGCTGGGTCGCCGCCGGCGAGGCCGATGGCATCCGGGTCGACCACCCGGACGGGCTGCGTGACCCGGCCGGCTATCTCGCCCGGTTGCGCGCCGCAGCACCGGCGAGCTGGCTGGTGGTGGAGAAGATCCTGGAGTACGGCGAGGACCTGCCGGACTGGCCGGTCGACGGCACCACCGGCTACGACGCGCTGGCCGCCGTGTCCGGGCTTTTCGTCGACCCGGACGCCGAACCGGAGTTCACCACGCTGGACGGCCGGCTGACCGGGCGGCACACGTCCTGGGCCGACCTGACGCACGCCACCAAGCTGGAGGCCGCCACCCGGCTGCTCGCCGCCGAGCTGACCCGGCTGGCCGCGCTCGTGCCGGAGCTGCCCGGCGAGCAGGCCCGCGCGGCCCTGGCCGAGCTGGCCGCCTGCTTCCCGGTCTACCGCGGCTACCCGCCCGAGGGCGCCCGGCACCTGGCCACCGCCCGCAGCGAAGCAGGCCGCCGCCGTCCCGACCTGATCGGCGTGCTGGACGCGGTCACCGCCCGGCTGCGCGACCCCGGCCACGAGCTGGCCGCCCGGTTCCCGCAGTTCACCGGCGCAGTCATGGCCAAGGGCGTGGAGGACACCGCGTACTACAGGTGGAGCCGGTTCGTCGCCCTCAACGAGGTCGGCGGCAGCCCGGCCCACTTCGGCGTACCAGCGGCCGAGCTGCACCGGTTCGCCGCCACCCGGCAGGTCCGCTGGCCGGCGAGCATGACCGCGCTCTCCACCCACGACACCAAGCGCGGCGAGGACGTCCGCGCCCGGCTCGCGGTGCTGTCCGAGATGCCCGGCCGCTGGGCCGAGCGGGTCGCCGACTGGATGTCCCGCGCGCCGCTGGCCGACCCCGCGCTGGCCCACCTGCTCTGGCAGACCGCCGTCGGGGCGTGGCCGATCGAGCGGGAGCGACTGCACGGGTACGCCGAGAAGGCCGCCCGGGAGGCGTCGGTCACCACCAGCTGGGCCGACCCGGACCCGTCCTTCGAGCACGAGATGCACGCCCTGGTCGACCGGATGTACGACGACCCGGAACTGCACGCCCAGATCACCGCGTTCGCCGCCGAGATCACCCCGCCCGGCTGGTCCAACGCGCTCGGGCAGAAGCTGGTGCAGCTCGCCATGCCCGGTGTGCCCGACGTCTACCAGGGCACCGAGCTGTGGGAGAACTCGCTCGTCGACCCGGACAACAGGCGGCCTGTCGACTTCGCCGTACGCCGGGACATGCTGGCCCGGCTCGACGCCGGATGGCGGCCCGCGGTGGCCGACGACGGCGCGGCCAAGCTGCTCGTGGTGTCCCGGACGCTGCGGCTGCGCCGCGACCGCCCGGACCTGTTCGGCGGCTACCGGCCGGTGCCGGCGCGCGGCCCGGCCGCCGCGCACGCGGTGGCCTTCGACAGGGGCGGCGCGGTGGCGGTGGCGACCCGGCTGCCGCTGCGGCTGGCCCGCTCCGGCGGCTGGCGGGACACGACGGTGTCACTTCCCGTTCATCAGTGCACCGACTTGTTCACCGGGCGGGTCTACAGTGGTTCTGAGCTGCTCCTGGATGATCTGCTGAGCACCTATCCCGTCGCCCTCCTCGCACCCACCGACTCTGTGGAGGCCGCCGCATGACCGAGTTCACGGTGTGGGCGCCCGAGGCCGCCCGGGTGCGGCTGCGCCTGCCCGGCGCCGCCGACCACGCGATGCGTCAGGGGCCGGACGGCTGGTGGCGGGTCGAGGTGCCCGACGCCGGGCCGGGCACCGACTACGCGTTCCTGCTCGACGACGACGAGCAGGCCCTGCCGGACCCGCGCTCGGCCTGGCAGCCGGCCGGGGTGCACGGGCCCAGCCGGCTCTACGACCACGCCGCGTTCGGCTGGACCGACGCCGCCTGGACCGGCCGGCAACTACCCGGCAGCGTGCTGTACGAGCTGCACATCGGCACGTTCACCCCGGAGGGCACGTTCGACGCTGCGATCGCGAAGCTCGACCACCTGGTCGACCTCGGCGTCGACATGGTCGAACTGCTGCCCGTCAACGCGTTCAACGGCGAGTACAACTGGGGCTACGACGGCGTCTGCTGGTATGCCCCGCACGAGCCGTACGGCGGCCCGGACGGCCTGAAACGGTTCGTCGACGCCGCCCACGCCAAGGGCCTGGGGGTGATCCTCGACGTCGTCTACAACCATTTCGGGCCCTCCGGGGCCTACGCGCCGCGGTTCGCGCCGTACCTCACCGAGCAGAGCAACACCTGGGGCCGCACCGTCAACCTGGACGGCCCGCACTCCGACGGGGTGCGCCGCTACATCGCCGACAGCGTGCTGACCTGGCTGCGCGACTACCACGTCGACGGGCTGCGGCTGGACGCCGTGCACGCCATGCCGGACGGCCGGGCCGTGCACTGGCTGGAGGAGGTCGCCGCCGAGGTCGAGGCGCTGTCGACGCACCTCGGACGGCCGCTGTCGCTGATCGCCGAGAGCGACCTCAACGACCCGCGCCTGATCACGCCCCGCGAGGCGGGCGGGTACGGCCTGCACGCCCAGTGGAACGACGACGCCCACCACGCGCTGCACACGCTGCTCACCGGCGAGCGGCAGGGCTACTACGGCGACTTCGGCTCCCTGGAGTGCCTCACCGACGTGCTGACCGGCGGCTTCTTCCACGCCGGCACCTGGTCCAGCTTCCGGGGCCGCAGTCACGGCCGCCCGGTCGACAGGCAGCGCACGCCCGGCCACCGCTTCGTGGCGTACCTGCAGAACCACGACCAGATCGGCAACCGGGCCACCGGCGACCGGATCTCCGCCACGCTGTCGCCCGGCCTGCTGCGCGTCGGCGCGACGCTGCTGATGACGGCGCCGTTCACGCCGATGCTGTTCATGGGGGAGGAGTGGGCGGCCTCCACGCCGTGGCAGTTCTTCACCAGCCACCCGGAGCCGGAACTCGCGGCGGCGGTCGCGACCGGCCGCCGACGCGAGTTCGCCGACCACGGCTGGGCCACCGACGACGTACCCGACCCGCAGGACCCGCAGACGTTCCTGCGGTCCCGGCTGGACTGGGCCGAGCTGGACAAGCCGGAGCACCGCGAGACGTACGACCTCTACCGGCGGCTGATCGCGCTGCGCCGATCCCGGGCCGACCTGTCCGACCCCCGGCTCGACCGGGTCGACGTACGCCACGGCGACCGGTTCCTGGTGATGCGGCGCGGCGAGACGCTCGTGGTGGCGAACCTGGCCGGCCGGGCACAGCGGATCAACCTGCCCGGTGTGGTACGCCGGGTGCTGCTCGCCACCTCGGAGGGCGTCACTGTGATGCGCGACGGGATCGAGTTGCCGCCGGAGAGCGCGGCGATCGTGGCGCTCTGAGCGCTCACTGGTGAAGTTTCCGCCGTACCGCCTCGGCGTCGGCGTGACCGAGTTCGTCGAGCAGCGCGAGTGACCGTTGCCAGGCGTCCCGGGCCGCGTCCGCTCGCCCGGCCGCGGCCCACGTGTCGCCGAGGTGGTCCAGCACGATGCCCTCGGCATGCCGGTCACCGATGTCGGTGAACAGGGCGAGGGCCTGCCGGAAGCAGTCGACTGCGTGCTCGTACTCGCCGAGGTGGTGGTGGGCGAAGCCGATGCTGTCCCACGTGTTCGCCTGCCCGTACGCGCTCCCGGCCTCCTCGGACAGGGCGAGCGCCCGGCGGCAGAAGGTGATCGCGTCGTGGTGCTCGCCGAGCTGCGAGTGGTACCAGCCGATCGCGTTGAGCGCGACCGCCTGCTTGAGCGGGCCGCCGACCCGTTCGTAGAGGGCGAGGCTCCGCCGCGCGTGCGGCAGGGCCTCCCGGGGCTGCCGCTGCCGGTCGTGCAGCATGCTGAGGTCGAAGTGGGTGTGCGCCCGCCCCTCGTCGTCGCCCAGGGCGGCGAACAGGTCGAGCGCGGCGAGCAGGTTGCGCTGCGCCTCGTCGTACCGGCCGAGGTTGGAGCAGGCCCCGGCCAGGAGCCGGCGCGCCTGGGCCTGCGCGGGACGGTCACCCGACCGCCGGGTCGCCTCGACCGCCCGGCGGGCCACTGTGGCCCAGTCGTGCCAGTGGCCCTGCCTGTCGAAGTAGGTGGCCAGGGTCCACGACAGCTGCCCGGCAGCGGTGTCGAGGCCGTTGCCGGCGGCGTAGTCGATGATCGCGAGGAGCACCTGGTGTTCGCTGGTGAACCAGGCCAGCGCGGCCGCCAGGTCGTCGAGCCGTTCGGCGGTCACCCCCGGCGCGGCGGGGGCCAGGGTCAGCGGGTCGCGCTGCGGGGACAGCAGCAGCGCGGCCGCGTGCGCCGTGTGCAGGTGGTGGTCGACCAGCCGGCACAGCGCGGGCCGGGTACCGGCCGGGTCGCCGGTCGCCCGCTCGACCGCGAAACTGCGGACCAGGTCGTGCATGCGGTACCGGCCCGCGACGTGCTCCTGCACGAGATGCGCGTCGACCAGCTCGCGCAGCAGCGGGCGCAGCTCGTCCGGCGTACGGGCGGTCAGGCCGGCCGCCGCGGCCCGGCTGATGTCCGGGCCCGGGGCGAGTCCGAGCAGCGTGAACACCTCCGCCGAGGCCGGTGTGAGCGCCGCGAGCGAGCGGGACAGCACCACGCGCAGGTTCGTCGTCGCCTCGTCGCCGGCCAGCGCGTCCAGCGGGTGGACAGCCGTGGTCAGCTCCGCCGCGACCGACGACAGGGGGAGTTCGGGGTGAAGCGCGGCACGGGCCGCCACGATCCCGAGCGCCAGCGGCAGACCTCCGCAGAAGCGCAGGATGTCCGCGACGGCGTCCGGGTGTCCCGCCACCCGTGCGGCACCCACCTGCCGGACGATCAGCTCGTGGGCCTCGTCGTCGGGCAGCACGTCCAGTGGCAGCGGACGCGCGCCGTGGGTGGTGACGAGGCCGGCCAGCTGCCGGCGGCTGGTCACCAGGACCGCACTCGTGGGCGTGCCGGGCAGCAGCGGGATCACCGTGGCGGTGTCGCGGGCGTCGTCGAGAACCACCAGCAGCCGGCGGCCGGCGACGAGCGTGCGGTACAGCGACGCCCGGGCGTCCGGGTCGGCCGGGACGCGTGCCGGTTCGACGCCGAGTGCTTCGAGGAATCCGCGCACCGCCGCGGGCCACGCCACCGGGTCCGCGGTCGGATCGAAGCCGCGCAGGTTGACGTAGAGCTGCCCGTCGGGGAAGCGGCCGGCGTTGGCGTGCGCCCAGCGCAGGGCCAGCCAGGTCTTTCCGACGCCACCGCCACCACCGATGGACGAGATCACCACCGGCGACCCGCCGCCGTCCGGGCGTCCCGCGTCGCCGAGTTGTTCGTCGAGGCGCGCGAGCTGGGCGGTCCGGCCGGCGAAGACCCCT
The DNA here is from genome assembly GCF_007827635.1 of Micromonospora sp. CNZ296. Classification (NCBI taxonomy): domain Bacteria; kingdom Bacillati; phylum Actinomycetota; class Actinomycetes; order Micromonosporales; family Micromonosporaceae; genus Micromonospora; species Micromonospora sp. CNZ296. The sequence continues at coordinate 590,213 of NZ_VISW01000002.1, forward strand.
GGCGACGCTGGTAGCTGCCGGGGCACGGCACCCGCATCCCGTGCCGTGCCGGTGGCCGTCGCGCTCGGCTCGCCGCCGCCCGGCAGGTCCGGCGGCGCGATCGCCGCGTCGGCGGTGAGGATCTGCTGGTAGAGCTGTGCCAGCGGCGGGCTGGGGTCCGTACCGACCTCGGCGGCCAGCCGGCGGCGCATCCGGTGGAAGTGCTCGAGGGCGTCGGCCTGCCGCCCGCACCGGTACAACGCGAGCATCGCCTGCGCCGCCAGGCGCTCGTCCCACGGGTACCGGCCGCTCAGCGCCAGGACGTCGGGGAGAAGGCGGACGTGCCGGCCCCGGCGCAGGGCGATGTCGTTGCGGTCCAGCGCGGCGGCGAGCCGCTGCCGGTCGAGGGTCTGCCGGTAGGCCACCAGCCACTGTGTGGTCAGCCCGTCGAACGCCTCGCCGCGCCAGAGACCCAGCGCCCGTTCCAGGCAGCTGATCGCTGTCGCGTCGTCCCCGGCGCGCCGAGCCTGCTCGGTCAGCTCGCGGAAGCGGTGTAGGTCGACGCGGTCCGGGTCGACGGCGAGCAGATAGCCGGGATGGCGCCGGACGATGCGGACCTCGTCCGTGCCGGCCAGGGCCCGGCGGAGCCGGGACAGGTAGCCACGCAGGGTGGCGGTGGCCCCGTCCGGCACCTCGTCGCCCCAGACCCGGCTGATGAGCTGTTCGGTCGCGACGACACGGTTGGGCTCGACCAGCAGGGCGGCGAGGACGCACTGTTGACGGGCGTGACCGATCCGGACCGTCCGGCCGTCGACCCGGACGTCCAGGTCGCCGAGTACCCGGAACTCCACCGCCACGGACTGTCACGGTAGCCGCGGACGGCGATGGTCGGACCGGGCCTGACGACGATCCGACAGGCGGCAGCGCGACGGTCCGCGTTCCCGGTCTCCCGGTGCGCGGACCGCCGTGCCGGCGGGATCACGGGCAGTTGATCGGGAGATCCAGGGTGGGCCGGGGATCGTCGATCACCGCGTCCGGTCCGCAGTCACCGTCGTCCCAGCCGGGGCCGCCGACCAGGGTGTCCACGCCCTGGTCGCCGTAGAGGTGGTCGTCGTTGCTGCCGCCGTCCACGCGGTCGTTGCCGTCCAGGGCGCTGGGCCCGATGAAGCGGTCACCGTGGATGGTGTCGGCGCCGCCGTCGCCGTGGAGGTTGTCGTTGCCCAGGTCGCCCCAGATGTCGTCGCCGGTCAGCCCGCCGTAGACGATGTCGTCGCCGCTGTTGGCCTGGATGTCGTCGTTGCCGTCGAGCCCGCAGATGATGTCGTCGTAGACGCTTCCGACGATGACGTTGCGAGTTGTCGTGCCGATGATGAACTCCGGGCCGTTGGCGTTGTTGCTGACGTAGAGCGCGCCGGCGAATCTCAGGGTGTATCCGGCCGGCACCGGCGCCCCGGAGTAGGGGCCGCAGTCGGCGGGGACGATGTAGGCCGCGGACGCCGGGGCGGCGCCACCGGCAAGGCCCGCGGCGGCCAGGACGAGCGCACCGACCACCGAGGCGGCGGCACGCGAGGTGGAGAGGAAACGGTGTGACATGACGCTTCTCCCTTGCGGTTTGATGGATGCGAGAAGCGTCACCGGCGAGCGTTCAGCGGACGTGCAGCAAACGTTGAACCCGACTCGCCCCCGTCGATCTTGGAGTTGTGGCGCCTCGAATGTCGCCGATGCCGGGTTGGTGAACCACCACAACTCCAAGATCGGCGAAGGGGGGAGCGGTGAGTTCGCCGCGGCGGCGCGGTCCAACCTCCGACGGCCCGACTCTGGAGGTTCCATGTCCGACACGCTGACCCGCAGCGAGCTGTGGGCGCTCGCGCACGCCGAGCGCGCCGCCCTGGCCGACGATCTCGCCGGGCTCGACGCGGCGCAGTGGGCGCGGCCCTCGCTGTGCAGCCGGTGGACGGTGGAGGAGACGCTGGCGCACATGACCGCGGCGGCGAGCATCGGCCGCGTCCGCTGGCTCGCGAGCGTGCTCGGCGCTCGCTTCGACTTCGATCTGCACAACGACCGCCGGCTGGCCGGGCACCGGGGCGCCGACCCGGGGGAGACGCTGGACCGGTTCCGCCGGATCATCGGCAGCACCACCTCGACGTTCGGGCCGACCGAGGCGTGGCTCGGTGAGGTGGTCGTGCACGCCCAGGACATCCGGCGTCCGCTCGGCCTGACACGGACGCCGTCGGTCGAGGCCGTCACGCCGGTCGCCCGGTTCTACGCCGGGCGGGACTTCACGGTGGCCGGGCGCAGCGCGATCGACGGCCTGCGGGTGGAGGCGACCGACGGACCGTTCACCGCCGGCACCGGCCCGCTGGTCAGCGGCACCACGCTCGCGCTGATGATGGCGATGGCCGGGCGGGCCGCCTACTGCGACGACCTCACCGGCCCCGGCGTGCCGGAGCTGCGGGAGCGCTGCGCACCCGCCTGACGACGCCCGGCGGCGGGAACGCGGGAGAACGGCGACGCCTGCCGCAGCGAAGGTCACTGCTTCGGCAGCGTCAGGATCTCCGCGCCGTCGTCGGTGATGGCGATGGTGTGCTCGCTGTGCGCGGTGCGGCAGCCGGTCGCGCTGCGCAGCGTCCACCCGTCGGCGTCGGTGACCAGCGTGGCGGTGTCCGCCATCACCCACGGCTCCAGCGCCAGGAGCAGTCCGGGACGCAGCGTGTAGCCGCGCCCGGGGCGCCCGGTGTTCGACACGTGCGGGTCCTGGTGCATCGTCGACCCGACGCCGTGGCCGCCGAACTCGGTGTTGACCGTGTATCCGGCTTCGGTGAGGACCGAGCCGATGGCGTACGAGAGGTCGCCGACGCGGGCGCCGGGGCGGGCCGCGGCGATCCCGGCCTGCAACGCCCGTTCGGTGGCGTCGATGAGCGCGACGCTCTCCGCGGGCCGGGCGTCACCGACGACGAAGCTGATCGCGGAGTCGGCCACCACCCCGCCCAGCGAGACGGCCAGGTCGAGGCTCAGCAGGTCGCCGTCGGCCAGCGTGTAGTCGTGCGGCAGCCCGTGCAGCACCGCGTCGTTGACCGAGGTGCAGATGTAGTGGCCGAACGGCCCGCGCCCGAACGACGGCTCGTAGTCGACGTAGCAGGACTGCGCCCCGGCCTCGGTGATCATGCGCTGCGCCTGCCGGTCGATGTCGAGCAGGTTCGTGCCCACGGTGGTGCGGCTGCGCAGCGTCCGCAGGATGTGGGCGACCAGGGCGCCGGTGTCCCGCGCCCGCCGTACGTCGGTGGGGCTCAGGATCTCGATCATGCAGGCGCCTTCCTCACGCGACCAATAAGTATCCCGGTCATGTTATCCCGGTATTAGAATCCTGGCATGGTCAGGTTGCCCCTCACCCCCGCCGAGGTCGAGCGCGGGCAGCGCCTCGGTGCGCTTCTGCGCCGCGCCCGGGGCGAGCGTTCGATGCTGCTCACCGCGCTCGACGCCGGTGTCTCCCCGGAGACGCTCCGGAAGATCGAGTCCGGCCGGGTCGCCACGCCGGCGTTCCCCACCATCGCCGCCATCGCCGACGTCCTCGGCCTCTCCCTCGACGAGGTGTGGGCCGAGATCAACCGCTCCGACGCCGCGGTGCGTCTCGCGCCGTCCGAGCGGCGCCTGGCTTCGTAGGGCCACCCTGCCGACCCGGTGAGCATACTGAGTATGCTCCCCCGCATGCCACCCTCGCGTCGCGCCGTCGCGCTTGTCGTCCCCGTCGCCGGTTTCCTGCTCGGCTTCCTGGACTTCGTCTGGATCAAGTGGGTGCCGTTCCCGTTCGCCGAACTCGGCAACTCCACAGCCACCTGGGCGGTCGCCGCGTTCGCGCTGGGATGGTGGATCCGGTCGGGCGCGGTGCGCGCCGCCGTGGCGGCCAGCGTCCTGCTGATCGTCGCGGTGCCCAGCTACTACCTGGCGGCGACGCTGCTCCAGGGCGACGACCTCGCCGTGATCTGGTCGCCCACCTCGATCGTCTGGATGGCGTTCGGCGTGGTGGCGGGCGTGGTGTTCGGCGTCGGCGGCATCTGGGCGCGGACCGACGGATGGCGGCGAATCGTGGGGACCGCCCTGCCGGTGGCCGTGTTCGTCGAGGAGGCGCTGCGGTTCGCGCTGAAGTCCGGGTCGTACCCCGGAGCGTGGTGGAACGTCGCGATCGACCTCGCGCTCGCCGCGCTGCTCGTGGTGCTGATCGGCCGGTCCGCCCGGGTGCGGCTGCTGGCCGCCGCGGTGGCGCTGCCGGTGGCCGCGCTCGGCGCTGTCACGTTCGCCGCCGTCGCGGGCTGACCCGCCGCGTCGGCCGGCGAACCACCGGTCCTGGCCGGCGCGGCGGGCGGCCGGACCACCGCGCCGGCCGAGAGGCTGCGGACCACCGGCGACCGGGATCGGCGACAATGGCCCGAGAACGGCGTGGTCCGGACGACGGGGGAGGAAACGGATGATCCGACGGCAGGTGCTCGCGGCGGCGATGCTCACGGCGACGGCTCTGGTGGCCGGCTGCACCACGGACCGGCCCGAACCCGCACCGGCGACCAGCGCCCCGGCCGCATCCACCGCCTCGGCCACGCCGAGCGCCACACCGAACGCCTCGCCGGTGCCCGCGCCGCCGGAACTGGCGGCCCTGGAGCGGCGCTCCGGCGCCCGGATCGGCGTCTTCGCCCTCGACACCGGCACCGGCCGCACCCTCGCGCACCGGGCCGACGAGCGGTTCGCGTACGCCTCCACGTGCAAGGCGCTCGCGGCGGGCGCGATGCTGGCCGCCACGTCGGACGCCGACCGGGACCGGGTGGTCCGCTACCGGCGCGCGGACCTGGTGGCGCACTCCCCGGTGACCGAGCGGCACGTGGAGACCGGGATGACGCTGCGGGACGCCGCCGAGGCGGCGGTGCGGTACAGCGACAACACCGCCGGCAACCTGCTGTTCGACGCGCTCGGCGGCCCGGCCGGTTTCGAGCGGGCGCTGCGGGACGTCGGCGACCAGGTGACCCGGCCCGCCCGTACCGAGCCGGAACTCAACGCGGCCACGCCCGGCGACGAGCGCGACACCAGTACGCCGCGCGCGCTGGCCGGCTCGCTGCGGGCGTACACGCTGGGTGAGACCCTGCCGCCCGCGGACCGCGACCTGCTGCTGGGCTGGATGCGGGCCAGCACCACCGGGAGCGGACTGGTCCGGGCCGGCGTGCCGGCCGGCTGGCAGGTGGCGGACAAGTCCGGCACCGGCGGGTACGGCACCCGCAACGACATCGCCGTGGTGTGGCCGCCGGACCGGGCGCCGATCGTGCTCGCAGTCATGTCCAGCCGGGACAGCCGCGACGCGGAGCCCGACGACGCGCTGGTGGCCCAGGCCGCGCGGGCGACCGTGACGGCGCTGCGCTGACGCGGGGCACCGCGCCGACCCGGCTCAGGGGATCGGCCACTCGTGCACGGGCCGGTTGCTGTGCATCAGGTCGACGTAGTGGCGGACCACCTCGCGCAGCGCCGCCGGCCGGTCCATGTGGTCGGCCGACTCCAGCCGGTGCAGCGTCTCCACCTGCCACGTCGCGCCGTTGCGGCCGGTCAGGCAGCGCTGCTCGACGATGCCGAGCAGCCGATCCCGCTCCGCCGGGTCCAGGCCCCACCGGTCCAGCCCGTGGTGGGCCATCGGCAGCAACCGGCGCAGCACCAGCTCGGTCACCGGCAGGTAGCCCAGCCCGGGCCAGTACACCTGGGCGTCGATGCCGTGCCGGGCGCAGGCGTTGAAGTTCTCCTCGGCCGCGCTGAACGACATCTGCGACCACAACGGGCGGTCGGACTCGGCGAGCGCCCGTACCAGGCCGAAGTAGAACGCGCCGTTGGCGACGGTGTCCACCACCGTCGGCCCGGCCGGCAGCACCCGGTTCTCCACCCGCAGGTGCGGCCGGCCCTTGAGCACGTCGTAGACCGGCCGGTTCCACCGGTAGATGGTGCCGTTGTGCAACCGCAGCTCGGCCAGCTTCGGCACGCCGCCGCTGTGCAGCGTGGCCGCCGGGTCCTCCGGGTCGCAGACCGGCAGCAGCGCCGGGAAGTAGCGGACGTTCTCCTCGAACAGGTCGAACACCGACGTGATCCAGCGTTCGCCGAACCACACCCGCGGGCGTACGCCCTGGGCCTTGATCTCCTCCGCCCGGGTGTCGGTGGCCTGCTGGAACAGCGGCACCCGGGTCTCGCGCCACAGCTCCCGGCCGAAGAACAGCGGGGAGTTCGCGCCGAGCGCCACCTGGATGCCGGCGACCGCCTGGGCCGCGTTCCAGTAGTCGGCGAACTGCGCCGGGCTGACCTGGAGGTGGAACTGGGTGCTGGTGCACGCCGCCTCCGGCGTGATGGTGTCGGCGGTGGTGGCCAGCCGCTCCACCCCGCTGATCGCGATGGGCAGGTCCTCGCCCCGGGCGGCGAAGATCTGCTCGTTGAGCAGCGCGTACCGGGGATTGGCCGACAGCGTCTCGGCGGTCAGGTGCTCCGGGCGCAGCGTCGGCAGGATCCCGATCATCACCATGTGCGCGCCGACGGTACGGGCCTTCTCCTCGGCGGCGTTCAGGCTGGCCCGGACGTGCTCCTCGAACGCCGCGGTGCCGGTGCCGGCGAGCCGCCGCGGCTCGACGTTGATCTCCACGTTGAACTGGCCCAGTTCGGTCTGGAACGCCGGGTCGGCGATCGCCTCCAGCACGTCGGCGTTGCGCATGGCCGGGTCGAAGCCGTCGTCGACCAGGTTCAGCTCGATCTCCAGGCCGGTCATCGGCCGCTCCACGTCGAACCGGGACTCGCGCAGCATCTCGGCGAACACGTCCAGGCACCGCCGGACCTTCTCGCGATAGCGGGCCCGGTCCTCCCGGCTGAAGGTACGCACGCCGACGTCCTCGCCCATGGTCACCACCCTGTCACCGTTGGTTCTCCCCAACCTCGCACGGAGTGGCGGGTCAGGAAAGGCCCGGAGGCCCTTTTCTGTACCCCGTGGCGGCCCCGGTGATCCCCGTCGCGGGGCAGCGGGTTCCGTCCGGGCGGCCCGGCCCGGGCGGCTAGCATGGCCGCCGACGGCGAAGGGGAGTGGCGGAATGCGCGACGGGTGGATCCGGGCGTTCGTGGTGGCGGCGTTCGCCGAGGCCTGCTCGTGGGCGGCGCTGCTGGCCGGCATGGCGGTCAAGTACGGCCCGCCCGGCGACGAGATCGGCGTGAAGATCTTCGGCCCGATCCACGGCGCGCTGTTCGTGGTCTACGGCCTGCTGGCGCTTGTGGTGGCCCGGCGGCGCCGCTGGACGCTCGTGCAGACCGGGCTGGCCCTGGCCAGCGCGGTGCCCCCGTTCGCCACCGTGCTGTTCGAGCGCTGGGCGAGCCGCAGGGGCCTGCTCGACGCGCCGGCTGTCGCGCAGCGGCCGCTCACCCCCGCGGGTCGCTGACCGCGGCGACATCCTCGGCGAGGAACCCGGCCAGCACGTCGGTCAGCTCCCGCGGCGCCTCCTCGGCCATGTGGTGCCCGGACGGGATCGACGCGGTCCGCACGTCGTCGGCCCAGTCCCGCCAGATCGCGGCCGGGTCGCCGTAGAGGTCGACCATGTCGTCGCGCTCGGACCAGGCGAACAGCACCGGGCAGCCGATCCGCCGCCCGGCGGCCCGGTCGGCGTCGTCCGCCGCCCGGTCCGGCCCGAGCCCGGCCCGGTAGTCCTCGCACATGGCGTGCACCGTCGCCGGGTCGTGGATGGCGCGCCGGTAGTCGGCGTACGCCTGCTCGCCCATCTCCTCCGGTGATCCGCCGTACCAGGCGTCCGGATCGGCGTTGATCACCCGCTCGGCCGGCTTGGCGAGCTGACCGAGGAAGAACCAGTGCCACCAGCGGGCGGCGAACCGGGCGTCGCAGCGGGCCAGCGCCTCACCGATCGGCACCCCATCCAGCACGCCGAGGCGGCTCACCCGGTCCGGATGGTCCAGGGCGGTCCGCATGGCCACGTACGCGCCGCGGTCGTGACCGATCACTGCGGCCCGGCGGTGGCCGAGCGCGTCGAGCAGCCCGACCACGTCGGCTGCCATCGCCCGCTTCGAGTAGACGGTGTGCTCCGGGTCGCTCGGCGGCTTCGACGAGCCGCCGTAGCCGCGCAGGTCCGGGCAGATCACCGTGTGCCGCGCGGCCAGCCGCGGCGCCACCCGGTGCCAGGTCGCATGGGTACGCGGGTGCCCGTGCAGCAGCACCACGGGTGGCCCGGAGCCGCCGTGGCGTACGCGCAGGCGGACCTCGCCGACGTCGATCTCGGTGAGCGTGAATCCGGCGAACATGGCCGCAGCGGTGCCCGCCTCCGGTGACGGGGAAACCTAGGTCAGGGCCGAGCAGGCGGCCACGCCGAACAGCAGCACGGCGCCCAGCATGGCCTGGAGCAGCAGCGCCGGACCCAGGTGGGACCAGAGCGTCGCGGTACGCGGGGTCAGCAGTTGCCCGGTGGTCAGGTTGACGATCCGCTCGATCCGCGGCGGCAGGTCCTCGTCACGTTGCGCCCGCAGCGTGAGCTGGACGTGGTCGCCGGGGTGCAGCGCGCTCTGCGGCAGGTGGCCGTGCAGCTCGACCTCGACCAGCCGGCCGGCGGCGTCGCGTACCCGGACCGGGGTGACCAGGAACTCCGGCCCCTTCTTCAGCTCCTTGAAGCTGCGCCGGGCCCCGCCGCCGCCGCTGCTGAGCAACGCGCGCACCACCTTCAGCAGCAGCCCCACCACGCCCGCGGCGGTCAGCACCGCGACCAGCGCGGGCTGCCCGACCCGGACCTCCCGGGCGTAGCCCTCCATCAACCGGACGAGACGCCCGGTGACGACGCGTTCCGTCGGGTGGACGACGCGTCGGCTGTACAGCTCCGTGTCCATGTTCACCACCGAGAGTCCCGTTCCGTGCACAGATGGTATCGGCCCTTCGGGTTGAACGACGTGAATGAACGGTGGTCACGCCCCGGCCGCCGGCAGGTGACATCCGCCGGGGTGCGGGTATGCGTGCGGCCGAGCCGGAAAGGGGTCGAGCATGCAGCTGTCCTTCCTGCGCCCGCTCTACAACCGTCCCGGGCCCTGGTGCTCGGTGTACATGGACGCCTCCCGCGACACCCAGGACGCGCGACCGCAGGTCGACCTGCGCTGGCGGGCCCTCAAGGGCGACCTGCTGGGGCAGGGCGCCGACCCGGTCACCGTCGAGGCGGTGGAGGAGGTCGTCCGCCGGCACCAGCCGATGCCCGGCGACTACGGCATCGCCGTCTTCGCCACCCGGGGCCGCGTGGTGCTCACCGAGTACCTGTCCGCGCCGCCGCTGCGTGACCTGGCGAGCTGGTCGGCGCTGCCGCACACCATGCCGCTGGTCGCCCAGCGCGGCGAGCAGGTGGCCTGGGTACGGGTGCTGGCCGACCGTACCGGCGCGGACGCCATGGCGGTCAGCGCCGGTGGCGTGCCCCGGCGCGCCCAGGTGAAGGGCGGGCAGAGCCGCCAGCTGCGCCGGGTGCAGCCGGGCGGGTGGTCGCAGTCCCGCTACCAGCGCGCCGCCATGGAGGCGTGGCACCAGAACGCCGGTGACGCCGCCGCGGCCACCGCCGACCTGGCCGAGCGCGTCGGCGCGGACGTCGTCCTGGTGGCCGGGGACGTGCGGGCCACCGGCATGATCGCCGCCCAGCTCCCCGAGCGCTGGCAGGACGTGCTGGTCCGCACCGACGCGGGCGCCCGCGACGTGGGCGCCGACGACACGCTGATGGACGACATCATGGTGCAGACCGTCGCCGAGGTCGCCGACCGGCGGATCGCCGCCGCGCTGGACCGCTTCGGCGTCCAGGAGGACGTCGGCGCCGGACTCGACGCCGTGGTCTCCGCGCTGCAACGCAACCAGGTCGACACGATGCTCATCGTGGACGACCCGTCGGCCGACGGCGAGTTGTGGGTGGGCCCCGAGCCGACCGAGATCGCCACCGACCCGGGGCAGCTGGCCGGCATGTCGGTGGCCGACCCCCAGCGGGTACGCGCCGACGCGGCGCTGCTGCGCGCGCTGATCGGCACCGACGCGGACCTGACGGTGCTCGCGCCCGAGGAGGCGCCGGAGCTGACCGACGGGGTCGGCGCGGTGCTGCGCTACGTCGACGCGAGCACGCCGGGGCGGGGTAATGGCTGAGCGCATCGTCGCCGACCTGGTGGTCGAACGCCTGCGGGCCTGGCGGGTGCCGCGGGTGTTCGGCTGTCCGGGCGCGGCGATCGCCCCGCTCGTGGGCGCGCTCGACGACGCGGGCGGGGACCCGGCGTTCGTCCCCGCCCGGCACGAGGAGACCGCCTCGTACATGGCCACCGGGCACGCGAAGTTCACCGGCGGCGTCGGGGTGTGCCTGGCGACCCAGGGCCCGAGCGCGGTGCACCTGCTCAACGGGCTCTACGACGCCAAGCTCGACAGCAAGCCGGTGGTCGCGATCATCGGCGAGGACGTCACCGGCCCACTCGGTGGCGCGCACGAGGAGATCGGGCTGAGCCGGCTGTTCGGCGACGTGTGCAACCAGTTCGTCCGCTACGGCCGCCGGCCCGAGCAGGTGCCGGCACTGCTGGACCAGGCGTTCCGTACCGCCGCGGCGACCCGCAGCCCGACCTGCGTGGTGCTGCCGCGCGCGTTGCAGGTCACCGCCGTACCGGACCTGCTGCCGCAGACCGCCGGGGTGGTCACCGCGACGCCCGGCGAGCCGCTGGCCCGGGTGCTGCCGCACGACGCCGACCTGGACGCCGCCGCCTCGCTGCTCGGCAACGGGCGGCGGGTGGCGGTGCTCGTCGGCCAGGGCGCGCACGGCGCGGCCGAGGAGATCGTCGCACTCGCCGACCGGCTCGGCGCGGGCGTGGCCACGTCGCTGCTGGGCAAGCCGGTGCTCGACGAGCGGCTGCCGTTCCACACCGGCGTGCTCGGCGAGGTCGGCACCACCACCGCCGCCGCGCAGCTCATGGGCTCCTGCGACACGCTGTTGATGATCGGCACCAACGATCCGTGGACCGACTGGTTCCCGATGCCGGGCCAGGTACGCACCATCCAGATCGACATCGACGGCCGGCGCATCGGCACCCGCTACCCGGTGGACGTGCCGCTGGTCGGCGACGCCGCCGAGACGCTGCGGGCGCTGCTGACCCGGGTGCCGGAGAATCCCCACCGCGAGTGGCGCGGCATGGTGGAGAAGATGGTGGACCGGTGGCGCGTGGCCGCCGCCGAGCGCGCCGCCACACCCGCCGATCCGGTCGACCCGCGGCTCGTGCTCCGTGAGCTGTCCACCCGGCTGCCCCGGCACGCCGGCGTCGCCGTCGACGTCGGCTCGGTCGTCTACTGGTACGCCCGGCACCTGGAGCTGCCGCCGGGTGTGCAGGCGCGGCTGTGCGGCACGCTCGGCTCGATGGGCTGCGCCCTGCCGTACGCGGTCGCCGCCAAGCTGGCCCGCCCGGACGAGCCGGTGTTCGCGCTGCTCGGCGACGGCGCGATGCAGCTCAACGGCCTGGCCGAGCTGATCACTGTGGCGCACCACTGGACGGCCTGGCGCGATCCCCGGCTGATCGTGCTGGTGCTGAACAACAGGGACCGGTCCGGCGTCGGCGGCGGCCGGTCACCCGGGGAGCGGGGGCCCGAGGTGCCGTACGCCGGGTGGGCCCGCCTGCTCGGGCTGCACGGCGTCCGGGTGGACCGGCCGGACCTGGTCGGACCCGCCTGGGACGAGGTGCTGGCGGCCGACCGGCCTGCCGTCCTGGAGGCGGTGGTGGACCCGGCCGTGCCGCTGGACGCGCCCGAACCGGCGCTGGCCGACCTGCGCGGCCTGGTGGCCGACGGGGACGCCGCCCGCCGGGTGCGGGAGCGGGTGATCCAGACCGAGGCCATCGCGGCGGACGAAGTCGTTTAGCGGCATCCGGGCGGGGCACTGCGACCGGGCGCAACCGTCCCGGGAGGTCACATGTCCGTCGCCGCCGACAGTCGTTACGGCCCCGCTCCGCTGCCCGCGGCGCGCGGGCCCGTCTCCGCCGCGCTGCTGACCGCGCTGCGCGCGGCGCCGGGCGAGCTGCCGGCCGGGCTGGGCACGCACCTGGACGCGGCCGCCGCGCCGCTGACCGACGAGGACCTCCAGCTCACCCTGTTCCTCTGCTACGAGCTGCACTACCGGGGCTGGTCGGGCGTCGACGAGGCGTGGGAGTGGGAGCCGTCGCTGCTGGCGCTGCGCGCCCGCGCCGAGCGGCCGTTCGAGGCGGCGCTGCGCGAGCTGGCCGGTCCGCAGCCGGCGGTGCTGCCGGCCGGCGTGCCGGGTGCGCTGGCCGACCTGGTGGCCGCCGACGACGGCCCGCCGCTGGCCGCCACGCTGCAACGCCGCGCCGACCTCGACCGGTTCCGCGAGTTCGTCGCCCACCGCTCGATCTACCACCTGCGCGAGGCCGACCCGCACAGCTGGGCGCTGCCCCGGCTCGGTGGGCCGGCGAAGGCCGCGCTCGTGGAGATCCAGACCGACGAGTACGGCAACGGCCGGCTGGACCGGATGCACGCCGAGCTGTTCCGCACCACGATGGACCGGCTCGGCCTGGACACCGGCTACGCCGCCCATCTGGACCGGGTGCCGGCGGTGACGCTGGCGACGAACAACCTGATGTCGCTGTTCGGTCTGCACCGGCGGCTGCGCGGGGCGCTGCTCGGGCACCTGGCCGCGTACGAGATGACCTCGTCGCTGCCGAATCGCCGCTACGGCAACGGACTGCGCCGGCTCGGCTTCGACGAGGTCGCCACGCGCTTCTACGACGAGCACGTCGAGGCCGACGCCGTACACGAGCAGATCGCCGCGTACGACATGTGCGGCGGGCTGGTCCGGGCCGAGCCGGCGCTCGCGTCCGACGTGCTGTTCGGGGCCGCCGCCGCGCTGGCGCTGGACGCCCTCTTCGCCGCACACCTGCTCACCGCCTGGTCGACGGGCGAGTCGTCCCTGCGCCCACCCCAGCACGCCCTCGCCGCAGCCTGACCCCACTTTTCCCGCGCGATCTTGCAGTTCGGGCCCCTTGAGTGTCCGGTTCGGGAGGTTTGCCGGGCACCGAAGTGCAAGACGCTTCTATGTCTGTGGTGATCGGTTCGGCTGATTGCCGTTAGGGTTCGGCGTTGGTGATCACTTGGGTGGCTCTTCGTTGATCCGGC